>JBPCLN010000184.1:0-9656 GCA_051003235.1 Chloroflexota bacterium | reverse complement strand
CGTGCTGCGCGTGCCGGCGGCCCTCCTCCAACTCACCGGGATCCTCCCGCCGGATGGGCCGACCTGGTACCTGCTCGTCCAGGGCCTCGTCGGCGCAGTGCAGTTGGTAATCGGGCTCGCGCTCCTGGCCGGCTATCGGCGTTCGGGCGCCTGGGGCGACTGGTGACCCTGGACGCCGCACCGACATGCGTGCCACTCCGTACCCCAACGTCCGCCGGCATGGGCGCGCCTTGGACCCGCGCCCCACGCCCCCCGCCCTTGCGACGTCGGTCGCGCGCCGCACCCTGCTTCGGGACGCTACGACCCCGTGCCGGCCGGCAGCCCGAAGGCGTAGAGGTGGTGGTCCGTCGAGCCGACGAACACCTGGGCGCCGGCGATGCTCGGCGCGCCGTCGATCGGCCCTGTCGTGGCGAATTGGAAGAGCGGCGCGCCGCTCCCGGCGTCGAGCACCTGGAGCGTGTCGCCCCCGCCCGCCGCCACCAGGCCGCCGCCGTAGGCGAGCGCCGCGATCACCGGCCCGGGCGTCACGTGCTCCCACAGCACCCGTCCGGTCGCCGGGTCGAGCGCGCGCACCGCCCCCGGCACCGTCTGACCGCCAATCACCGTCTGACCGCCAATCACCGTCTGACCGCCAATCACCGTCTGACCGCCAATCACCGTCTGGCCGCCGCCGACGTAGAGCCGTCCCTGCCCGAAGGCCGAGGAGGCGATGGTGCCCTGCCCGCAGGTTGGACACGACCCGCCGACGGCAATCTGCCGTTGCCACACCGGCCCGGCGGCAAGGTTCGTCCGATCCAGGGTGTAGACCGCCCCCTCCTTGTGCCCTACCGCCAGCAGCGGCCGGCCGGCGGCACCGGTGAAGAGGGTCGGCGTCGTCCCCCAGTCCGCGTCGAGGTCGGCGTTGAAGGGGTGCTGCCACTGGGCCTTGACCGCCAGCGTCGTGGCCTCGAGCGCCAGGACGGACTCGGCGTACGGCTGTTCCCCGCCGGCGTGGCGATTGCCGGTGGTGACGTAGACGGTGTTGGTCGCCGGATCAAGCGCGGGCGACGTCCAGAGGCCGCCACCAACCTGGCCGGCCGGCACGACGGCGAACGTCCGCACGATCCGCTGCTGCTGGAGGCTGACCTGCAGCAGTTTGCCCTGGGCGAGCGGGTTGTCACACATACTGGCAACGCCGACGTAGGCGAAGCCCTGCCAGAGGAAGGGGCTGGACCAGTTGTAGTCGCCCACCGCCGCGCTGGTGTCGCCGGTGCGCACTTTCCAGCGGACCGCACCGCTGGCCGCATCCAGCGCGTACCAGAAGTCGTCGCCGCCGCCGACGTAGACGACACCGTCCTGGACCGTGGCGGTGGAGGTGATCCCGATGACGTCGGGAGTGCAGCGCCCGCCGCTGGCGGTCACGCCCAGGAAGGTCTTCCAGCGCAGCGCCCCCGTGGCCGCGTCCAGCGCGTACTCGTTGCCGTCCCAGGAGCCGACGTAGACCACGCCGTTCACGACGACCGGCTGGGCCGCGATGCCGCCGCCGGTGGCGAACGCCCACTGCCGGACCAGCGCCGGTGCGCTCGCCGGCCCGAGGGCGCTGTTGGCGTTGGCGCCGGTGCGCTCCGGGTTGCCCAGGTAGGTTGGCCAGGCGCCTTCGACCGGCAGACGCTGGTCGTTGGGCCGGTGCTGCAATCCGCCGGGCCCCAGCACCCAGGTCGTCTGGCCGTCGGTGAAGCTCACGAGGTTCGTGGTCCGGCGCCAGACCAGCAGGCCGCCCGTCGCGTGCTGCTGGGCGTCGCCGGTGACCGGATCGTGCTGTTCATCGTCCAGACAGCCGCCGACCTGGGTCGGCAACAGCCGGTGCAGTGCCGCGAAACCGAACCGGAACTGACAGGGCGACAAGGACGCCGCGCTGGCCGGGCCGGGCGAGCGCCACATGGCGAACAGGAGGAGGACGAGGAGCAGACGAGGCACGCGGCAACCCATTCCCGACGCCACCGACCCGGCCGGCAACCAGGGCCGCGCGGACCCGCCCGCCGCGTCGCGAGCGGGCCAGCAGCGGCAAGTATGGGCGACGAAGGGCAGCAAAGTGTGTGCAGCCGATGAGGCGGGCATCAAATCGGGCGCCGACGAAACGATCGGTGCTTCGGCATGCGGGAACGATGCGAATGTGTCCACGGCCGGGATGGGGCCGGCGTTGCGCTCGTCAGCAGCTACGGCCTAGCGCGGCCCCCGGACCTCAACGGCCGGCGATTCCTGCAGCTGGCACCGAACGTCCCCGCCGCGTCGGTCGAGCGTGGCGAACTGGTCCTCCCTTTCGGGCCGGGCACCGGTGTCGTGTCGCCGACGTCACCCTGAGCCGTCCCCTGGCGCCATGTACAATAACTGACACGAGCACCCGTGAGCGCGTGGCACAGAGTCAGCGAGCAGGGTGTACCCCAGCGAGCATGGTTCCTTGACGCTTCGCCAACCAGCCTCTACGATTGCGTGTGTGGCGCTGTCGTGCTCGCCGCACACGCAATTGCCTCAACGGCGAGGGGACGGGAGACTAACGCCGGCGGCACTCGAGCGGACGAAGCAGAGGAGCAACCATGGCCAGCAGCATCGCGACGCAGACCAGCACAGAGACGCACGATCCCCAGAGCCCGGCCGAGTGGCACGATCAGATCACTCGGTACGGCTACGTGATCGTGCATAACGCGGTGCCGAAGGAGAATCTCGCGGCAACAATCGCCGACATCTGGCGCCATACCGGGGCTGATCCGACGGACCCGGAGACGTGGTATCAGAAGGACGTCATCCGGACTGTCGGCATGGTCGAGATGTACCACTACCAGTCGATGTGGGACAATCGCCAGCACCCTCATCTCTACGACATCTTCCGAGCGATTCACGGCAGCGACCAATTGACCGTGTCGATCGACCGCGTCGGACTCAAGCCGCCGGTGAATCCCAACCACCCCGAATATGACCACCCGGGGATGATCCACTGGGATACGGAAATGACGCGCTACCCGGATATCCCATTCCATGTGCAGGGCGTCCTAGCCCTGACCGACACGGAGCCCAATATGGGAGGATTCCAGTGTATCCCGGAGACCTACCAGCACCTGGATGAGTACCTGAAGACACAAACCCACGCGAAGATTGAGTCGCGACACCCGGACTATAGCGGCTACTCCATCACCAAACCGAGACTCGCCGCCGGAGATCTGCTGGTCTGGACGTCGCTTCTGCTGCACGGGAACGGCCACAATACCTCGGACAAGCCGCGGCTCTGCCAGTACATCAGTATGAACCCGGTCGGCCAACAGACTGAGGAGAGCCGCCGGCAGCGTATTGACAGCTGGCGGAACAACACCCATCCGCTAAGGAAGGCTTTCCCGGGCGACCCGCGCCGAATTGAAGAGCAGCGGCCGTCGCCTGCCGAGCTGACTGGCCTGGGCCGAAAGCTGCTCGGCATCGACGCCTGGGCTTGAATTTCTCCGGCACGGCGACGCGACGATCCAGGAGGGGATACGAGTGCGGGCGTCGGGGAGTGCAGCCGGGGCGCCCGCGAGCCACCCGGCTGCTGGGGCAGAGGACGTGACATGAGTTCGACGCCAGGAACGACAGCGGTCGCCCGTCCGTACGCGCGGCCGTCGAAGGAAGCCCGCCGGAGATTTGAGTCCCCTATTTGGGCGAAGGTCCGTCGGGAACGCTGGATGTACGCCTTCGTCGTCCCAGGGTTCCTCTTCTTCGTCGTGTTTCGCTACCTCCCGCTCCTCGGTAACGTCGTAGCGTTCGAGAACTATTCACCATTCTTAGGCTTCTTCGGCAGCCCGTGGGTGGGGTTTGATAACTTCACGGCGCTGTTCACGAATCCCAACGTTATCACCGCGCTGACGAACACCCTCATCATCAACGGCCTCCAGGTACTCTTCTACTTCCCGGCGACAATTGCGCTGGCGCTGCTGCTCAATAGCGTCATGAGCCGAGCCGTCAAGCGGATCCTCCAGTCCATCGTCTACCTCCCGTACTTTATCGGCTGGGTGATCCTGGTCAGCGTGTGGCAGTCGATGTTTGGCGGCGCCGGGTTGTTGAACGGGGCGCTGACAAACCACGGGCTGGCGACGGTTAACCTCATGCAGAATCCGACGCTTTTCAAGCCCATGATGGTCGTGCAGTACATGTGGAAGAACGTCGGCTGGGGGACGATCATCTTCTTGGCCGCCATCACCAAAGTGGAGCCACATCTCTACGAAGCGGCCGTCGTTGACGGCGCAACGGCCTGGCGACGCATGTGGCACGTCACGCTGCCGGGCATCCGCGGCATTGCCGTGCTGCTCTTGATCCTGAACCTGGGCAACATCCTGACCACCGGCTTCGAGCAGATCCTGCTGCAAGAGCCGGCGGTCGGTGCATCCGCCGGCCAGGTGCTCGACACCTTCGTGTATTTCGAGGGCATCCTGGGCGGCAACTGGGGCCTGAGCGCGGCCGTCGGCCTGTTTAAAGGCGTGATCGGGACCATCCTGATCATCTCGGCCAACAAGGCCGCCCACGTGCTTGGCGAGCAAGGGGTGTTCTGATGGCAATGGAGAGGAACACCCGACCACTCTGGATGGAGCGCCCGAGCATTCCGGGCCGTGTGGTAAAAGCGATCATCCTGGTTCTTATCGTGGTGGTGATGCTCTTCCCGTTCCTCTACGTGCTCTCGGTGAGCCTCTCCAACGAGCGGGATCTGCAAGGCGCCAACGTCGCGCTCATCCCGCTCCACCCGACGCTGAGCGCGTATGAGACGATCCTCCAGGGCAGCATCGTCACCTCCGCGCTGGAAGTGAGCATTGGCGTGACCGTGATCGGCACGCTGGTCTGCATGATCATGACGACGACGCTCGCCTACGGACTCTCGCGGACCAGCCGCGTGCCTGGCACAAAGTTCGTCCTGCTGCTGGTGCTGGCGACGCTGCTCTTCAACGCCGGTATCATCCCCAACTACTTACTGGTCCGCTACCTGGGGCTGCTCAACACCTACGCCTCGCTGATCCTGCCGGGGATGATCAGTGCCTTCAACCTGATCGTGGTGCGGCAGTTCTTCATGAATATTCCCGACGAGGTGACGGACGCCGCCATGATGGACGGCGCCAACCCCCTCCAGGTCTTCTGGCGCATCATCCTGCCCCTCTCGAAAGCGGTACTGGCGGTCGTCGCCCTCTTCTATGGCGTTGCATTGTGGTCGGACTACTTCAATGCGCTGCTCTATCTCAACAGCACAGCGATGTGGCCCATCCAACTCGTGCTGCGGCTCTACGTCCTGCAAGGGCAGAGCCTCACCGACACTCAGCAGGTAGGGCAGCCGTTGCCTCCCGCCGAGACGATCCAGATGGCCGTGGTGGTGATCGCCACCGTGCCGATCCTGATCGTCTATCCATTCCTCCAGCGCTACTTCACCCAAGGAGTGCTGTCGGGATCCATCAAAGGCTAAGCCGAATAGGAGCTCGGGGAGCACACGCGCTCTGCCCGGGCTTATCGGAAGGTAGGAAAGGAGAATGCCAATTATGAGTGCTGTGCGTTCCGGGCAGGCGGGGAGGGACGGGCTGATGTCCCGAGGGTTCGGCCGCCGGGGCTTGCTTCAGGGCGCCCTCGGCGTAGCCGGGGTAGGGGCGCTGGCGGCCTGCGGCAACAGCAAAGCTGGCACCGCCGCTGCCGCATGCGTCTCCGGCCTAAAGTTCCCGCCCAACACGCCGCCATCCCGTCCGGGGCAGATCGTCTCCAAGGTGGCGAACACGCCGCTAGCCTGGACAGAAATCCCCAAGCCGTATGTCACCGTGCCGAATCCACCCGGCAAGGGCGGCACCGTCACCACATTCCAGATCCTATGGGGCTCGCCGCCGCCGACGATGGACAAGAACCCTTGGTGGCAGGAGCTCAACAAGCGGCTCGGCGTGACGATCCAGCCGACACTTGTTGATTCGCCCGACTACGCCGCCAAGCTGCTCACCCTCGCAGCAAGCGGAAGCTTCCCCGACATCACCTGGGTCAACTTTACAGGCGCCGGCAACGCCACCGGTTTCGAGAAGTTCGTGGCGCAGGGGGCCTTCCACGACCTCACCTCGTATCTCACCGGCGATGCCCTCAAGAAGTTCCCCAACTTGCAGCTGCTGCCCGCCGTCACCTGGACTGGTTCGTCCTTCCAGGGCAAGATCTACGGTGCGCCTTACCCGATCCAGCCCGCGAACGGCCAGATGGGCATGTATCGCAAAGACTGGGCGCAGAAGCTGGGGGTGGACAACCCCAAGAATGCCGACGACGTGATGCGGATGTTCGTCGCCTTCTCCCAAAACGACCCCGACGGCAACGGCAAGAAGGACACCTGGGGCATCGATACGCTGCACGCCAATATCTGGAACGGCATGTTCCGGGTGCCCAACAACTGGCGGCGAAACAGCGATGGCTCGCTGACCAAGGACCTGGAGACCGAGGAGTTCAAGACGGCGCTCAACTTCGCCCATACGATGTGGACCAAGGGCGCCTTCTACCCGGATGCTCTTACGGTGACCCCCAACCAATGGGAAAGCCTCTATCAGTCGGGTAAGACCGGCTTCCTGGTCAACGGCGGCTGGGGAAATTTCGGTGGGCAGCCCAACACGGAGACCTATCTGGCCAAGCAGAACAATCCGGCGGCGAATCCCTATCCGATCATCATGCCTGGGCACGACGGCGGCAAGCCGGCCATCCCGCTGGGCAGCGCCAGCTACGGCTTCGGGGCAATCCCCAGTTCGATCAAGGATGAGAGTAAGATCATCGAGTTGCTCGGTATCATGAACTTCATCGCCGCCCCCTTCGGCAGCGACGAGTTCAACTTCATCTACCACGGCATCGAAGGTCAGATGTTCAACTGGGTAAACGGCGCCCCTGTAAGCGTTACTAACGGTAACCAGAACTGGGCAAACGGCATGAACTACCTCTGCGGCACGACCGAGGTCAACTACTACTTCGCCAACCAGCCAGGAGAGGCCCAGCTCATCCAGCAACTCGAGGCGGACCAGATCCAGATGTCGGTCGCGGACCCGACGCAAGGGCTGTACTCACCCACCTGGGTTGCCCAGGGCGGCAACCTGGTCAAGATGCAGACTGACGCCTACAACCAGATGGTGGTTGGCAACCAGCCGATTTCCCATCTGGACCAGGTGATCAGCGACTGGAAGAAGCAGGGCGGCGACCAGGCACGCACGGAGTTCCAGCAAGCTCTGGAGAAGTGTAAGTAGCAGGCATTCGACAATCAATGGAAGAGGGCATTTCCTAATTCGAATTATAGCCCATTATAGGTCCGGTGATGCTACCTGCAGCGGCTGGTTGACGCCAGTTTGGCACCAAGGTGGCCCCTTTATCGGCCTTTATCGAACCGGGAGAGACCGTCGCGGATGCCGTGACTGGCCCATTTCACGCCTGAAGCCCTCCGAAAAGGAGTTAGGAAATGCCCTCAATGGAACAGAAAACCGGAATAAGCCGGTTGGCGCTCAAGGTAGGCTGGCGTGGTTGGCGCGTTCCCACTCGCGTGCCTTGCGCTTGGCGGCCTCGCGATTGGCAGCGATAGAGACCTCGAGGCTGCGCAGAGACTGGTGCCCGCTGAAGCGCTTGAGTTCGACCTCCGTGTAGCCATTGTGCGGCCCGGACCGTGATGGCGGTGTGGCGGAGTTGGTGTAGATCCCAGCCCGGCGTGGAGCGCTTCCATCGCGTGTCGGCCTGCCGGTAGGAGAGTCGAGCATAGCCATCGGCCGTCAGGTCGGCGCGCCGGGGCAGCGGGCCTTCCGGCTGGTGATGAACAGCGCTCCCCGGCATGGTTCCCCTCGGGCCTTGAGATACGTATCGAGGTACTGGGCCACCCGGCGGGAGAAGAACAGTTCCCGGAGCTGATTGCCTTTCCCGTGGATGCGAATGGCCCGCTCGCCCCAGTTGATCTCTTCGATGTCGCTGGCCAGTGCCTCCGAGCAGCGCAAGCCACCGTCGTAGATCAGCCAGAAGAGCGCCCGATCGCGGGGGTCACGAATCGCCCGCAGGACCACCTCGACCGCACTGGGATCGAGCGCCCGCGGCTCGCCTCGTGGCTGCGGCCGGCGCTCCAGCCGATTGACCGACTCGTTGTTCAGCCAGCCTTGCTCGGTACACCAGCGGACGAAGCTGCGCAACGCCGCCAGGCGGCGATTGAACGTGCTGGCCGCGCGCTGCTGGAAGGGGAAGAGGAACGCTGCCGCGTGCTCGCCGGTGAGCGCCGTCACCGGGCGGTCGCCGAGGGAGCGCCGGAGGGGCGCGAGATCCTGCGCATAGCTCTGCCGTGTGCGTTCGGCGAACTGCACGCGGGCGAGAAAGCGCTCCAAGGCGTGCTCGAACGTCGGCGAAGACGCCGACGCCAGCGTGGTCGGGACCATCGGGCCGCTCCTATCGCACAGAATGCGTCCGTTTCGCTAGCATCGCGGGGGCGGGAGCCGCTCGGGCGCCAGAGGCGTGCGGCGCCTCCTCCACGAGCATATCGCAGAGAATCGCCCATTCGCTGCGATGGCGACAACAACACCGTTCGGTTGTCTCAAACCCTTATTCCGGTTTTCTGTTCCATTGATTGTGCAAACCCAATTCCCCCTCGCGCGATGGACGGAGCCGGCCTGCGCCGGCGGGGCGGCCCGGCAGGCGGCGGAACAGCGGCCGGCCTCCTGCCTGCCGGGCACACGGCCGGCAGCCTCGGGCAGGGCGAGCGCGTATGGTTGTCGCGGGAGGGGTGGCGGTGCGGCAGCGGGCGGCGCTGATCGTGGTGGTGTGTGGCATCGTCGCCCTGGCACGCCCGGTGCCGACGGCGGCAGCCTCGCCGACGCTCGCCGTGCCCTACGTGTCCCAGCTCACCCCCGTCCCCGGCCTGGGGCGCGCGGTCGCGGCCTACGCCTGCGGCCCCGCCAGCGCCGCCATGGTGGCGCGCTACTTCGACGCCCCGGCCCCGCTGGCGCGGGCGGAGGCGTTGCTGGGGGGCACGGCCTTGATCGGCGACGGGAGCGAGCCATGGCAGGTGGCCGGCGCCATCCGCGCCCTGGCGCCGGGGCTTGCCGCTGATGCCGCCAGCGCGCCCGACACGACCGCCGCCCGCTCCCTGCTGGAGAGCGAACTGGCGCGGCGTCACCCGGTGGTCGCCCTGGTCCATCCCTCCTGGTTCGCCACCCCCATCGACCACTTCGTCGTGGTGATCGGCTTGGACCGGGCGCGCGACCGCGTGCTCTTCCACGACCGACACACCTCGCCGCGACATGGGCTACACATAGCAGCAGTGATGGTGGCCGAAAAAACGCCGTTCTGGCGGGGTTGGTCGACCGGTGTTCCCTCTGGTAGACGCCAGTGTTCAGTCCGACCCAGGCGGTACTGATCGGACAGCATTACGACTGCTATGTGTAGCCCATGTGTTGGCGAGGTGTGTCCACGACCCGCTCACCGGCGCCGGCGTGTCCTTGGGGGAGCGGGAGTTCCTGGCGGCCTGGGCGTCGCCCGAGGCGGGGCGGCCCTACACCTACGTCTGGACCCGCCCCGCCTCCGCCGCCGCTGCGGGGCCGACGGGCGAGGAGCCAAGCGAAAGAGCCCGCCCTGTCTCTTCTCCACACCCTACACTGCCGACAAACAGTGTATGGTGTCGATCTCGGTGGTCGCCGTGTCACTCG
>JBPCLN010000183.1:0-10065 GCA_051003235.1 Chloroflexota bacterium | reverse complement strand
GTTCGAGTCCCAATCCGCCTTCGCTACCGACGGGCGACGACTGAACTTCGCTGCCGGCATCGGTCTGGCCTCGCAGGCGGTCAGTTGGAGCGCCGCCGCGTTCCAGGCCCAACAGGCGCTGGCGGCGGCACGCCAATCCTACCGGCGCACGCTCTCGCCAGTTCCGCGCGGCAGTTGGCGCTCCGTGGTCGGCTTTGGAGCGATCGGCGGGGAGCCGCCGCTCAGCGTCAATCTCGGTGAACTGGAACGGGCAATGGCCCACGCGCGGACGCTACACCGCACCGGACTGGAGGCAACGCAACTCGTGCCGCCGATGTTGGAGGCGCTGCGGGTTGGCGCACCAGGGCCGCTTTCATGGATGACGAGCGACTGGACGGATCCCCAACGCCGCGCCCTCGCTGCCGTGGCACGCGATCTGGCCGTCGGGTCGGCCGATACGCCGGCGAGCGAGCACGCCTCGCTCTGGACCGTTATTATTGCCGCCCTCCCCTGGGTCACCGCTGTCGCCCCGCCGGCCAGCCCCCGTTCGCGCCAAGGGGCCGAAGTGACGCCGGCGGTCGTGGAAAGGTCGGCTTGACGTGCCGGGAACTCCGCTCCTGCTGGACTATGTCATTCGTACCGTCAGCCCACTCCGTCTGCCGGCCCTCTCCGGGTCGCTGGCAGCAGCCGGGCCAACGCTGCCTGGTTCGACTCTGAAGGGAGCAGTGCGGCGGAGCGCCGTGGCGATGACCGCGCTGTTGCAGTTGCCCGTCTGCCGAGCTGATGCCGATTCGCAGTGCCCAATCTGCCGTATATTCGGCGCTCCCGGAGGCGCGGCGTGCGTTCTTTGGGCAGACGCGACGCTCCTTGAGGAATCACCAGCCCCGGGGCGGGCCGATGCCCTGGAAACACGCCGCCGCCGCGCCGTCGATCGCTCGTTAGGCCTGAGCAGCGGCGATCCGGCTGGAACCAGCGTCGCCCTGCCGGTCGGGTTGACGTTTCAGGCTCGCTTGCACGGCCTGCTCGCTGATGACGGACAGGCGGATATGGCAGTACTCACCGCCGCGTTGCTGCGGACGGAATGGATGGCCGGCGGCCTATCCTCCGGTTTCGGCCGCGTGGCTGTGACGGTCAACGATCTCCATTTGAGCGGCGTCCGCCAGGACCTTGATGAATTACTTGGCGCCTTGTTGGCCGGGGAGGCGGTGTGACCGTTCGCTATCACTGGCAGGCGCAGTCTCTTGCGCCCCTCCATTTCGCCGGCGGGCGGGCGCTCGGTGAGGCAGCGGAGACGTTGCACTATATTCCCGGCACGGCGTTGCGCGGCGCCCTCGCCGCCGCCTTCCTTGCCGCAAACGACGCCTCGGCGCCCAGCTTCCGGCCGCTCACCGAGGAAGCGCGCTTCAGCAATTTGTATCCGGTCACCGATTCCGGCGCGGCAAGCGCTCCCCTGCCATTGAGCAGCGTCACCTGTGGTCACACGCCGGGCTTTCTGGCGGACGGCGGGCACGGAGTCGGCGACCTGCTCCTACCGGCGGAGGCGGCGCTCCTGGCGAAGGAAGCGTCTGCCGGGGCAAATGGCCCGCCGGCCGCTCCAGGCTGGATACCGCCGGACCGGGAGGCGCTTGCGGCCTGCCGGCGCTGCCCGGAAGAACGCCGTCGCTTGCCGGCGCCGGGAACCATCCCCTGGCGTGGCTTCTACGCCCGGCGAGAAGGGGGTCCCCTCCAGGCATCGGTCAACGTTGGTACGGCGTTGGAGGGAAAGCCTACCGGTCGCCGGCAGTTGGCACAGCACACCGTCACGGTGCGGCAGACACTGGTCGTGGGCCAGCATTTTTCGGGCATCGTCGCTTTCCCGGACACGGGTACGGCGGACATGGTGACGCAACTGCTGCGCCGGCAAGATGACCAACTGTGGGTCGGCGCGGGCCGCTCGCGGGGGCTAGGGGCAGTGCATATTGCGAGCACCGACGTGGCAGCGCTGGATGAAGACATGGCGAGCCGCCAGGCCGGACTGACCGCGGCGCTTGTGAAGCGAGGCGCGCCAAACGAGGTTGCACTGCCGGAAAACTACAGTTATATGGCCCTGACGTTACAGTCCGCAGCGCTCTTGCCGGACGCCTTCGGACGTTGGCAAAGGACGATCAGCGCCGACGCCTTGAGCGCCTGGGCGGGCTGGCCGGCAGGAACGGTGGAACTGCGCCAGGTGTTCGTGGCTGAGACGGCCATCGAAGGCTGGAACGCGGCGCTCGGACTGCCGAAGCCCGACGCCATGGCCATTCCTGCCGGCAGTTGCTGGCTCTTTCGTATCCGCGACGTGCCGGTGGCCGATGTGGTCGCAGCGTTCCAGCGTCTGGAAGCGGAGGGCATCGGCGAGCGCCGCCAGGAAGGCTTCGGTATGCTACGAGCGTGTGATGCGCTGCACTGGCAGGAACCAGAGATGGAGCAGGAGCAACCGGCATGACGGACGTCACTGGCGTCTCCGTGGATCCATTGCAGCGACGACGCTGGCTGGCGACGCAAGCGGATTGGATCGCCGCGAGCAGTCGGGCCACCGACCTGGGCCGGCGGGCGCGACGCGCCTATCTGGATCGCACCCAGATTCGGAACTTGCAGCGGGTGGCGGAGACGAGCGCCTCGGTCAGTACTCTGACCGACTATATCAAGACGCAGACGGGCAAGCACCCGCTCTGGCGTCGGGAGAACTTCGGTCCGATGCTGCTTGATGACCTCGACCGGCTGCAGTCGCGCCTTGACGGCGGTGCGCATGGCGGCGCCGACGCCCACGGCGATCTCTGCCGCCTGTACGTGCGCCAGCTCGCTGCGTCGTACGCCTATTCGATTGCCGTCGATTCCGCCGCCCCTCGTCCCGCAGCGCCGGCCGCGCGCCCATCTGCCCCGGCCCGTGACGCCGTTCGACCCCCCCGCCAGCGCGGGCCCCGAGGCGCGCCACCGCGGCCGGAACAATCCGCTGAGGACGAGGCTTCGGGGGTAGCGGCATCCGCCGAAGCGGCGATACCGGAAACGGACGTGGCAACAGTGGAGGCGCCGGAGCAGGCTGTAGATGCGCCGGAGCGGGAAATGCCGGCGAAGGAAGTGCAACTGGAGGCGACCGATCAGCCGGTCGAGCAGGCATTGGCCGTCCCGTCGCCAGATGCTGACGTGCCACCGGCAAGGCAGAACAGCACGGCTGACCCGCGGGAAACCCAAGCGACGCAGCAGGAGGAGGCCCGGTGACGGAAGTGACCGCAGTACCGAACGAGGACTGGCCAATGGCAGCGACCTTGCCCGAGGTGGTTCACCCGGATGCCGGCAGCAGTGATCTGGCCGTCGCCGTTCGCTTGCTGCGATCGCAGTCTCGGGCCATTCAACAGGCGCAACTTGCCGGCTTTCTCAGCGTCTGCCGGGCGCACCCCCTTGGCAGTGCGGCGTTGGACTACGTCGAACGGAAACAGGAGCAGGCCGAGCGCAGCGAGCAACGGCTGGAACAGCAGTTCTGGGCTCAGGTGCGAGCCCTCCTGCTCGACTTCCGCTTTGATTCCGGTGACGAACGGAGCGACCGCGCCGCCGGCCGGCGGGCGACGGTGCTGGCGCAACACCTGGTCGCCGAAAACCTGCTACGGTTGGCATTCGCCGAGGACGTGCAGCGGTCGGGCGCACCGCGCCGTGGTCCCGGCCCGCGTCCCGTGCCGGCCGTACGAACCGGAGGAGAGCGTGATTGATCGAGAGCGCTCCTTGGAGCGAATAGCGAGCCGCTGGTCATTCCAAGGGCAGTTGGAAGCAACGTCGGGGCTGCACGTTGGCGCCGGCGCCGGCAGTCTACTGGTGGTCGACAGCCCGATCGTGCGCGATGCGGGTGGCCGGCCCTATGTGCCGGCGACGACGATCAAAGGCGCTATGCGCGCCTGCGTCGATCGCCTGGGCCCCGTTGTCGGCAGCGAGCGCGGGATCACTGCTTGTGGCCTCTCGCCCCGGGAGGAGCATTGCCCGTCACCGGCCGGGTCGCCGGCCTCGCATGCCGTGGAAAGCGCCCTCCGTGAGTTTCGCGGCACGCCTCAGGAGCGGGAAGAACAGTTGCTCTGCCTCCTGGCAGAACGGCTGTGCTCCACGTGCCGGCTCTTTGGGTCGCCCTGGTTGGCGGGCCGCCTCTTCTTCTCCGACGCTACACCGACCGGCGACAGCGCGGTGCCGGTCGAGATTCGGGACGGCATCGGTATTGACCGGGACAGCGGCGTCGCCCGTGAAGCCAGTCATTACAGCTACGAAGCCCTGCCGGCAAGCCTGCGCTTTGCCTTCCGTCTGGAGGCCCACAATCTCGACGAAAGCGATCAGGCGCTGCTCGCGCTGGCCCTGCGCGAGTGGCAACGGGGCGCAGTGCCGCTCGGCGGCGGCGCCGCCCGCGGCCTTGGCGTTGCCCGCATGATGCTACAGTCCGTGCAGACCCTGGACTTTCGCACCGCTTCGCTGGACGACCGGCGCGCCTATCTGCGCCACGGCGCCATGACCGAGCTTGCGCCGGCAGCCTGGTTGGATGCGGCGACAGCCTGGCTCTTCCAGAGCGGAAACGAGACGGCGGATGCATAAGCAACTGCTCAATACGTGTCGAATTAGCGGCACGCTAAGTACGACGGCGCCGCTGCTGATTCGCTCGGCGATCGAGACGATCGGCGGTCCCGAAGTTGGCGTTGTCCTCACCGTCCGCGACGGCCTGGATCAGCCCTACCTGCCAGGTAGTTCCCTGAAGGGAGCCCTGCGAAACCAGGCGGAACGCATCCTGCGCACGCTGCAACCTACCAGCGCATGTAACCCGCTGGACGATCGCGGCCCGCAGCGTTCTTGCGGCCGGCGACTGGAGGAGCGGGAACGCGAATTGCAGCGCACCGATCGCCGCCAGACCGTCTCGCCGGCCACCGCCTATCGCGACTCGTGCGCCGGCTGCAAGACCTTTGGTTCGACCGCGTTTGCTGGTCGCGTGACCGCCGACGACGGCTACGTACAGGGGGCGGCGCTGCCGGCCCTCGTCCGCCGTGACGGCATCGGCATCGACCGCTTCAGCGGTGCGGCGAGTCTTCGCTCCCGGTACGAACTGGAGGCAGTCACGGACGTTACCTTTGGTATTGCCGTCACCATCCAGAACTACGAGGTCTGGCAGTTGGGTCTCCTTTGCTTGGTCGTGCAAGATTTGCTGCAAGGCCGGTTGCCGCTCGGCTCGGGCAAGTCGCGCGGCCTGGGCCAGGTCCGCGGCGAACTCCAATCGATCGAACTTGCCTACGTCCGCAGCGAACGCGCTGCCGACGCCGACAGCGATATTCTGGGCGTGGGAGCACTCATGGCGGACGCCGGCCGGTATGGCTACCGCCCGAACGACCGCCTGCCCCACGGGCAGAGCGCGACGCGCGAAGAGCAGGGCATCCGCCGTCTCTACCACTTTCCGGCTCAGCAGTTCCCCTGGTCGGACCTGACGGAGGCGCTGGTACGCTATTTGGAGCGCGATTACCGACCGTCACCGTGGCTCAGTCGGGACGGGGAAGGGAATACCGCCGATGCCGCGCGTCCACGCCAGCCAGGTCGCTAGTACGGAACTGGCGCCATTGCTGGCAGAGTTGGCTCCGGAGCTACGGTACGCCTATCTGGAAACGGTGACGGACCGGACCTGGGCTCGTTACGCGACAGATTTGCCGTTCGGCCAGGCGCTGCGCGGCAGAGTCTTCGGTCCAGGCTGCGAGTTGCAGTTCCAGCGTGCCGATGCCGGCTTCCGGATAACTCTCCTCACCGATACGCCGCGGGCAACAACGCTCGTTGGCCCAACGCTCGATCTCGCCCTTACCGATAGGGAAGACGTCACCTACTTGCTCTGGGGAAGCTATGCCGAGACGGCGGACGCCTGGATTGAGCCCGGCTTCCGGCAGCCCTGGCACTATCCAATTGAAGGTCGGCCGAGCCGCGTTGGGGTTCAGGCGATCGAATACCGAGACCGCGCATCCGGTGATCTGCACATGGTGCGGTACTTGGACCTTGTGCCCGTTGAGGCCGCAGAATGAATCCCTACACGTTCGTGCCGCTCGCCGGATCGCCGGTGCGGGAGCAGGTCGCCGGGCACGACCGTTTCAGCGGCCTAAGCGGCGAGTTGCGTTGCCTGCTCAGCGTGCGGACGCCGCTGTTCTTGTTCGACCCGCGCCGTTCCCGTCCCGCGGAACCGCCTGCAGGGCCGGGGCACGTCGTCGCGGACTTTCCTACCGACGATCACGGGCGACCGCTCGTGTGGGGCACTGCCCTGCGCGGCGCAATACGGAGTGTGGCGGAAGCCGCCTCCCTTTCCTGCCTACCCCTATTCGACGGCCATTACGAGCGCTGGACGGTCGATTATCGCTCGCACCTGCCCGGTGCGTACCGGCACTGTGAGCCAGGAGACCGCCTCTGCCCAGCCTGTCGCCTGTTTGGCACAGTCGGCGGCACGCTCTCCGGATTTTCAGGAACCGTGCAGGTGGGCGAAGCCACCAGCGATGGGGACAGCGGCATGCTCGGCGACCGAATCACCGTCTCCGCGATCCAGAGTCCGAAGCCTCACCACCAGGCCTTTTACCTGACGTCGGGCGGCGACCTGGCAGGGCGCAAGTTCTACTACCACCATCCCAACGGCCCGACAGCCACGATCGAGCGTTCCCGCTTCACCCGCACCGTCCAGCCGCTCGCTGCAGGATCTATCTTGCCCTTCACCGTTTCCTATCGCAGCCTCAGCGATGCCGACCTCCAGTTGCTCTTATTCAGCCTATTGTTGGAGCCGGGGCTGGCCCACAAGCTGGGGATGGGCAAGCCCATTGGCATGGGCAGCGTCACCATTGCGCTCCAGTCAGCACGAAGCACCGCCGCCCGCGACGCCGCTCTTGGCCGGCCCGCCGCAGAGTTGACCGGCGAGGCGCTGCAGGCCTGGATAGACGGACTGCTGGCCCCGGCGCGGGCCGCAAGCGAACCGCATCTGGTGGCGCTCCGCGCCGTCCTGGCGCTTGACCCCGGTCGGCCCGTTGCTTACCCGACGGCCGACTGGTTCCGCAGTCATCCGACCGCCCTTTTGAACGAGGTACCTGACGCGCTACCGGCGCCCTTGCCGCCGCGCCGCCCGGTGGAACGGCCGGCAGTGGGCACGGGAGCAGAGCGGCCGCTCCGCTTTGCTCCTCCTGGCGAACGATCTGCCGACCGCAGAAGTCCGGCGCAATCGCGCGCCGAGCGGGGCCGCCCCTCCTTCGGCGGACTGGACAGAGAGGACCGCCCGGAACGCGGACCGCAACGGCCGCCGCGTCCACCAGTAGAGGAAGAAGCGCCGTTTCGGCCCTCACCGACGAACGTGCCCCCACCGGCGCCCGCGGAAGAACCAGTCGAGGACAGCCGTCCCGCCACGCTGGAAGACCTGGTGCGTCGCTTCAGCCAGGGCGGCGACCGGCCAAAGCGCACGGATCCAGCGGAAACGAAGGAAAGCGTTCGCGCCCGCGACGAGCAACGCCGTCTGATGGAGCAATTGCGGCGGCGGAGGGAATAGGGGGTCCTCTGGTTCCGCAGACGCGGACAGACGAACCGCTAGTTATCGGACCTCGCCAACTGGGCTGCCAGCTTCATGGCGACGCGCATGCTGCGAGCGTTGGCGATGCCCTTGCCGGCGATGGCAAAGCCCGTGCCGTGGTCGACCGAGGTGCGCACAAAGGGCAAGCCGAGGGTAATATTCACGCCGCCGTAGAAATCGGTAAGCTTGATGGCAATGTGTCCCTGATCGTGGTACATCGCCACCACGCAGTCATACTTCCCCTGCACCGCTTCATAGTAGAGGGTATCGGGCGACCAGGGGCCACTGGCGTCAACGCCGCTGGCCTGCGCATCCGCCACCGCCGGCGCGATCTCGGCCTCATCTTCCCTGCCGAAGAGGCCGTGTTCGCCGGCGTGGGGGTTCAAGCCGGCGACCGCAACACGCGGATTGGCGATACCCAGGCGACGGCACCCTTGGTCCGCGATGCGAATCGTTTCCAGGACACGGTCGCGGCGAACCCGCGCACAGGCCTCGCGCAAGGAGACATGGGTGGATACGTGCACTACGCGCAGCCGTTCCGTCGCCAGCATCATCGCCACGCGGCTGCCGGCCATCTCCGCCAGCAGTTCGGTATGGCCGGTGAAAGGTACGCCGGCCAGCGTGACTGCCTCCTTGTTCACCGGCCCGGTGACGATGCCGGCCACCGCGCCGGACAGCGCCAGTTCCGCCCCTCGGCGCACCCAAGCCACCGCGGCGCGCCCAGCCGCCGCCGAAAGTTCTCCGACGGCAACGCCGGCGACGCTAAGACCGGCGATTGATAAGACATCGATCCGCCCCGGCTGACGCCCGGCGGCGGTGAGCTCCTGAACCTCGCACACCTCGGAGCGATCGTCCAATGCGGACGCCGTCCGCGCCAGGACGCCGGCATCGCCGATCACGAATGGGCGGCACTCCGCATACACCGCGTGGTCATGGAGGGCCTTGACGATCACTTCCGGCCCGACGCCGGCGGGGTCGCCCATCGTCAGGGCCAGCAGCGGCAGCGTCTCGTCCGCCCGTCGCATAGTGTTATCTCCAGTCCAGCAAGCCAGGGATCGACGCCCATTAGGCTACCATTCCCGCCAAAGCCCCCGGCCTGGCCCCTTGCCGCATTCCTAGCGCCTTGCTACACTGTTCCCTGATGGACCGTTGCCCGGCGCAGAACGATGCCGTACCGGGTGTGAGTGGCAGATACGGGAGTCGGTGAAGACACTGGAAGAAGTGGCCACGACGGGCCTGCCCTGGTCGACCAGGACACGAGATTTGCGCGTAGAAAGTATTCGGGCGCTGGCGCCCCCGGCCCAATTGCTGGACGACTTACCACTGACCGAAACGGGAGCGCAGGCTGTAGGCAAGGCTCGGGATGCGGTAGTGCGTATTCTGGAGGGACGGGACGACCGACTGGTCGTTGTCGTGGGTCCATGCTCCATCCACGATCCAGAGGCAGGTTTGGACTACGCCCGGCGGCTCAAGGTCGTGGCCGACGAACTCGCTGGTGACCTCTGCATCATCATGCGGGTCTATTTCGAGAAGCCACGCACCACTGTGGGCTGGAAGGGACTGGTCAATGACCCCCACCTGGACGGCAGCTTTGCCGTCAACGAGGGTCTCCATCTCGCGCGACGCCAGTTGCTGGACCTGGTGGCGCTGGGCATGCCGACCGGCTGCGAGTTCCTCGACCCCATATCGCCGCAGTTCTTCGCCGATGCCGTCACCTGGGGCGCAATTGGCGCGCGCACCACAGAGAGCCAGGTCCATCGCGAACTCGCGTCCGGGCTCTCCATGCCGGTCGGCTTCAAGAACGGCACCGGCGGCGGCGTGCAGATGGCGATTGACGCTGTGCGTGCCGCTGCCTTTCCGCATAGCTTTCTCGGCGTGACGGAAGAAGGGCAGGCCGCCATCGTCACCACGCGTGGTAATCCCGATTGCCACGTCATCCTGCGCGGTGGCCGCAGTGGCAGCAACTACGATTCCGCTAGCGTCCAGAAAACCCTGGCCGCCTTGCGGAGCGACGGCTCCCCGTCCCGCCTGATGGTTGATACCAGCCACGGCAATAGCGACAAGGACTACCGCCGCCAGCCGGTGGTCGCGCACGACGTAGCCGAACAGGTCGCCCAAGGGGAGGCCGGCATCATGGGTCTGCTCATGGAGAGCTTCCTCGTGGATGGCCGGCAGGAGTTGATCGACAAGTCTCACCTCGTCTACGGCCAGAGCATCACCGACGCCTGCATGGGGTGGGACATGACCGTGCCGGTGTTGCAGGAGCTGGCGTTCTCCGTGCGGGCGCGCCGAAGGTAAGGGGAACAGGGTGCCCCTTGGGTCCGCAGTCGCGGCCCTACTGACTCGGCCCCCGACGTGCAACCGTTGCCCAAAGCACACCCGCTGCAGCGGGCGGCGGGCTAACGGAAAGAGTCGGACATGGCGAAGACGACAGCAGACCTATTGATTGAGCGGCTGATTGACTGGGGCGTGGACACGATCTTTGGTTTCCCCGGCGACGGGATCAACGGCATCTTTGAATCACTGCGGAC
>JBPCLN010000182.1:0-2899 GCA_051003235.1 Chloroflexota bacterium | reverse complement strand
AGCGGCACCATCGCCCCGTCGGCGCTCACTTGCTGGATCGGCGGCCCCGGGGGCGGCCCCGGTCGCTCCCGCTCCAGGCGCGCCAACTCCGCCTCCTGCACTGCCACGTAGGCCGCGCCGACCGCCTCGGTCTGCCGGCACGCCGTGTCCTCGCTCACCCAGACGCCCCAGAAAAAGCGCAGGTCCTCCGCCGCCTAGGCGAACGGCACCTTCACCCCGCAGCGCGCCAAGCCTTCGACGAGGCGGGGACTCAGTTCCCCCGGCAAGAGACCCAAGGCCTCATCGAGGGGGGGAAACACCCGCTCGCGGGTACCCGGCCCCCCAGGCCGGGCGCCCGAAATACTCCCGCTCCAGAAGCGCCGACGCGCGTAGCGCGGCCGTGTTGCGCCTGATGCGCTACCACCACCGACCGCGAACGTTTGCCCCGCCGCACGAGCCGTTCCCCGCACGCCGGGCATACCGGCCGGTCCGCCGCAGCGGTGACCGCCTCGCCGACCTCCTGGGCCAGGTCGGCCACCAGGCGCGCCTGCAGCTTCGCCGTCGCCGCCTCAACGGCCACCTCGATCTCCGTCAACGTCGCCACCGGATGCGCCCGCTGCCACGTCCGCACCTCCTCGCCCACGGCTTGACTCGCCGCCACCCAATCGCCGCCAGCCGTTTCCTCTGCCATCGCGTCGCTCCTCATGCGGAACTGCTCACCATCCCACGAGTGTAGTCCCATCAATCAATCCTGCCAATCTCCATCAACCAACCAGCGATCACCAAGCAACCTCTGACGCACAACGTTGCGGTACACCCTTTAGTCGCGATTGGTCCGCTGGAGCGCATTACTTTACGGTATGCTCCTCCATTTCTCGGTTAAATGCGGGATGACTCACTAGGCTTGCTGGACGCGGCGGCCGACCACCAGGGCGTGATCGACAGTCTGCCCGTGCCGGTGATCGCCTTCCATCTGGTGCCCGGCTCGGCGGCCAAGGCCGATTGGCAGGCAGCCGGCGCGGCCTTCGGCAAGGTGATGACCAGGAAGCAGACCATCTTCGGGTACACACGGCAGCTCTTGATCACGCTGGGCGTGGTGATCTTGGCCTTCGCACTGGCTCCGGCCAATGCCAGCGACCTGACCGTCGGCGAGGAACTGCTGCGCTTGCACAGCGACTTGGATGTCATCGGCGACAAAGCGTACATCAGTGCGGCGGTCGCTACTGCCCTCTGGGAGCAGTGGCACATCGCCCTCCTCACCGTCCCGCGCCGCAACCAAAAACGGCAACTGCCCCCGGCCGTCCGCCGCATGCTCACTGGCGCTCGCCAGATGGTCGAGACCGTCAACGACCAGCTCAAGGAGCAGTTTCAGATCGAAGTGAACCACGCCCACACCTTCGCCGACCTCTGCGCCCGCGTCCATACCAAGCTGGCTGCCCACACCCTCTGCCTCTACCTCAATCGCTTGCTCGGCAAGACCGACTTCCTGCACATCAAGTCGCTCGCCTTCCCAAACTAGCATAAGGCCCTAGTCACATTTCTTCGCGTAATTTGCCCGCTCACTTCGTAGCAACTACGCCAAAGGCCGCCGGGCGCGTGGTCACGCCGCGGAAGCCGGCGGCCTGCAAGCGGCGGAGGACGCCGGTAGCGACGCCCCGGCCGGACCGGCTGTCCAGATTGCCGACGTAGTGGAACAGGCGCCCACCCGGTTGGAGGATGCGAAAGAGTTCGCGGTAGAACTCGCCGGCGTAGAGCTCTCCTGCCAGGTCAAAGGTGGGCGGGTCATGCACGATTCGGGCAAAGCTATCGTCCTCGAAACGGGTCACCTCGACCGCGCTGTCGCCGACGACCTGCGTGATCTTCGGGTTGGCGAAGAGCGCGCGCGACCAGGGGTTGCAGCGCGCCACGTCCAGCACCGCCGGGTCAAGTTCGATGGTTATCACCTCCGCGGCTGTCTGCGCCGCCGCAATCGCGGTATAGCCGAGGCCGGTCATCGTATCCAGGATCCGTCCGGTGATGGGCGCGATCGCCCGCACCTTACTCTGGGTGTCGCGGTCTGGAGTCGTGTCCTTGATGCGATGCATGAGGAGGCCGGAGATCAGCAGTGCCGGCGCAGAGGCAGTCGGCACGAGGCTGATCAGCCGGTTCGTGGCAGCGGAAAAGCGCTGGACCTTCCTTATCCGCCCTTGCTCCAGGATAAAGCACTGGTGATCGGCCTTGGCGATAGTCGCAAGTTTGGCCCAATCGAGCGTCTGGCCATCGGGGAGTCGTACACCCTTTGCACACAACGCTACCTCAACTTCGCTCAAGCCGAGATCGGGCGAAAGGCGGGCGGTTGCCTTTCCCTGGCCGCGGGCAGCCAGGACCGGCTCGACCTGGCGATGGGAGAGGACGAGTGGCGTATCCATGGCCCCTTTTCCGAGAGGACGTTAGCAGTTGCGCGCGAGCAGCCGCTCCACGATCACGACGTCGCGCCATACGCCGTCCAATTGAGCATGGCGTTCGTAGACGCCGACTTCGCGAAAGCCTAAACCGGCGAGAAGGCGCCGGCTGGCGGCGTTATCGACAAAGACGCGGGAGAGCAGTTTCCAATAGCCGGCGACTTCGGCTGCTGCGAGCAATGCTTCCATCGCGCAGCGGTCGGCGCCTCGGCCACGGGCTTCTCTAGCGACGTAGACCGAGAACTCCGCGATGCCGGCGTAGCAATCGCGCGGGCGGTAGAGCGAGGTGGCGGCGAAGGCAATGACCGCGCCACCGTCGTCCACCACAACGATGGGGTGGCGATCGTCGAAACACGGACGAATATCGTCCGCCGTACGCAGTCGCGTCTCGAACGTGGCGACGCGGTCGACGATGCCCTGGTTGTAGATGCCGGCAATGGCCGCCGCATCCGCGACCGTGGCAGTGCGCGCTTGCACCG
>JBPCLN010000181.1:0-32704 GCA_051003235.1 Chloroflexota bacterium | reverse complement strand
ATCTTGAAGGTGGGGGACGAGATCGAGATCGTGGGATTGCGCCCGGTGCAGCGCACGATCGTGACCGGCGTGGAGATGTTCAAGGAGCTGTTGGACCAGGCGCAGGCAGGGAAAAACATTGGAGCGTTGTTGCGGGGGGTGGAGCGCAACGACATTGAGCGGGGGCAGGTGCTGGCAAAGCCGGGGACGATCACGCCGCACGTGGCGTTCAAGGCCCAGGTGTACGTGTTGAGTCGGGAAGAGGGAGGGCGGCACACCGCCTTCTACAACGGCTACCGGCCGCAGTTCTACCTGCGGACGACGGACGTGACGGGGGCGATCACCTTGCCGGAGGGAGTGGAGATGGTGATGCCGGGCGACAACATCGAGATGACGATCCGGCTGATCACGCCGGTGGCGCTGGAAGACGGCTTGCGCTTCGCCATCCGCGAAGGCGGCCGCACCGTCGGCGCCAGCACCGCTAACCAAATCCTGGAATAACACCACCCGAGGGGAGCAGTACCATGGCAGAACAACGTATCCGGATCCGGCTGAAGGCCTACGATCATAAGGTGCTCGATCAGTCGGCGAAACAGATCGTGGAGACGGCGCAGCGCACCGGTTCCACGATCAAGGGACCAATTCCCTTGCCGACGGACATCCGCAAATATACGGTGCTGCGCTCGCGCTTCATCGACAAGGACTCGCGGGAGCAATTCGAAATGCGCACCCACAAGCGCCTGATTGACGTCGTCGAGCCCAATCCCCGGACCGTTGATGCGTTGATGCGCCTCAACCTGCCGGCAGGCGTCGAGATCGAGATTAAGCTGTAGGCGCGGCGACCGAAGGGAGCATGGTGATGGAAGGTCTGCTGGGCCGGAAGGTCGGCATGACGCAAGTCTTTGCCGAAAATGGCCGGGTGCATTCGGTGACGGTAATTGAGGCAGGGCCGTGCGTAGTGACGCAACTGAAGACGCCGGAGCGGGACGGCTACAGCGCCGTTCAACTCGGCTATGGGGAGTTGCGCCATATCAACAAACCGGAGGCGGGCCATTTGAAGGCGGCCGGCGCGGCGCATCTGCGGCATCTGGTGGAGATTCGCCAGAAGGATGAAGCGGCGGCCGAATATACACTCGGCCAGCAGGTCACCGTGGCGCTGTTCCAGCCGGGGGACGAAGTGGATGTCACCGGCACCTCCAAGGGCAAAGGCTTCGCCGGCGTGGTCAAGCGGCATCACTTTCGCGGCGGCCCGAAGACGCACGGTCAATCAGACCGCCATCGGGCGCCCGGTTCCATCGGGCCCGGCACCACGCCCGGTCACGTCTACAAAGGCACGCGTATGGCCGGGCGCATGGGCAACGAACGGTGTACCGTGCAGCGATTGATGGTCGTGGGAACTGACGGTGAGCGCAATCTGCTCCTCGTGCGCGGCTCCGTCCCGGGTCCCGCCGGCCGTCTGGTGATTATTCGTCGCTCGGCCGGAAGGGGATAGACGGCAATGGCCCAAGTAACGGTCCGCACCACCGATGGTGGCGAGGCGGGTGCGCTGGAATTAAGCGACCACGTCTACGGTCGCGTGCCGCACCGCGCGGCACTTTACGCCGCGGTGCAGCAGCAGATGGCAAACGCTCGACAGGGCACCCATGCGACGAAAAACCGAAAAATGGTCTCCGGCGGCGGCAAGAAGCCCTGGCGCCAGAAGGGCACGGGCCGTGCCCGCCAGGGCAGTGTCCGCGCCCCGCAATGGCGCGGCGGCGGCACGGTCCATGGTCCGGTGCCGCATTCCTACCGCCAGAGCCTGCCGCGCGAAGTACGCCGCCTGGCGATGCGCTCCGCCCTCTCCGATAAGCTGGCGGAGGGCAAGCTGATCATTCTGGAGAGCTTGATCTTTGAGGCTCCCCGGACCAAGGGGTTCCTCACACTCCTGGAGGCACTCGGCATCACGGGCACGGTGCTCTTTGTCACCGACAATCTGGACCGCAATGCCTTCCTGTCCGGGCGGAATCTACAAAGCGTTGACATGCTGCCAGCGATGGGGGTGGATGTGCTCAGTGTGCTCAAGCACGACTGGTTGGTGCTCACCCGCAGCGCCGCCACGCACCTGGAGGCGACCCTGGCATGAATATTTATGAAGTGCTGCGTAGTCCGCGAATTACGGAAAAGAACACTATGCTCGCGGAGCAGAATAAGTACACCTTCAACGTCGCTCGCGAGGCCACGAAGCTGGAAATCAAGGCGGCGGTGGAGAAGATGTTTAGTGTCCGCGTCGTCCATGTCAACACGATTAACAATCACGGCGAGATGAAGAATGTCGGTCGCCGCGTGCGTATCCCCGTCAAGCTGCAAGATTCGAAGAAGGCGATCGTGACGCTCGAAGCCGGGCAGAAGATCTCGTTCTTCGAGGCCCAATAGCCGCCGGCATAGAGAGGGAGCAAGACCATGCCTGTCAAGAAATATAACCCGACCTCACCGGGCCGGCGCGCCATGAGCGTTTCCACTTTTGAAGAGGTCACGACCAACAAGCCCTATAAGCCACTGCTGGAGCGCATCAAGAGCAATGCCGGTCGTAATAATCAGGGCCGCATCACCACCCGCCATCGCGGTGGCGGCACGCGCCGGATGTACCGGATCATCGACTTTAAGCGCGATAAGGTCGGCATCCCTGCCAAGGTGAC
Organism: Chloroflexota bacterium; assembly: GCA_051003235.1. Classification (GTDB taxonomy): domain Bacteria; phylum Chloroflexota; class UBA4733; order UBA4733; family UBA4733; genus UBA4733. The sequence goes on along the minus strand of JBPCLN010000181.1, from coordinate 30,050 downwards.
GACGATCGAGTATGACCCGAACCGTAGCGCCCGCATTGCCCTATTGAGCTACTCGGACGGCGCCAAGCGCTATATCACCGCCCCGCAAGGTTTGCGCGTGGGCGAGACGGTAGTCAGCGGTCCGGAAGCGGAACCGAAGGTCGGCAATGCCATGCCCTTACAATCGATCCCGCTTGGGACGATGGTGCATAACATTGAGTTGCAGCCGGGGCGGGGCGCTCAACTGGTGCGCAGCGCCGGTGTCGCCGCGCAGGTGATGGCGAAAGACGCCGGTTACGTGACGGTAAAACTGCCGTCCGGCGAAATGCGCCGCGTGCTGGCGCGCTGCTTCGCCACGATCGGCACCGTCGGCAACCCAGATCACGAGAACGTGAATCTGGGCAAGGCCGGTCGTTCCCGCTGGCTGGGCAGGCGGCCCACCGTGCGCGGCTCGGCGATGAACCCGCGTGAGCATCCGCACGGCGGTGGCGAAGGTCGGCATCCGATTGGCGGCCAGCCCCAGACACCCTGGGGCAAGCCGGCAATGGGCTACAAGACGCGCCGTAACAAGAAGAGTGCGCCGTTTATTCTGCGCACGCGCAAGCAGAAGTAGGGTCGGGAGGAGCGAGAGCATGTCACGATCAACCAAGAAGGGGCCCTACGTGTTGCCCAGCCTGATGAAGAAGGTCGTCAGTATGCAGCGTAGCGGCCAGAAGGCGATCATCAAGACGTGGTCGCGCGCCTCTACCGTGTTGCCCGACATGGTCGGCCTGACTTTCGGCGTCCACGACGGCCGTCGGCACGTGCCGGTATACGTGACCGAAAACATGGTCGGGCATAAGTTGGGTGAGTTCGCGCCGACCCGGACCTTCCGGGGCCACGCGCACTCCGAGCGCAGCACGGGAGTGCGGTAATGCAAGTCCAAGCAATTGCCCGCGGCATACCAATGTCTCCCCGCAAGGTCCGGTTGGTCGGCGATCTGGTCAAGGGAAAGACGGTAGAGGAAGCGTTGTCGATCCTGCAGTTCACGCCAAAGGCGGCCGCGCTGCCCGTGTCCAAAGTCGTCGCTTCCGCTGCCGCCAATGCGGAGAATAACTACAGTCTGAATCGGCGCGACCTGATGGTGCTCAACATTATGACCGATGAGGCGCGCGGCCTGAAGCGGGGCCGGGCGCGGGCCCGTGGTCACTACGACCGCATCGTCAAGCGGGCCAGCCATATCACAGTGATCGTCAGCGACGACAAGCCCGGGCGCCGGTAAAACCGGCCGGAACGATAGGAACAAGGGGGCTAGGATTGGGACAAAAAGTCAATCCAATCGGATTCCGGTTGGGCATCAGCCGTACCTGGGACTCGAAGTGGTTCGCCGAGAAGGACTACGCCAAGAATGTTGGAGAGGACCTGGCGATCCGCGATTTTGTCAAGCGGCGGCTGACGAATGCTGGTGTGTCGCGCGTCGAGATTGAACGGGCGTCGCAGCAGTTGACCGTCACGGTTTCCACCGCCCGTCCCGGCGTCGTGATCGGCAAGAACGGCACGGCGGTCGAGGAATACCGGCAAACGCTGGAAAAGATGACGTCGAAGCGGGTGCGCCTGAACGTTCTGGAGATTCGCCAGAGCGAACTGGACGCGACGCTGGTGGCCCGCAACATCGCTGAACAGTTAGAAAAGCGCGTCGCCTTCCGGCGCGCCATGAAGCAGTCCGTCCAGCGCACGATGCGCGCCGGCGCCAAGGGTGTGCGCATGGTCGTGGCCGGCCGGCTCGGTGGCAACGAGATGGCCAGCCGCAGCAAGGAAATCGCCGGCTCGGTGCCCTTGCATACGCTGCGTGCCTTTATCGACTACGGCTTTGCGGAGGCGAAGACGACCTTCGGCATGATCGGGGTCAAGGTCTGGATCTATCGCGGGGACGTCATCGCCGGCAAGCCGGGACCGGAACCGATCGCCCTTCCGGCCGGCGCCAACCGGGCTCGGGCCGGCGCACCAGGCCGCGGCGATCGGGCCCGGCCGGGCGGACGCAGTGGACGAGCGCAGACCGTGTCGCCACGGCAGCAAGACAGCACAGCGTCTCCTGCGGAGGAGGCAGTCAATGAGGCAAGCGTCGGCACTACCGATGACATGCCGAAAGACTCAGAGTCGTAGCATGGCCGAAGGGATCGACAGAACATGCTGATGCCGAAACGGACGAAGTTCCGCAAGCAACATCGTGGTCGAATGCAAGGTGAGGCCCACCGGGGCACGACATTGGTCTTCGGCGAATGGGGGCTGCAGGCGTTGGAGCCCGTTTGGCTCACCAGCAAGCAGATCGAAGCCGCCCGGCGCGCCATCACGCACAACACCCGGCGCGGTGGCCAGGTGTGGATTCGGGTCTTCCCGGACAAGTCGGTGACCGCTAAGCCGGCCGAGACCCGCATGGGTTCCGGCAAGGGTGGCCCGGATCACTGGGTGGCGGTCGTCCGCCCCGGCCACATCATTTTTGAGGTTGGCGGCATTCGGGAGGATCTCGCCCGTCAGGCGCTCACGATGGCCGGTCACAAGCTACCGATCAACACGCGAATTCTGGCACGGGAACCCGAGTCGGGCACCGGAGAAAAGGAAGCCGCGGCTCCGGTGGAAGAGTCGGCCGCGGCAGGAGGAGGCGTACAGTGAAACCGTCGGACGTTCGCAGTCTGGCTGACGAAGATCTGGTGCGCCGTTTGGACGAGCTCCAGCAGGAGCTGTTCAACTTGCGCTTCCAGTTGACGACCCGTCAACTGGAAAACTATATGCGTTTGGAAGCTGTCCGGCGCGACATTGCTCGGGTGCGCACCATCATGCGCGAACGCGAGCTGGAAGCGGTTGGGGCCTGACGGTGGGACGCCGCGGTAGCGAGGACAGCGCAATGGAAGGAATGAAATGCTGAACAATGCTTTGCCGCCTCAGGTGCCGCAGCGTCCGACGCAGGTGAAAACCGGCAAGGTCGTGAGCGACAAGATGGAAAAGACCGTGGTGGTGCAGGTCAATATGTTCCGCCGTCATCCGCTGTACGGCCAGGTGATGCGCCACTCCAAGCGCTACATGGTGCACGACGAGCAGAACACGGCGCACACCGGCGACGAGGTACGTTTCTGCCTCTGCCGCCCGATCAGTCGCCACAAGAGTTGGATTCTGATGGAGATCACGCGCCCGTCCCGCAGCCAGATGCGCGTGCAGGAAGAGAACACCTCCGATTATCGCCAGCCGCCTGAGTCGGCGGAGCCGGCCGAGTCCACGGGCGGGGTCCCCATAGCGGAAGAAGGAGCGCCGGTATGATCCAGCCCACGACTCGCCTGCGCGTGGCGGATAACACCGGCGCGAAGGAGATCATGTGTATCCGCGTCGTCAGCGGCCAGGGTAAGCAGATCGCCGGCATCGGCGACATCATCATGGCGGCGGTGAAGGATGCCCAGCCGAACGGCACGGTCAAGAAGGGCGAGGTCGTGCGGGCGGTGATTGTGCGCACAACCAAGGAGTTCGGGCGCGAGGACGGCAGTTACATCCGCTTTGACGAGAACGCCGCCGTCATTATCACTCAACAGAATGTGCCGCGCGGTACACGCATCTTTGGCCCCGTGGCCCGGGAGCTCCGCGACCGCAACTTCATGCGCATCGTGTCGCTGGCCCCAGAAGTCCTGTGATCGACGAAGGGAGCGGATAGCGCCATGGCAAATATCAAACGCGACGACATGGTCGTCGTGATCACCGGCAAGGACAAGGGAAAACGGGGCACGGTGACGGAAGTGCGCCCACGCGAACACCGCGTGGTGGTGGGCGGCCTCAACCAGTTGAAGCGACACGTGCGGCCGCGCCAGCAAGGTGGCGGCATGCAGGGCGGTATCGTCACATTCGATGCGCCGCTGGACATTTCCAACGTGATGCTCGTCTGCCCGAACTGCAGCGTGCCGACTCGTGTCGCGCATCAGATCCAGGAAGACGGCACCAAAGTCCGCGCTTGCAAGAACTGCGGCCAGGCCATTGTGGACAAGAAAAAGGGGGCATAATGGCAACTCGACTCCAAGAGCGCTACGAAAACGAGATACGCCCGACGCTGATTCGCGAATTCAGCTACCGCAACGCCCTCCAGACGCCCTCCGTACATAAGGTCGTCATCAACGTCGGTGTTGGCGAAGCGTTGCAGAACTCCAAGGCCCTCGATGCCACCGTCCATGACATCGGCGCAATCACCGGACAGAAGCCGGTCGTCACGAAGGCGAAACGGAGCATCGCCGCCTTCAAGCTTCGCGCCGGCAACCCGATTGGCGTCAGCGTCACGCTGCGCGGCTCCCGCATGTACGAATTTTTGGACCGGTTGATCAACGTGGCGCTGCCCCGTACGCGTGACTTTCAGGGCATATCCCCGAATTCCTTCGATGGTCGGGGAAACTATACGTTGGGCCTGCGCGAGCAATTGATCTTTCCCGAGATTGATTACGACAAGATCGACAAGTTACGCGGCATGGAGATAAGTGTGGTGACGACGGCGCGTACCGACGAAGAGGGCCGCCGCCTACTCCAACTTATCGGCATGCCGTTCCGAAAAGCATAAGAAAGAACGCGGAAGGAGCATCCCCCGATGGCCCGCAAAGCAATGATCGCCGCTTGGAAGCGAACGCCCAAGCACCGTGTCCAGCATCGGAACCGTTGCCGCATCTGCGGGCGTCCCCGTGGCTACATGCGCCAATTTGCTCTTTGTCGTATCTGCTTTCGCGACCTGGCATTGCGTGGCGAACTGCCGGGCATCACCAAGTCGAGTTGGTAGAGGGAGGACTTTGTGAACGTCACCGATCCTATCGCAGACATGCTCACGCGCATTCGCAACGCCTCGATGGCCCGGCACCTGCACGTCGCCATTCCGGCCTCGAATCTTAAGCGCGCCGTCGCGCAGGTCCTCAAGCAAGAGGGTTACATCGACGAGTACGAAGTGCTGGCGGAAGGGCCGCAAGGCACGATTCGGATCAGCCTGAAATACACGCCGGACAAGAAGCCGGTGATCGTCGGCCTCAAGCGGGTCAGCCGGCCCGGCCTGCGCATTTACTCCCGGCGAGACGACATCCCCCGCGTCATGGGGGGACTCGGCACCGCCATCATTTCCACGTCGCGCGGCGTCATGACCGGGAAGCAGGCGCATTACGAACGCGTAGGCGGCGAGGTGCTCTGTTATATCTGGTAGCTGGTACAATATCTGTTCGCGTCTGGAAGGGGATTACCATGTCACGTATTGGCCGGCAGCCGATTCCGGTGCCTTCCGGCGTTAAGATCGAACTATTGGACCATCACGTCACGGTCACCGGTCCGAAGGGGACGCTGAGCCGGGAGTTCCGCCAGCCGATCAGCATTGAGCAGCAGGATGGCCAGTTGCTGGTGACCCGGCCCAATGATGACGCCGACGTGCGCGCGTTGCATGGCCTCACGCGCTCGCTGGTCGCGAACATGGTGACGGGCGTAACCACGGGATTCACGCGGTCATTGCAGTTGACCGGAGTGGGCTACCGGGCCCAGTTGATGGGCAAGAATCTCGTGCTTCAGGTGGGCTACAGCCACCCGGTCGAAGTGGCGCCTCCCCCCGATGTGTCGTTCACGATCGATCAAGTGCAGGCCCAGCGCGGCTCCGAAAGTCGGGTCCACGTCCAGGGCATCGACAAGGCGGCGGTGGGCGAGATGGCCAGCCGCATTCGCAATGTCCGGCCGCCGGAACCGTATCTCGGCAAGGGCATCCGCTACACAGATGAGGTCATCCGACGCAAGGCGGGTAAAGCCGGCAAGGCCGGGGGCAAGAAGAAGTGACGTGGGGATAACCCCATAGGGGCAGGCCCCCGTGCCTGCCCTGTTCGTCGGTCGTTGCGGCTTATCGGATGGACAGGGTGGCCACGGGGGGCCGCCCCTTCGGAATGCGCTGCGCTGGCGCAGAAGCGATAGGATAGCGCCTGCCCTCGCCGGGATCAGCGCATAAGCCCGCGAGGAATCCAGGTAGAGGAGAAGACGAGACGGTGATTACAAGAACGGATGCCCGGAAGGGTCGCCTGCGCCGCCAGCGGCGCGTGCGCGCCCGGATCCCGGTGACGGCAGAGCGGCCGCGCTTGAGTGTGCATCGTTCAGCGGAGCATATTTACGCCCAGGTGATTGATGACATTGGTCATCGCACCCTCGTCACGGCCTCGACCCTGGATCCTGACCTTCGCCCCTTGCTGGCGGGATTGAAGAAATTTCAGCGCGCCGAGAAGGTCGGCGAAGCCGTCGCCCAACGAGCGCTGGAGCAGGGGGTCACGAAGGTGGCCTTCGACCGGGGCAGCTTCGGCTATCACGGACGTGTTCAAGCGCTGGCCGATGCGGCGCGCAAAGCCGGTTTGAGTTTTTAGGAGAATACATCATCCATGGCGAGGGTAGACGCAAACCGGCTCAATCTCGAAGAGCGTGTCGTCGATATTCGGCGCGTATCGAAGGTGGTCAAAGGCGGACGCCGCTTCAGCTACAGCGTGATCGCTGTGGTCGGTGATAAGGCCGGCCACGTCGGCGCCGGCGTGGGAAAGGCGGCGGAGGTACCCGACGCCATCCGCAAGGCGGTGGACGACGCCAAGAAGCACGTTGTAGAAGTGGCGCTGAATGAGAACACGATTCCCCATCCGGTGCAGGCGCGCTTCTGTGCCTCGTCCGTGTTGCTGCGCCCGGCCTCAATCGGCACCGGTGTGATCGCCGGGGCGGCGGTCCGCGCCGTGGTGGAATCGGCCGGTGTCCGCGACATCCTGAGCAAGACGCTGGGCAGTTCCAACAAAGTAAATACCGTCGCCGCCGCTATGCAAGCGCTCGGCATGTTGGAGACGCCGGCGATGGTCGCTCGGCGACGCAATATCACCGTGCATGAATTGCTGGGAAGCAGGGCGGGAGTCTAATGGCAACGCTCCGTGTCACCTATCGCGTCAGCACCATCGGCCACAATCAACGGCACAAGGATACCGTTCGCTCGCTCGGCCTGCGCCGGTTGCAGCAGACCGTGGAATTGCCGGATCGGGTCGAGGTACGTGGCATGATCCAGAAGGTCAGTCACTTTCTTACGGTCGTAGAGGTGCCGGACGGCACGACGTCCGAGAAGGAGTAAGCGAGGATGAAGCTACACGAACTGGTGCCGCCTCCTGGTTCAACGCACGTCGAAAAGCGGGTGGGGCGGGGCACCGGCTCCGGCCATGGCAAGACCTCCGGGCGCGGCACGAAGGGCCAGAAGGCGCGGCGTCGGGGCGAGGTGAACATCAACTTCGAAGGCGGCCAGACGCGCTTTTCCAAGCGCATGCCGTACCGACGCGGTTTTCGCAACGCCCTGTTCAAGAAGCGCTACACGGTCATTGATCTGGACCTGCTGGAACTGGTGGAAGCCGGCAGCGAAGTGACACTGGAGTCGCTGGCGACGGCGCGCATTGTCAAGCCCCATTACGCCGGCAACGGTCCCTTCATTGGCCTGAAAGTGCTCGGCAGCGGTGAATTGACGAAGGCGCTCACCGTGCGGGCGGCCAAATTTTCTGCCGGCGCCAAGGCGCGCATCGAGGCGCTCGGCGGCACCATTATTGAGCTAGGCGAGACGATCGCCACTGCATCGCAACGGGCGTCCGAGCCAGAGGCCTAAGGGAACAAGCTGTGAACGAAACGCTCGAGCATCTGCTGAACGCCTGGCGTTTGCCTGATCTCCGGCGCAAGTTGCTGTTCACGCTCGGGGTCCTGATCATCTTCCGCTTCATCGCCCATGTGCCGATTCCCGGCGTCAATGTTGCGGCCCTGAAGCAGTTGCTGAGCGGCAATCAGACGATCTCGATGCTGGACCTCTTTTCGGGCGGCGCCCTGGCTAGCTTCTCCGTCGCTGCCCTCGGCGTGTACCCATACATCACGGCCACAATCGTGATGCAGCTGTTGACGCCGATGGTTCCCAAGCTCGAAATGCTCGGCAAAGAGGGCGAGGCCGGGCGCAATAAGATTAATCAGTACACGCGCATGCTCACGGTGCCGCTGGCCTTTTTGCAGGGCTTCGGCACCGTGTCGCTGCTGCACAGTTCGCAGGGAGCGGCGGCCGGCGCGCAGGTCATTCCGCAGTTTGGGCTTTGGGGCGTGACCGGCGTCGTCTTTTTGCAGAGTCTTACCACGCTAATTACCCTGACCACCGGCACGATGCTGCTGACCTGGCTCGGGGAATTGATCACCGAGAACGGCATCGGCAACGGCATCTCGCTGATCATTTTTGCCGGTATCGTGACGCGGCTCCCCTCCTTCGGCCAGCAAACGGCCGCCGCCGGCAATAGCCTCAGTGGCGCCCTCGTCCTGACGGTGGTCGCCCTGATTCTCGTGATCGGCATCGTCCTCATCTATCAAGGTGAACGGCGAATCCGGGTCGAGTACGCCCGCCGTATTCGGGGTAACCGGCAGATGCAGGGGAGCAGCACGCACATTCCCCTGCGCGTCAACTCCGCCGGGATGATTCCGCTCATCTTCGCCATGTCGATCATGCTCTTCCCTGCCACGGTTGCTTCGTACTTCAAGGTTTCTTCGATTACCTGGGTGGCGAATATTGCCACTGTCATCTCCAATATCTTCAACAGCCAGGGCGTGCTGTACTGGATTCTGTTCTTCGTGCTGGTGGTGGGCTTCACCTATTTCTACACTCTGGTCGTCTTTCAACAGCAGAACCTGCCGGACAGCTTGCAGAAGAATGGCGGGTTCATTCCTGGTATCCGGCCGGGCCGCAACACGGCGGAATACCTCATGCGGGTGCTCAACCGGATCACGCTGGCGGGGGCGCTGTTCCTGGGACTGGTGGCAATTTCGCCGCTCTTTGTGCAGACTATCACTTCGACCCAGGCCCTCACGCTCTCCAGTACCGGCCTGTTGATCGTCGTGGGCGTGGTACTGGACACCATGAAGCAGTTGGAAGCGCAACTGTTGATGCGCCGCTACCAGGGCTTCATTCGCTAACTCTGGTGAACATTCTCTTAATTGGGCCTCCGGGCACCGGAAAAGGAACGCAGACACGCCGTATGTGCGAGCACTATGGATGGACACGCATCGCCAGTGGTGAACTGCTGCGTGCTGCCGCCACGGCGGGAACGCCGGCCGGGACCGAGGCGCGAACCTACCTCGACGCCGGCCGTCTGGTACCGGATGCCATCATTGAACAACTGGTACTGGAACGCATGGCGCAGCCGGATTGCCACACCGGCGTTGTGTTGGATGGTTTCCCGCGTACTGTCGCCCAGGCGACAGCGCTGGATGCGGCGCTGGCGCAACGCCGGCAACGCGTCGATCTGGCGCTGCTTTTGGAAGTGGATAGTGTGGCGCTGACGGAGCGCCTGGCGGGCCGGCTGACGTGCCGCTCCTGTGCGGCGACCTACCACCCACGCCTCAATCCGCCCCAGGAGGCCGGGACGTGCGATCGCTGCGGCGGCGACCTGTACGTGCGTGACGACGATCAAGCCGACATTGTGCAGGCCCGGCACGCTGTCTATGAACAGGAGACGGCGCCACTGCTCGCGCACTATGCCCAGGACGCGCGGCTCCAGCGAGAGAACGGCATTGGTGCGATCGACGAGGTATGGGCGCGGGTCCAGGGGGCGATCGAGGAGGCCGGACGGCGGCGAGCAGGCGAAGCAGATAAAGGAGCGAACGGATGAAGGTACGCGCGTCGGTCAAACCGCGCTGTGAAAAGTGCAAAATCATCAAGCGACGCGGTGTCGTGATGATCATTTGTCCGGTACCGAAGCATAAGCAGAAGCAAGGATAGGAGCGGGCGCAGCAGATGGCACGCATCGCCGGTATTGACATCCCCCGCGAGAAGCGGGTGGAGATTTCTCTTCGTTATGTCTATGGAATTGGGCCGGCCAATAGCCGGCAGATTCTCGCTGCCGTCAACGTCAGTCCCGATACGCGGGTGCGCAACCTCACGGAGGAGGAACGCAACCGCATCGACCGCTACGTCAGTGATCATTATCGCGTCGAAGGCGACTTACGGCGCGAGGTACAATTAAACATCAAACGGCTGCAGGATATCGGGAGTTACCGCGGCCTGCGACACCGGCGCGGTCTGCCGGTGAATGGGCAACGTACCCGTACCAATGCCCGCACGAAGCGTGGCGCTCGGAAGACGGTTGGCGGCCGCAAGAAGGCGGCGGCAAAGAAGTAGGATGAGAGTGAATAATGCCTGAAGCGCGTACTCCCAGTCCGGCCCGAGGCCGAGCGTCCGCCGCCGCGGCCCGTACCCGGCGCCGCGAACGGAAGATGGTGCCGCGCGGCCAGGCGCACATTCAATCGACGTTTAATAACACCATCGTGACGCTGACCGATCCGCGCGGCGCCGTCATTTCCTGGAGCAGCGCCGGCGCCATCGGCCAGAAGGGTTCGCGTAAGTCGACGCCATTCGCTGCCCAGTTGTGCGCTGAGAGCGCCGCCCGCAAGGCGATGGAGCACGGCATGCGCCAGGTTGACGTGTTTGTGAAGGGCCCAGGGGCGGGCCGGGAGGCGGCCATTCGCTCCTTACAGGCCACAGGGCTGCTGATTACGAGCATCACCGATGTGACCCCGATTCCCCATAACGGCTGCCGTCCGCCCAAGCGGCGCCGCGTCTAACGCTGAGGAGGAACTATGGCCCGTTATACCGGTCCCGTCTGCCGGATTTGCCGTCGTGAGGGACTGAAGCTGTACCTCAAGGGCGAGAAGTGCGTCACGAAGTGTACGCTGGATAAGCGCCCGAATCCACCCGGCATGCACCAGCAGCAGCGTCGCCGAAAGGCGTCCGACTACTCGGCACAGCTGCGCGAGAAGCAGAAAACGCGCAAGTTTTACGGCGTGGGCGAGCGGCAGTTTCGCAACGCCTTCGAAGAGGGCGACCGCCGGGCGGGACCGACGGGCGCCAACTTGCTCTCGATCATGGAAGCGCGCCTCGATAACGTCGTCCACCGTCTGGGCCTGGGCCGTTCCCGACCGGAAGCCCGCCAACTGGTCCGGCATGGCCACTTCCTGGTAAATGACATCAAGACCGATATCCCGTCCTATCAAGTCAAGGCGGGCGATATCATCACCGTTCGTCCGTCCAGTCGGGAATCCGAACTGTTCAAGATCTTTCTGGAAACGGCCGGCAATACGACACTGCCGGATTGGCTGTCCTATGACTCGGGAGCATGGACCGGCCGTGTCTTGAGCAAGCCTGTGCTGCCCGAAGGATCCCTGCCGATTCAGCAGCAACTCGTCGTCGAGTACTATTCCCGGTAAGAGAAGGGCACTCCATTGTCGATTGAACCTACTTTGCTGCCTATCGCCCCGCCGGCGATGCATCGGATCGAGAGTACTGACCGCTTTGGCCGGTTTGAATTGATGCCGTTGGAACCGGGTTTCGGTACGACGATCGGCAACGCCATGCGGCGCGTGCTGATCTCCTCCTTGCCCGGCGCCGCCGTGACCTGGATAAAAATCCGCGATGTGGCGCACGAGTTCACCGATGTCCCGAACGCCAAAGAGGACGTCACGGAAGTCGTACTCAACGTCAAGAAGGTCCGGCTGCGTAGCTTTTCCGACGAACCGGTCACGCTCCACCTGACACTGCAACGGGAAGGTCCGGTGACGGCCGGCGATATTGAACTACCCAGCACCGTGGAGGTCGTTAATCCCGATCAGTATCTGTTGACGTTAGCCGGCGATGATCAGGAATTCGACATGGAGTTGACGGTAGAGCGGGGCAAAGGCTACATCCCCGCCGATGCCCGCCAGTCCGACGTCATCGGAATGATTCCGGTCGATTCCATCTTCTCGCCGATAGTCAAGGTGAACTTCAGCGTGGAGCCGACGCGCGTCCAGCAGACGACCAACTATGATCGCCTGATCCTCGACGTCTGGACCGACGGCACGATGACGGCGGAAGACGCCATCGCCCAGACGGCGGAGATCCTCGTCAGCCACTTCTCCCTGCTGGGCGGGGCGGGCCTGCCGGGGCTGTTGGCGCCATCGGAGAAGCCGCTGCCGTCCGGCGTGGACATTCCCACCAGCATTTACAACACGCCGATTGAGGAACTCGATCTCAGCGTTCGCGCCTATAACTGCCTGAAGCGCAGCAATATCACGAAGGTCGGTCAGGTGCTGCAGATGACCGAGGACGACTTGTTGGCGGTTCGTCACTTTGGCAAGAAGTCTCTGGATGAACTGGTTGACCGCCTGGCGTTGCGCGCCGTGCCCGGCGTGATTCCCGACGACTTAAGCGACGAGAGCGAGGAATAGGCATGCGGCACAGAATCGCCCACCGCAAACTCAACCGCCCGACCGCCCACCGCAAGTCAATGCTGCGGAATATGTGCGCGTCGCTGATCCAATTCGAACACATCACCACCACGGAGGCGCGGGCCAAAGAGGTCCGCTCCGAAGTGGAGCACCTGATCAGTGTCGCCCAACGCGGCGATCTGCACGCCCGGCGGCAAGTGGAGGCCGAACTGTACGATCAGGGCGCAACACGAAAGCTCTTCGACGTCGTCGCCCCCAAGTATGCCGCCCGAACTTCGGGAGCCGGCTCCAACGGCGGGTATACGCGGCTCTACCACATCGGCGTTCGCAAGGGTGACGCCTCGCGCATTGCCCGGCTAGAACTGGTTCCTTACGACGAACCGGTCGCGCCGACTCGCTAGCCCAATGCAGCGCATACGAAGCAATGTCTTCGCCCGCCAACAGCGGCAAGCCAGCCGAACACCGGCTTCGCGTGACGGTGGAATACGACGGTACCAATTTTCTGGGCTTCCAACGTCAGGCTCGGGGGCGGACGGTCCAGGCGGTGCTGGAGGCGGCGCTGGGCCTGTTCACGCCGGAACCATGGGTGCTGGCCGCCGGGCGCACCGACGCCGGTGTGCATGCCATGGGGCAGGTGATTCATCTCAACTATGCCGGCCATGTCCCCATTGCCAGACTCGCTGCGGCCGTCAACGGTCGACTACCGGACGACGTGGCGATCCGCGAATGTCGGGCAGTACACCGATCTTTTCACGCTCGGTATTCGGCGCTGACGCGAACCTATCACTATTCCATCATTCGGGCTCCGGAGCGCCGGCCGCTGCCGGAACGCTATGCCTGGCGGCTCGGCGGCCCATTGGACGTGCCGGCAATGACGCAGGCGGCGGCCCTTTTCCATGGGACCCACAGTTTTCGCCATTTCGGCGCGATTCCGGGCAGTGCGGCGCAACGCGAGCTCTCGCTACGCCGCCATGGCTGGCGACGGACCATCATCAGCGCCGGATTGGTGGAGGTTGTGGGCGGGGAGGATTCGTTGCGCTTCGAAATCGAGGCCAACGCCTTCTTGACGCATATGGTGCGGGCGGTGGTTGGGGCCTTGATCGCGGTGGGCTGCGGACGATTAGCGCTGACGGCGTTGCAGGCGGCCCTCGAGGACGATACGTCGTCCGTACCACTGGCGCCGATTGCGCCGCCGCACGGACTCTGTTTGTTTCGGGTACGCTATCCTGACGAGGAGTGAGGGAATAATGAAAACCTATACACCGAGTATGATCGACTTTCCGCGCCACTGGTACGTCGCTGATGCCGAGGGCCAGGTGCTGGGACGGCTGGCGACGGAGGTCGCCCGCATCCTGATGGGCAAGCATAAGCCAACGTGGACCTCAAACCTGGATACTGGCGATTATGTCATCATCGTCAATGCTGCCAAGGTGCGGGTGACGGGCGACAAGCTGAACCAGAAAATGTATCAGCGCCACTCCGGCTATCCGGGCGGCTTCAAGGAGCGTCCCCTTTCCGAGATGATGAGTCGCTTCCCAGAGCGGGTAGTCGAAGAGGCAGTGCGGGGCATGCTGCCGCACACCCGGCTGGGGGCGGCGATGCTCAAGAAATTGAAGGTCTATGCCGGCCCCAACCACAAGCAGGCGGCCCAGCAGCCGACTGTACTAACGGTGGTTGGCAAGCACGGCCAGCCGACGGGACCGTTCGCCGCCGTGCCGCCCGTCGCGTCGGTCTGAAACTCAGGGAAGGATAGCCAACACGCATGGCAGTACAGCGATATTTTTACGGGACGGGTAAGCGCAAGACGGCGATCGCTCGCGTTCGCCTCTTTCCTGGCGCCGGCAACTTCATCGTCAACGGCCGGCCGCTGGACGAGTACTTTGGTCGCGCCTCGCTCAGCGGCATCGCCCAGGAGCCGTTCGTCGCCGTGGATCAGCAAGGGCGCTTCAGCGCCCAGGTGAAGGTCGTCGGCGGCGGCATCAGCGGTCAGGCCGGCGCTATCCGCCACGGTGTCACCCGCGCCTTAATCGCCATGGACGAGACGCTCAAGCCGAGCCTGCGCCGCGCCGGCTTTGTCACCCGCGACGCCCGCATCAAGGAACGCAAGAAGTTCGGTCTCAAGCGGGCACGCAAGGCGCCCCAGTACACGAAGCGGTAGCGGAGGTCCGGCCCCTAACCCTCTTCCAGTGCATTGCGAAATAGTTCCCACCTGAGGACGCTGGTCCCGCGCAGCCGCAGCGCCAGCACGTCGACGCGCCATTCTTGATCTACCATGTGGCGACTGGCGACATACTGCCCCGCGGCGCTGAGCAGGTTGCGGCGCTTCGCCGGTGTGATCGCCTCTTCCGGTGCGCCGTACTGGTCGCTCCAGCGCGCCTTTACTTCCACAAAGACCAGCACCGGCCCGTCGCGGGAAATGATGTCCAGTTCGACCCGCCCGCAGCGTACATTCTGTTCCAGTATCTGGTACCCGCAACGGCGCAGGAGGGCCGCCGCGATGCGCTCGCCGATGCGGCCCCGTTCCTGCCGGTCGAGCGCCGCCCCCGCCACCGGAGTCATCATGGCTGCAGTAGCACGGCGGCGCCACCGAAGATGCCGGTATCGGGGCCCAGAGCAGCCGGGCACAGCACGATAGCGTCTTCCGTGCCTGGCAGGCAGATGGAGCGAACTCGGACGAGCAGCCGGGCGAAGAGGGAGGGCGCCAAGTCGGCGGCGCCGCCGCCGAGCACGACCAGATCCGGGTCGATACAGTTCAGGACGTTGACAATGCCGAGGGCGAGATCACCGAAGATGGCGTCGAGCACCGTCACCGCCAGCGCGTCGCCATCGGCGGCGGCGGCGGTCAATTCCCGTCCGGTGACGTTATCGAGGCCGCCCGCTCGCTTCACCATCACGTTCTGCAGCTGCACCGGCGACGGCAAGGCGGCCAGCGCCGCCCGGGCGCGGCCGCCCATTGCCGGGCCGGAGGCGAGGGCCTCAAGACAACCGGAGCGCCCGCAGCGACACAACGGGCCGCCTGGCTGGATGACCATGTGGCCGAATTCGCCGGCCAGGCCGTGCGCCCCGCGCCAGAGCCTGCCATCGAGTACCACACCACCGCCGATTCCGGTGCCGATGTTGAGGTAGGCCATGGCATGGCTGCCACGCCCGGCGCCGAATCGCCATTCCGCCAACGCCTGGCCGTTGGCGTCGTTCTCCAGTGACGTACGCAGCCCAAGGGCCTGGGAGACGCGCGACGCCAGTGGGAAGTCGTCCCACCCGGGAACCTGATGAGAACGCAGCACAATGCCGGCGCCGGCATCCACCGGGCCACCGAAGTTGATGCCCACGCCGCGCACGCCGTCCGGCGCCTGGGGCAACAGGTTGCGCGCCATGGTAAGCATCGTTGCCAGTGCCAGTGCTGCGCCACCGTCCGGCTCCGTTGCTCGGCGCTCGGAGGCGATCACTTCGCCCTTTTTCGGGTCGACCAGACCGGCGGCGAGCTTCGTACCGCCAAAGTCCAGGCCTAACAACAATGGTTGGTCGCTCATCCGAGCGCGAGTTCCTGGCGCAGGTAGGCGGTGTACAGGTGGCAGAGGATCATATGACAGTCCTCGATCTTCTCCAGATCGTCGGAAGGAACAATAACGGAGTGGGTCGCCAGCGTAGCTAGTTTGCCGCCGGCGTAGCCGGTGAGGGCGCAGGTGACGCCGCCCTGCTCTGTGACGTACTGCACCGCCTTCAGCACATTGGGCGAGTTGCCACTGCCCGAAATAGCTACAAGGCCGTCGCCCGGACGGTACCAGGCGGCGAGCTGTTCGGAAAACACCTGCCCATACTCGGTGTCGTTCCCCCAGGCGGTGAGCATTGGCACACTGTCGGTCAAGGCGATCGCGCGTACGCGCCGTTGATCTCCTGTGCCGCGCGTGCCCTTCGCCAGGTCTAAGGCGAAGTGAGAGGCAGTGGCGGCGCTGCCACCATTTCCGCAGACGAAGATCACGCTATCCGTGCGGTAGAGGTCGCGTAAGGCCTCAGCAACGCCGGCGATCTGGTCCTGTGGCAAGCGTTCAACCAATGCACCGATACCGTTCAGATAGTCCGTGACGTGCTGCATACCAAACTTTCCTTGAACTCGCTCGTTGTTGCCTATGGTACGGGGATGCTACCCGGACAGCAATGCCGCCACTCGGTAGTTGACAATACTCCTCCCCATCGGGGCAGCGTACCGCCCTCAGCGGTCGGTTGCTGCCTCTGGTCGCGATCGGCTCTCGGGCATCAAGCGTCCTTAGCGTTCGGCCGCGCGCTCCCGGCGGAGCTGCTCCAGCTCCGCGCGCAGCCGCGCCATTTCGACCTCCGCCAATCGCCGTACCGCCGCTTCCCGCTGCGCCTCTGCCTCCGCGCGCTCCCGGGCGGCGTGCTCCTCCTCTCGGCGGGCAATCTCACGGGCGAGTTCCCGGGACACTTCGCCCGCACGCAACTGGCGGCGGCCATCGGGGGCATAGACGGCTGCCTGCGCCCCCTCCATCGCGATGGCCACGCCCAGTTGCGCACTGACCCAACGCCCGCGCCGGTCCGGCCGCCAGGGACGGTATCTGCTCCCCTCCAGCCGCCAGGCGCGCCCCTGCTCCGCCCGGTAATCGGCGAACTCTCCGGTCGGGTCCAGCGTCAGATACTCGCGCACCCCGCCTTGGGCGTAGCTGTAGCCCTTGCCGTGCTCCAGGTCCAGATTCGCCCGGTAGGTGGTGGGACTCAGCACCTCAATAATCAGGAGCGGCGGACCGTCAAGCTCCAACGACAGCGACGAGCGGCGGAGGTCGAGCGCCTGGCGATAGACGTAGAGGTCGGGCAAGGTGGTATAGGGAGAGCCGTCGGCGTGCCGCCAGTCGGTGATCGTCGTCCGCATGAAAGCGTGCCAGGGCTGCTCCGCGCCGGCAGGGGTCAGGTTGCTGGCCACCTCGGTGAGACCCAATTGTACCTCCCCGATCGTCTGCTGGTAGAGGTTGGTGCCCACCACGCTCTCCTCGGTGTCGTCCGGCGGCCAGGCTTCCACCGGCAGCGCGACGGGGGCGACGCCCGCGCCTTCGTTCATCCTCAGCCCACCTCTCCGCGTGCAGCGGTCAGGGTAGCGAACCGCATGGCCGGGTCTGCGCCAGGCGGCATCCGCCGGCAGAGACCGGTCAGTGCCAAGTCTACCCGCACCACCAGACGCTTGCAGCCGGCGCTGCGGCTGTGTGCTTTCGGACACGGTAACGAGCAGACCATGGAAAGCGCCCTTCCCACTCAGGGGAGGCGGCTTGAGGCGAGGTTCTTTCGCTGCTGGTGATAGGGAACGTTCGTCACCACCACACCTGGGCGATAGAGCAGGTGGCGCTTCAACCGGAGGGCAGTTTGGTTGTGCAGCACGCCTTCCCACCAGTGGGCGGGAACGAACTCGGGCAGAATCACCGTGATCGTATCGGTGGGGCGCTTGGTGCGCAGCGCGTCGATATAGGCGATCGTCGGCAGCACCACGCCTCGGTAGGGTGACTCGATGATCTCCAGGGGCACAAACTGCCCCCAGACCTTCCATTTCGTTTGGATGCGCACGACATCCTCCGGGTCCTGGCTGATATGGACGGCGATGACGTGCGGGCTAAGCGACCGGGCATAGGCCAGTGCGCGCAATGCCGGACGGTTGAGGTCGGAAATGGGACACAGCACCGTGTGCTGAATGTCATCGGGCGCTAGGGGCGCCTCCACGCGCAGGTCGCCCTCCATCCGACCGTAGTGATGATGCACCATCAGGAACACCACGATCAGGCAGGGAATCAGCACGAGCACAAACCAGGCGCCCGCCGTGAACTTGGTGGCGGCGGCAATCACCAGAACCAGCAACGTGGTGACGGCGCCCAGGCCGTTCATGGCGGCGCGTCGGCGCCAGCGCGGTTCGGCCTCCCATCGTACGCCGTCGCGCTCGCCCGTCTGCCGTCGGCGATACCAGCGCCGTACCATACCGGCCTGGGAGAGGGTGAAGGAGGAGAAGACGCCGATGGTGTAGAGCGGCAGGAGCGCATCGGGCTGACCATTGAGCAAGGCGTAGAGGACACTAGCAAGGACGGCGAGCGTGATGATGCCATTGGAGAAAGCCAGGCGGTCACCCACTCGGCGGAAGATGCGCGGCGCAAAGTCGTCGCGGGCGAGGAAGAAGAGCAACCGCGGAAAGTCGGAAAACGCCGTGTTTGCCGCCAGCACGAGGATAAGGAAAGTGGCGTACTGAATGGCGTAAAAAATCGGGTTGGCCCCAAAGACGGCAGCGTTGAGACGCGACAGCAAGGGGTTATTGCCGGTCGGGTCGGGCATGATCTGATACAGGTGCGCCAGCAGCGTCACACCGGCATAGATCGATGCCAGAATGGCGATCATCCAGGTGAGCGTCGTCCGAGCGTTGCGCCACTCCGTCGGACGAAAGGCGGGGACGCCGTCGGAGATCGCCTCCACACCGGTCATGGCGGAGCAGCCATTGGAAAAGGCGCGCAGGATCAGGAAGACGCTCACACCTTCCGAGACTTGTACCGCCTGATAGGTGGCAATCGGCGCGCGCCCGGTGAAGATCAGCCAGAAGCCGGCGATAATCAGGGCGTACATACCGAGGATGAAGGCGTAGGTAGGGATGGCGAAGATCGTTCCCGCCTCCCGAATGCCGCGTAAGTTGCCGAGGAAGATCAAGAGGATGCACAGCACACCCACCGGCACGCGATACGCTGCCAGCGCGGGGTAGGCGGCAATAACCGCGGAGACACCCGAAGCGACGCTCACCGCGACCGTCAGGGTGTAGTCCGTCATCAGTGCTGCCGCGGCCGTCAGTCCGGCTACGTCACCCAGATTATCGCGGGCGACAATGTAACTACCGCCACCTTTCGGGTAGGCCATAATCGTCTGTCGATAGGAAGCGCCGACAACGAGCATGAGCAGGATGATAGCGGCGGCGATGGGTAGCGACAGTCTGAAACTGGCCGTCCCCGCCGCCAGGAGGATAAGGAGAATCGCCTCGGTGGCGTAGGCAACCGACGAGATGGCGTCAGACGAGAGAACCGCCAGGGCCTTGAGTTTGCTCAACCGTTCGTGCACATAGTTTTGCAGCGACAATGGATCGCCAACCAGGGCATGTTTGAAGACGGTAAGCGTGCGGCCGGTCGCGCCCGTCGGCTCCGAAGCCAGGCGCGTGGCGCGGCGAATGCCCGGTCCGACGCCATCGAACTGCGCCGAGCGGCGCACCCGCACATAGTGCCCCCGACTCCCTGGCACGACCTCGCGGAGAGAGGGGTCAGCCCGCATTGCTTCCTCCGGGCCGAGCGGTTGCAAGGTCGCCGCCCAGCGCCGGCCGCTTTCTTCCAACTGGCGGCGCTCCGCCTGGTCCAGTTTGGCGACGTCCGGCAAGATCGGCGAGCGGGTCAGGTCGTGCGGTTCGTCCCTTTCCTCAGCGAGAGGAGAGAAGGGATCTTCGGTCAACTTCAACGCGCGCTCCTCTGGGCTTGCACTGCTCTACTGCCCTTCGCCCTGGGCCGAGACGTAGCTAGATCGCCACCCTCGGGGTCATCGTGATTCTTGAAGCATCGGCAATTGGTAAGGAACGCAGCACCACGGGGCAGGGAGCGGTCATCATGACGCGGGCAAGCGCCGACCAGGGGGTGAGTGAGACCAGGAACCGACTGCCCCGCTCGACGCCGAGGACGATCTGCTTCACGTTCAATTCCTCGGCTACGTCGACGATGGCGCGCGCGGCATCCCGTGCACAGACCCATTCCGGCCATACTGTGGCGCGCTCTTCCCTAGCGATCTGGTCGGAGAGGACCCGCAGGCGTTCCGCCTCCTGCGCCAACCAGGGCAACTGGGCGCTCAAAGGAAAATTGCGCGGCATTTTCGCCACGTACAACGACACGACGGCGCCCGCGTCCAAGCGGGCCGAGCCGCAGGCCGAGCGCAAGGCTTCCACTGCCGCGGGAGAGCCGTCAAAGGGCACCAATACCAGATTCTCCATGGTTTGGTCGCCTCCTACCTTGGACCGTTCCACATGTGCTCCGGTATTCCAGTGTAGGCGCGTAGCGGTCAAGGGAAACTCAAGATATGGGCGCCGACACTCAAGAATTACTCAAGAAATGGTGGCTTGCGCAAACGGGCGCCGGCGCTCACGCATGCCTCAAGCTATGGTGTCGTCGGCAGCGAGGCGATAGCCGATGCCTGGCTCCGTTCGCAGCAGCACCGGGTTGGCGGGGTCGTCCTCAATCTTGCGACGCAACGTCGCCATGTGTACGTGCAGCGTATGGATGGAATCGGCATAGGCCGCTCCCTAAACGGCGGTGATGAGGCGGCTGCGCGTGACGACGCGGCCACGTTGCCCAAGCAGCACCTTCAGCAGCTCGTACTCGGTGGGGGTCAGATGAACCTCCTCAGCGCCCCGTGTGACCAGGCGGCGATCCAGGTCGATGACGAGCGCGCCGAGCTGCACTGTGGCCGTCTGCCCCGCGGCGGGCCCCCGGAGGCGGCGCAGGGCAACGCGCAGGCGGGCCAGCAGTTCATCCACACCGAAGGGTTTGGTGAGGTAGTCGTCCGCTCCCGCATCCAGTGCTGCCACCTTCTCCCGCTCCTGGTGCCGGGCCGACAACACGATTACCGGGGTGCTGGCCTCCCGGCGAATACGATGCAGCACGTCGAGACCGTCGATATCGGGCAGCCCCAGGTCCAGAAAGACAACGTCCGGGCGGCCGGCGGACCAGCGCTCCAACGCCTCGTGTCCCGTGGCGGCCGTGGTCACGTCGTAGCCGTGGGCGCGCAGATTGGTGGTGAGTGATCGCAGCATCTCTTGTTCATCGTCGATCAGCAGCACCCGCGCGCCGGCCATTAGCAGTGGCCCTCCGAACGCTCGGCAACGACGAGCGGCAAGGAAAAGGCAAACGTTGAGCCGCCGCCTGGTGCTGGGCGGACCCAGATCCGTCCGCCATGCGCCTCCACGATCCCCTTGCAGACGGTGAGACCCACGCCTGCCCCGGCGGCGCGCCCGTGCTGTGTCACCCGGTAGAAGCGATCGAATACTTTCTCCTGCTCGTCCGCGGCGATCCCCGGTCCACGATCTTCGACTTCCAGTACCGCCTCGTTCGTTCCAATCCGGGCCCGTACCGTCACCGGCGCCCCGGCGGGCGAGTATTTAGCAGCGTTCTCCAGCAGGTTCACCAGGACCTGTTCGACCAAAATTGGATCAACGCGCACCCAATGGAGTGCCGAGGGGTCGTCCAAGGGCTCGATCTGCAACTGCCCAACCGTGAACAACAGCCGTACCTGCGCCGCCGCCTCGCCGATGAGGTCCTCCAGCAAATACTCTTCCAGATCGAGGCGGAGCGCGCCGGCCTCGATGCGGGAGAGATCGAGCAGGTTGGCGACCAGCCGGTTCAGGCGGTCGGCGCCACTATTGATACTCCGGGCAAACCCATCCCGTTCGGTCTCCGACCATTCAATGTCGTGTTGCAGCAAGCTCGTCGCCGCCGCCTTGATGGCCGCCAGGGGCGTGCGCAAATCGTGCGATACTGCCGAGAGCAGGGTCGACCGCAATTCGTCGGTGCGGCGCAACACTTCCGCCTGGGTCGCCTCCTCCTGCAAGCGCACACGTTCGATGGCCAGCGCCAACTGCGCCGCAAAGGCATGCAGCAGCGGACCGATATCGTGCTCTGCCGTCGTCTGGCCAGCGACCCCGACCAGGCGAAGGAGCCCCAACCGGCCGCGAGGGGTGCGTAAGGGCAGCGCCAGTTCTCCCTCCGCCCCGCCGGGGCGGGCGGCCTCTTCCAGGTCGATGACACAGGCCGAACACCGGAAAACGGCGATCGCCTGCTCCCGCCCCAACGCCAGCACCTCCGGCACGTCGTGGGCCGCCGCCAGCGTCGATGCCAGCGTCCGCAGTGTCCCCGCCTCCCAGGCCTGCTGTTGCGCTTCCTGCGCGCGCTGACGCAGCGCCGCCGTCAGATGCGCCGTGAAAACAGCGGCCAGCAGAAGGACGAAGAGGGCCAACCATTCCGCCGGATCATCGACCGTGAAGGCGTGGACCGGCTGGACGAAAAACCAGTCGAAGCTGAGAAAGGCCAGGCAGGCCGCGCCGATGGCGGGCCCGCGACCCCAGGCGCCGGCCACAGCCACCACCGGAAACAGATACAGCAGGGAAATATTGGGGATGCGGCTGAAGCGCAAGACGCCGCCGATGATCGTCGTTGAGAGCAGCGTCGCCGCCAGCGCCACGATCCAGCCGGCCAGCGGCCCGCGCACAAAGGCGCGCACCCTCTCCCCCTGCCCCTCCCCCAATGCTGGGGGAGGGCGTTGGACGGCGCCCATCACGTCGCGCCATCGTCGCCCCCTCCCCCAGCATTGGGGGAGGGGGTTGGGGGAGAGGGCCCGGTCACGACGTTTCCAGCGGCGGACGCTTCACCATCTTGGTCAGGGACAGGCCGAGGCGGCGTCGATAGATGACATAGAAAATCAGGCCGACAATCATCCAGGAGAAGCCGACAACCTGACCGAAGCGATTGTTCAAGGCGATAATAACCCAGATTGCAAAGGTGCCGATGCCGCCGACCACCGAGATCAAGGGAATCTTCCGGCCTTTGATCGTCACGTTCAAGGGCAATTGGAAAGGCCGGTCGCCATCGGGATCCTTAATCCGAATGCCGATCACGCCGAGGTGGGCCATGGTGAACGTGATCGTGGCGGCGAAGGAGTAAATGCTGACGAGGTTCGTGACATCGCCGCTCAACACCAGCAAGATGGCAATCACCCCGAAGACGAGAATGGTGGTCTGCGGGGTGCGGAAGCGCCGGTTCACTTGATAGAGGACGCCGGGGAGTTGGTAATGGGCCCCCATTGAAAAGGAAAGCCGGGAGACGCCAAGGACGCCGGCATTCGCGCCGATCAGCAGGATGGAGGCGGCCAGGAAGGCCACCATGGGCTTCAGGATGGCGTCATACGGACTGGGCAATTTGCCGGCGATACCGGCGACGGGGTCGACCAGGTAGGTCGTGGAGAGTTCCGAGGTCGGCGCGCCGGCCGCGCCGGCGGGGCAGGCGCCCACCGCAGCGAGTTGGGGGCCATTCGGGCCGCAGGTGATGGGCATGGCGGAAAGGGCAACCAGGGAAATGCCGATGAAGAGGATGAGGACGGCGAAGATAAGCGAGGCATAGGCGCGCGGGACGGTGCGGCTGGGATCCTTCGCCTCCTCGCTCACGTTGCTGATCGTTTCGATGCCCGTGTATGCCACCATCGCGACGGAAATGGAATACAGGAATCCCCGCCAGGACGGGGCGACGCCGAGATGAATTTGGTGGAAAATCAGGCCAATATTGAGCAAGAAGATGAAGCCGACGATCACCACCACCGTCTCCGTCGCCAGGTCAATGATGGCAAAAACCACGGAAACCGACGTCGCCTCTTGCACGCCGATCACGTTGAGTCCCATGAGCAGGGCGATGATAATGACGGTGACGATGACGATTAGCGGAAAGGAGCCCAACGGCGGAAAGAAGACCGCCATGTAGCCCACCGCGGAATAGGCGGAGATCGAGATGGTGACCGTATAGCTCAGCATGGTCATCCAGCCGGTGAAGAAGGAGACCATCTCGTTGAAGCCACGACGCGCGAAGCTGGAAGCGCCCCCTGCTTCTGGTACGGCGACCGTACCCTCGGTGTAGCTGAGGCAAGTCAACACAAAGAAGGCGCCGGCAAGTACGAGCGCCAGCGGAGCAGCGCCCAGCGCATACACCGTTGTGACGCCAAGCGCGTAGTAGATTGAAGAGCCGACGTTACCGTAGCCCGAACTGAACAGCGCCGGCACACCGAGGACGCGGCGCAAGCGCAGGACGCGGGGAATGCGCAGCCGCACATAGGCGCCCGATCCCTGGCGCCCCTCCACAATCTCGCGGCGGGGGGCGGGATCGTCGGCGTGCCCATGCGACTCGCCAGCGGGCCCTGTCCCCTTGCCTCCCTGTTCGTTGCTCATGCCGGGCGCACCACGATCACGCGGCAATGCCCATGTAACAGGACATAGGGTATCGTGCGCCCCATGCTGGGCGATCCCATGCGTTGCAGCCGCGGCAGACCAAGCAGGATCAGACCCGCCCCCATGTTCCGTGCCTCCTCGACGATTGTCGCCCCGGCTTCTCGCGCCTGAATGATTTCCGTGCGGGCCTGAACGCCCAGTTCGTCGGCCGTCTCCGCCGCGACATCCAGGATCCGCCGCGACGATTCAATGTTCACCTCCGCGTCCAGCGGGAAGCTACGCGGCACCTCGATAATGTGCATCAGCGTCAGCGTCCCTTGCTGCCGCCGTACCAGGGTACACGCCAACCGGACGACCTGGTCGTCCACGGCGTTGCCATTGACGGGCACCAGCACATTGCCGGGCCGCACCTCCGCCGAGGTGGTATCTGTCTGGCCTTTGCGGAGTGACCGTAATAAATCCATCCTGTCCTCGGCTTGTGCTGACGGCGGCGGCATCACCGTGCGCCAGGTTGTACGTCCGGTACCAAATACTTTTCAACCGCAAGGGTATAGTATAGGCAATCGAGGCCCTGACAATGGCGCGCCAACGGCCGGTGGAGAGGAGCAATGTATGGAATCCGCCACTGGTTCGCGCCACGACCGTAGCTACTGGCGGACGCTCTACGCCGCCACCCACGATATCGCCTCCAGTCTCAACCTGGAGGAAGTCCTCGGCCGGCTTGTCCGGCGCGTCGCCGAAGCGATGGATGTGAAGGCGGCGACGCTACGTCTCCTGACGTCCGATGGCGACGTCCTCACCCAACGCACGTCGTATGGTTTGAGCGACCGTTACCTGAACAAGGGGCCGGTTGATCGTCATCATAGCCCGCTCGATCACGAAGCACTGCAGGGACAGCCGGTTTGGGTGGAAGACGTGCGCCACGATCCGCGTTTTCAGTATCCCAAACAGGCCGGGGAGGAGGGACTCGTGTCGGCCCTCTGTGTCGCCGTCAGCCTGCACGGCGAGCCGATTGGCGTCATGCGCGTGTACACAGCGGCCCGGCGCGAGTTCGACCCGGAGGAGGTCGAATTTCTCACCGCCCTGGCCGACCTTGGCGCAATCGCCATCGACAACGCCCGCCTTCACGAAGACTTGCGTCGCGACCTCGACCAGACCGTAGGGGCGCTCTGGGGCGTGGAAGCGTCCAAGGTGTAGGTCTTGCAAACCGCGCAGCCTATCGTATGCTTCCCTCGCTGCCAACCCGCTTTTCCGCAGTGGCACGCGCCTAGCGCGGGGTGGAGCGCCGGTGAGACTCTTGCCTGAGTTCCCTTCGACAGTCGGCGTCGAATGGGTGTGAAATCGTGGAGAATGGAACTGATGACCGAACAAAACCAGCAACAACCAAACAGCACGACAGGCATCGTCAGCCGGCGCAGCACGCTGCGAGCGATCGGCGGGCTGTTGGGAGCGGGAGCAGCGGCGCCCTTGCTGGCCGCCTGCGGGCAAAGCGCGACGACCGGGAGCGCCTCAACATCGGCCGCCATAGCGACGACGAGCGCGCCAGCGGCGACCAGTACGGCGGCAACAACCGCCTCGAGTAGCGTCGTGACAACTGCAGCCGCCAGTACGACAGCCAGCACCGGCAGCGGCACCAGTGCGGCCACAACCTCGGCCGCCACGAGCGCCGCCCCCACGAGCGCCGCCGCAGCAGCTCCCGCCGTGCAACCAGGCACCCTCAACCTTTTCGTCAATAAGATCAACACACCGCCGGGCGCGCAGGACGCCTTGTTGAAAACCCTGATCGCCAGCTTCCAGCAGACGAACACGGGCGTGAAAGTCGCCTACAACACTTACAGCTCCGCCGCAGAAGAATCGACCAAGATCGAGACGTCGGTGGCGTCTAATAGCGGCCCCGACATCTTCGAGTTCGGCTCCACAGTGGTGCCCACGGCCGCCGCCACCGGGGCTTTTGTAGTGATCACCGACGCCCTCTGGAACACTATCGGCGGCAGCGAAGGCAAAGCCAAGTTTTTCCCGGCGCAGTTGAAGATGAGTGGCCTGACGCCCAACGCCCTCATCGCCGTGCCGGAATACATGCTGCCCTTCGCCCTCGTCTACAACACTGACCTGCTCACGGCCAGCGGCGACCAGCCGCCAACGACTTGGACTGAGTTCGTCAACACCGCCAAGAAGATGACGGATCCTGCACAGGACCAGTGGGGCACGGTCATGGACCCCTCCGACTCCTTCGACCCCTGGCACATCCTCTGGGTGCTTGCTAAGCAGTTGGGCGGCGATTTCATCAGCGCCGACATGACACAATCGACAATGACCAGCGACCCCGTCTACAAGGCTTTCCGTTTCTGGTTTGACTGGATGGCGAACTACAAAATTGCCAAGACCTCCGACGCAACGTTTAAGGGGCCGGACCTGTTGAATAAGTTCGCCAGCGGCAAGGTCGGCTTCATGGTCATGCAGGGCCCCACCACCATCCCAACCCTGGACAAGTCAGCGGTGAAGGGCAAATATGCCTTCTCGCCCATGCCGACGGTGCCGTACGGTCTGACCAGCCTGCCTTCGGGCGGCGTGCCGGTGCAGACCTTCGTCTCCGGCCAGTATCTCACCATCGCCAAGTTCAGCAAGCTGCAAGATGATGCAATCCTCTGGATGAAGTATGTCACCGATGTGACCCAGCAGATGCAGTTCCTCAAGACTTACGGCTACATGCCCGGCATCGTCGACGCCTACAAGCAGCCGGAACTGCAAACGCCTGTCTGGAAAGCCTTCGTGGCCGCCGAAAATAACGCCTACGCGACGCCCCTGACGGGCGCCTGGGGGCCGATCGAGACTATCGTCGGCGGTGTCGCCAGCAAGATCGCCGCCGAATATGCCACCAACAGTTACAAGACCGGCGACCTCAAGAATGCCCTCGCCGCCACAAACAGCTCGATTCAAACG
This sequence comes from Chloroflexota bacterium, assembly GCA_051003235.1. Lineage (GTDB taxonomy): Bacteria > Chloroflexota > UBA4733 > UBA4733 > UBA4733 > UBA4733. The sequence continues at coordinate 2,887 of JBPCLN010000181.1, read as the reverse complement.
GCGCTATCGGCACAGAAGAAGTAAGGGAACGGACAGGGCCGGCGGAGGTGGCATGAGCAGTCAGACTGCCGACGCGCAGGCGCGTCCGACGGTGGCGCGTCGGACGCGGCGCAGCCGTGCCCTGGCGCCACCCTATGGGTTGCTCGTGCCCACCCTCGTGCTGCTGCTCGTCGTCATTGCCGTCCCTTTTGTCATCGGCATCTACGTCAGCCTGACCAACCTCAACCAATACACCATTGCCCACTGGTCGTCGGCGCCGTTCATCTTCCTGCGCAACTACGTCAACAGCTTCTCGCAGGCCAACTCCATCGGCGCCAGCTTTTTGCAATCGGTATGGGTCAGCATCAGCTTTTCGGTGCTGACCACGATCATCATCCTGCCGATCGGCATCGGGGCCGCCCTCCTGTTGAACGACGAGTTTCCGCTGCGCGGCTGGTTCCGTTCGCTGTTCCTGTTGCCCTACGTCATCCCGGTGTTCGTGACCGGCATCGTCTGGCGGCTCATGTTCATGAACGGCTTCGGCCTGATTGATCAGTTGCTCGCCACGTTTCTTTTGGGCAGCCGCGATAGCTACTGGTTGATTGGCCCGCACGCCTTCTGGGCCCTGGTCATTGCCGACGTCTGGGCGAGCTGGCCGTTCATCTATCTGATGGCGCTGGCAGCCCTACAAGGCGTCCCGTCGGAAGTCTACGACTCGGCAACCATGGATGGGGCCGGCCCCTTCAACGGCCTGGTCCGGATCACCTTGCCGATCATCTGGCCGACCCTCGCCCTAGCCGCTCTACTCTCAACAATATTCCACTTTAACAACTTTGCCCTGCCCTTCGTCATGTTCGGCACGCCGCCGCCGCCGGCGACCGACGTCTTGCCGGTCACCGTCTACATCAACTCCTTCCAGGTCTTCAACTTCGGTCTGGGCAGCGCCATGTCGGTGCTCTCTTTGATCGTCATCTTGGTCCCGGCCGCCGCCTACATTCGCCTGGTGCGTCTGGGGGCTGCGCAATGATGCTTTCGCGCCAGGCTGGTCGCCGGGTAAGCGGCGGCGTTCGCGGCGTCCTGCTGACCGTGTACGCCCTCTTCGTCCTCGTACCCGTTGGCTATATGCTCGCCGTCTCGGTGACGAACGAGACCGACATCGAATCCGGCAGCATTGTGCCCAAGGTCTTCGACTTCTCGGCCTGGCACGACATGTGGATCAGTGTCAACCTTGCCCTCTATCTGCGCAACAGCATGCTCGTATCGGTGGCCACGGCGCTCCTAGCGACGCTCTTCGCCCTCGGCGGCGCCTACGTCTTCTCGCGCTTCAGGTTTCCGGGCCGTACGCTGTTCGGCGGCGTGCTGGTCGCTGTGCAGACCATCCCGGCGCAGATGCTGCTCTTGCCGGTATTTATCATTTATGTGGTGCTGCAAAATACCACACACCTCCATCTGATCGGCACCTATCAGGGTCTGGTGTTGACCTATCTGACGTTCGCCCTGCCTTTCTCCATCTGGATGCTGGCCGGCTACATTGGTGGCTTGCCCCAGGAGTTAGAAGAAGCCGGCATGGTCGACGGCTGCTCCCGGCTGCAGTTGCTGCGCCACATCATCGTACCGCTGACCATCCCCGGCATGGTTGTGGCCTTCATCTTCTCGTTCTTGCTTTCCTGGAACGAGGTGTTGTTCGCCAGTGTCCTGACGTCGTCAGAGACCAAGACGCTCGGCGTCGGCTTGCCGGGCTACCTCGCCTCTGGTGAAGCGGGCGGTCAGGTCTTCTGGAACCAGCTCATGGGCGCCAGCATCGTCAGCGCCATCCCCGCCATCGTGCTGTTCCTGCTGGTGCAGCGCTTCATCGTGAGTGGCCTGACGCACGGCGCTGTGAAGGGGTGACGTCGCCGCTCGTTACCGGGCGCCGCCGGTGGGATGCGTGCGGGAGGCGCGAAATGCCGAGGTCGCCTCAGGCGCGCACGCGCGGCCGGATCATCAGTTCCTCGATGGAGGCCCGCATGGGCAGGCTACAAACGAGGACAATCGCGTCGGCAACATCCTCCGGCTGCATCATGGTCGCGCGGTGCGCCGCGGTCGGTGGCGTCGGCCGCGACAACACGATCGGGGTATCGACCTCACCCGGCTCGACCACGCACGCGCGGATGCCGTTATGCCATTCTTCCAGGTTGATCGACTGGTTGAGGGCGATGACGCCGGCCTTGGCGGCGCTATAGGCCACGCCGGAGAGCAGCGAAGCCTGCCGTCCGGCATTGGAAGACACGTTGACGATCGTGCCGCTCTGCTGTCGCCGCATGGCCGGCAACACCGCCTGGATGCAGTAGAAGCAGGCGTCGAGGTCAATCCGAATGACCTGTTCCCAGTCCTCGCGCGACATGTCGTGGAAGTGCCGTGTTTTGGTATTCATGCCGGCATTATTGACCAGGATATCGAGCCGGCCAAACTGCTGGAGTGTGGCCTGCACGGCAGCGTCCATCTCGGCGGGCTTCGCCACATTGGCGGCCGCGACCAGCGCCCGGCCATCGGAGTCGGTGATCTCAGCGGCCAGCCGCTGGAGTTCCGGGACGCGGCGCGCCGTCAGAGCCACCGCAGCGCCGGCCCGTGCCAAAGCCACAGCCGTCGACCATCCAATGCCGCTCGATGCTCCCGTCACGAGCGCCACCTGTCCGTCCAGCGTCATGCCCACTCCGTTCTCTCGAGTCTCTAAGTGCGGTCGTGCAACCGCGCAAGAGTATATCCGTCACGTGGTGCAGGAAACGCGGCACCTGGCTCGTGGTACACTGCTGATACTTTGCCGACGTAGCTCAGGGGTAGAGCAGCTGTTTCGTAAACAGCTGGTCGTCAGTTCGATTCTGACCGTCGGCTCCCACTCTACCAGAGGGAAATTGCCTCGACCGAGACC
>JBPCLN010000180.1:0-9990 GCA_051003235.1 Chloroflexota bacterium | reverse complement strand
TTCTTCTTTTTCGCAACCTCGCTTGGCGGTGCATCCCCCCCGGGGAAGAGACGCCCGGGTTTTCCCCCCCCCCCTCCCCCCCCACCGCCGATTTGGCGGCACCGGTCGTGGAACCGTTCGTACCGGCAGCGGTGGTGGAAGCCCTACTGGTAGCGCGCGCTGTGGTCGCGCCGGTGGCGCTGCTCGTTGTATTGCTGGTCACAGCACCCGTCGTCGCAGATGTCCCAACATTGGGCGCGCTGCCGCACGCAGCTAGCGGAACGACGGCAATCAGGCCGCCGACCAGGTGCAATGTCGCCCGGCGGGACAGATTGGGACGAGCCTCCTTCATGGCATGCTCCTTCTCATGGGCGCTACGCGGTTAGCGTGCGCATCGAAAGGGCGCCTGGCGACTGAAGTCGCGGCTATCACGTGCGAAGTCCGCCTTCGCGGACTGGTAGGGTCGTTGCCAGATGGCTCGCGTACCCCGGCGCGCAAGGTTCAGATCCAGTCCGCGAAGGCGGATTTCGCCGCTCGTAGCCCGCGAATTTATTCGCCGTGCGGTCTTCCAAGGCTGAATAGGACTTGTCGTAGGCATCATTTACCGGGCGCCCGCTCCCCGGCGGACCCGGATCTGGGCGACGCTCCCTTCCTTGATCGTCTGTGGCTCCGCCGTTTCCGCCTCGCCATATCCGTCGAGCAACAACTGGCGGACCGTCAACGAGCCGTGGAGGACGGCCAGTTCGACGCCGATCCCCTCCGATTCCGGCTGCTGGCGACAGGTGCCCCAGGCATAGCCGTTCGACCAGAAGACCTGCGCCGGTCGCTCGGCAGCGGCGAAGCGGATCAGGTGTTCGTCGGCCGAATAGTGGAAGCCGGTCAGGGCCAGCACTGCGCCCCAACTGGCCATCGCCCGAGCGTAGTGGTGGCCGCACTCCGCTTCGTCGAACGGGCTGCGCTTCTCCCCGTCGTAGCGATCGCGAATCGCCTGGATCACTTTCAGCCCCTCCTCCATGCGGCCTGCGTAGAGCAGGTGGACGGCAACCGTGTATTCGAACCCGGTCATCGCTTCGGTGAAGTAGGGGAAGGGGCGGCGCGGGCGGCGGCCACGCGGATAGGTCGCCATCAGCATAGCGGATTCCACGCCCAGGGCGTAGCTCCGCATGGGATTGAACTGCCCGAGCAGCGTCGGCTTGAAGTTGTACTTCAGCAAACTGGCGAGCGTCGTGCTGATATGCACAGGGTCGAGCAAATCACCAAGGCCGCAGACGCAAGCCATGTACTGGCCGACCAACTGGTCGACCAGACAGCCGGCGCCAAGTTGCAAATCGGGATCACGCGGGTCCCGCGCTCCCATCGCCTCGTGGCGTAGGCCCGGCAGGATCGACGACGGGTCGGCCACCGGTCGGATCTCGTGCTCGTAGTACTCTCCATTAAAGAGGTGGGCGTCGAGCCAGGCGCTGCCGTTGTCGAACAGCCGGCGACATTCGTTGGCGAAGTCCCTTTCGCCGAGGCGCCGCGCCAACTCCTCCATTGCCCGCAGGGCGCCAAGGTACCAGGTTCCCATCTGGGGATTGGCACCGTAATATTCGACGTCCATGGTGTTGTGCTGGCACCCTTCCATGACGCCGTCGCGGTCGGCATCCCAGCCGCCGGGCAGCCAGCAGAACTCCAGCGCGCGGCGGGCGGCCGGCCAGAGCCGGCGGAGCCAGGCCTCATCCCCTGACAACTGCCACTCCCGATAGAGCTTCATGAGGCAGCCGAGTTGCCCATCGGCGGCGGCCAGACCCCAACTCTGGGCGCGGTCCAAAGGCAGGTTGACGCGAAAGCTCATGTGGCCGTCGTCGCGCGTGGTGTGCTGGAACTCCACCTCGCGCATCGAACGCGCCAGGTCACCGAAGAGGAAGGCGGTGGCCTGCTCGTAATTCCAGACATGGGTACACGATCCATGACAGCAGCCGCTGCGGTCGTCACAACCTTCCCAGCCGTAGATTCGACCGTCGGCCGTGCGGAAGCAGGTCTGCGTGCGCAGGGTGCTGAGATTGAAGAGGGCTGCCTCTTTCACCACGGCGGGCAGGGCACTGGTGCAGAAGGCCTGCACGAAGGCGAGGGTGTCCGCCTCCAGGGCCGGCAGGTCGGCCGCCGTTCGTACCGCCACGTCCCAGGCATCGGCGTACTGCGTTGCATAGTAGTTGCCGATGCGGTCGGCGGGCGTGGGCGGCACACTCGGCGTCCAGGTCAGCCGGTTCGGGAAGTGCCAGGCGAGCAGGAAGGTGAGCACGCGCGTTTCCCCCGCCGGCACGCTGATGCCGGCGGCCAGCGAGCCGACCGGCGCGTCACCGCCGCTGGCGCGTTCCGTCAGGGCGCCATCCGTGCGGAAATCGTCCCAGAAGTCGAGGAGTCCGGCCCCCCAGTTGCCTTCCGGCCAGGCGGTGCGGTAGGTCACGGTTACGGCGTCCAGCACGGCCAGCGCCAGCGTGCCCCATTGCTCGGCGTCGGGCGCAACGCCATCAGACGACAGAAAAAGGCCGCTCAGTTCCGCCGTGTGACGGAACGTGTTGCGGTTCGCTCTCGGCGCCCCCGCGCTGCCGTCGCTCCCGATGAAGTTCTGCAGGCTCCCGCACACGGAAGCCTCGACCGGCCGATCGCCGGTATTCGAGAGCACGAAGCGGAGGACGGCGATAGGAATGCCACTACGGTCGGCGTCGGCTGGGATCAGCGGGTTGAAGGCCAGCAGCCGAACGGCGAGTGGCACGTCCGGGTCGGTCAGGACGACCTGGGCGCACGGATAGGCGGCTTCAAACGTACCCGTCTGAAAGCGCGGCAGGCTATGATTCGGCGCCGTCGAACCGCGTGCCCCTTCGTACAGGCTAGTGTCCAGCGGTCCTTCCAGGAGGCGGGTGACACCCTCTTCACCGGCCCGTTGCGCGAAGAGCGCAAAGAAGGCCTGGTGCGGAGCGAAGCCCTTCGCCGGGCGGTTGACGACTTCCCAGTCGCGCAGATCGCCGCGGCCGCCGAGGGAGACCGTGCCGGTCCCGATCCCGCCCAGCGGCATCGCGATGCGCCGCAACCGGGCGCCGTCATAGCGCCGGAGGACAGGCCAGACGGGAATCACTACAGCATTCAACAGGGTTCACGCTCCCGCCGGTAGGATTGCCCTGGCGACAAGGTCGCGCTGGACGGCGACGTTGCCGGGCACGAAGTAACTGCCGTGGGGGTCGCCGCCGCCGAAATTGGGCATCTCCTGGTCGTTATCAACCTGGTAGCTCGGCTTGAGGTAGCTCCCGACGAAGTCGCCCTCGGCAAAGACATTTAGCCAGGCCGTCACCTGGGCCGGCTTGAGGCCGGCGTTGTAGTCGAGGAAAGGACGCACGACCCAGAGGGGACTACCCAGCGTGATGAAGTTGGCAATCGGCAGGTTCAGTTGCTCCGCATGCAGGTCCATCAAGCTTTCATAGGCCACCGCCGTGCCCCAGCTATGGGCAATGACGGTGACCAGGTCGCCGCTGCCGGCCAGCGGACGAAGTTGCTCTTTCACCTTCGCCTTGACGGCGCTGCGGATCGTAGGGCTGGCGAGGTACTTGGTGAACTGGCCAATGTAGGCATCCGTGAAGAAATCCGGCGGCAGGCTGGGCAGCGGGAAGCTGAAACCGCCGACCCCAGGCGCTAGCCGCAACTGATCCGCGAGGGGGGAATGCCCGAGCGCCGCCAGACGCGCGCCCAAACCCGCCTGCAGATCCAGACGCAGCACTGCTTCGGCCGCCTGCTCTTGCGGCGACAGCGTCAAAGCAGGAGCGAGCTGGCCCGTGGCGGGTGCGACCGGCGCCGCCAGGGCGAAGACGGTGTCCCACAGCACCTCGATGAAGTCAAGGTCCGGGAACTGCATATAGGTATTAAAGGCGGCCCGCCAGGAATCGGAATAGCCGGCCTTGACGGGGCCGATTCCATGCACCCAGACGATGCGATACACCGGCATAGCGTCCCCCTCTCGCGATGGCGCGTGCAACGGCCAGAATAGCACGCAGAGCATCGGGAGGGCAGCTTGGGAAACACGGCGCGCAGTTCGGCGTTGGCTGCCGGGTCCGCATCTGCTAGCATCACCACAGCTGCCGGCATAGCGACGCCGGAGAGAAAGGAATGCGAGCCATGCCAACCTTTTTGCTCGGCTATGACGTCGAATCGAACAACCCGGAGATAACAAGTACCTTCCTGGCGACCATGCAGGCGCTGCACCGCGACCTGGCGGCACCGGCCAGCCTTTTTCTGGTGGGGCGCACGGTGATGCAGAACGCCGATGCCCTGCATCCGGTCGCCGCCGATCCGCTCTTTGACCTGCAACAGCACACCTATTCCCATGTGTTGTTGAAGACCGTCTGCACCGTCAATGCCCATGGCACCATGGTGCAACGTGGCGGCAGCCTGGAGCAACTGGACGAGGAACTGGGCCGCGCCAACGAGGTCATCTCCCGGCTCCTGGGCGTCCGCTGCAGCGGCATCACCGGACCCTGGAACTACTACCGCGGCCTTTCCGACCGGCCGGACATTCTGGAGTTGCTGCACAAACATGGCCTGACGATCTCGCGCTGCTGGGGGCGCAACGCCCAGGATTGGCAGCCGGTGGAACTGGACCTGCAACCCTTCTGGTACACGGCCCAGGGTTTCCCGGAGATCTTGGAAGTCTGCATCCACGGCTGGCAGGATTGCATCCGCCGCGCAGATATCGGCTGGGACAACGTGGACGAGTACGTCCGCCTGATGTGCCGCGACCTGGACGAAGCGGCGGACCGCGACCGTGTCTTCTCCTACTGTCAACACGACTGGAGCAGCATCCGCGGCGATCCGCAGATGACGGCGACGCGCGCCATTCTGAAGCACGCGCAGCAGCGGGGCTTCCGGATCCTGCACTACGGACAGTTCTACGCGGAACAGCGCGCCCTGCAGCTCGCCGGCGCAGCCTGAGCCGATGCCCACGCCACCGAACGTGATCCTGATTCTGGCTGATGATATGGGCTACGGCGATCTCGGCGTGCTGGGCGATGGCTCGAGCCGGACGCCGGCGTTGGACCGCCTCGTCGGCGAAGGCGTCCTCCTTACCCAGCACTACTCCGCCTCCGCCGTCTGCGCTCCCGCCCGCGCCGCTTTGCTCACCGGTCGCTACCCCCACCGCACCGGCGCCATCGACACCTTGGAAGGGCGCGGCCTGGATCGCCTGGCCCTGCGCGAAGCGACCCTCGCCGACCACTTCCAGGCGGCCGGCTACGCCACCGGCCTGATCGGTAAATGGCACCTGGGCGCGCTGGACCCGCGCTACCACCCCAATGCCCGCGGCTTTCAGGAGTTTGTCGGCTTCCGCGGCGGTTGGAGCGACTACTACCAGTGGCGCCTGGACTACAACGGCAGTTTCCGCAAGACCGATGGCCGCTACCTGACGGACGTCTTCACCGACGAAGCCATCCAATTTGTGCGGCGGCACCGGCAGCAGCCTTTCTTCCTGCACCTGGCCTATAATGCGCCGCACACGCCGCTGCAGGCGCCGGAAGAGAGCGTGCAGCCCTTCCGCGACACCGGCAAGTTTGGCGAGCCGCTGGCCACGCTCTACGGCATGATCGCCCGCATGGACCAGGGCATCGGGCAGTTGCTGGCGGAACTGGAGACGCTGGGGCTCAGTGAGAACACCTTCGTGCTGTTCACCAGCGACAACGGTCCCCAATTTGGCAGTCCGGCCGGACCGCGCTCCCTGGAGCGCTTCAACGCCCACTTCAACGGCCACAAGGGGCTGGTCTACGAAGGTGGCATCCGCGTGCCGGCAATCGTCCGCTGGCCGGCAGCCCTGAGCGCCGGCACGCGCAACCACCAGATGATCCATTTCACCGACTGGCTGCCCACGTTATTGGCCGCCGCCGGCCAGCCCACGGCAGGCGGGCTGCCATTGGATGGCGGCAACGTCCTGCCCGTGCTGCGGGGCGAGGCCGGCGACACCATTGCGCAGCGTTTCTGGCAGTGGAACCGCTACACGCCGGCAGTCACCAGCAACGCCGCGATCCGCGACGGCGTCTGGAAACTGCTGCGACCGGTACTCCGCGAGGCGATGTTCATAGCGCCGGACGACCTGGCGATGGACCGCCGCTTGAAGTACGAGCCGGAAGGCATCACCGACATCGACCGCACGCCCGAACCGGCCCGTACGCTGCCGGAGCCGCCGCCGCCCCTGCTCTTCAACGTGGTCGACGATCCCTTCGAGCAGCACGACCTGGCCGCCGCCCAGCCGGAGCGGACAGCAGCGCTGTTGCGGTCGTTGGAAACCTGGTTTGCGGCAGTCGAAGCGGACCGCGTAGCGATCCACGACCGCTAGTTCAGAACGCGTGGGGCGTCGTCGCAAAGGCGACACGGTCACACGTACCCGTGGCGGTCCCGGAACAATTCGGTCAAGGGTAAGGTCACGTCGGCAAGCAAGGCGTGGTGGAGATCGTCTCCGGCATGCAGCACCGTCGGCGTGCCAAAGTGAAGGCCCTGGTGATGATACTGAGCGACGGTGCGTGCTTCCGGGTCAACGATCCAGTACTCTGGTACACGGAAGCGTTCGTAGTCATCCCACACCGGTCCGCCCGGCAAGTCATCACTCCGATTCGTCGGCGACAGCACCTCAATCACGAGGTCGGGAATCCCTTCGATCGCCTTGCCGGTGATGATGTATTCGCGGTCGCGTCGCACGAAGCATAGGTCGGGCTCGCGAACATTCCGGCGAGCCCCCGTCGCATCCAGCACGACGGCGACTGGACCGAGTCCAACCGAACCGTAACCGGCCTGCTCAGCACGATCGAGCCAGCGCCATAGCGCCTTGACGACCTGCCCGTGATCCCAGGTTGTTGCCATGCGCTCGACCGGCACCCCTTCGACCAGTTCGGTCAGCATGCGGTTCTCCGGCGAGTCCAGCCACTCGTCGATCGTGTACCATCGCCTGGTGTCGACCATCGCTCCGGCACCGCCTTCCCGTTGCCGTATCATTGCGCCGCTGCGGCTAGAATAGCACGCTGGTCAGCGGAAGAGCAGGGCGGAAGGGCGACAGCGCGCCTGGAGCGACGCCGGGTATGGCAGACGAGTCCACGCCCGCCATTAGAGACGGGATGTTGATAACCGTCGATCACGGAGAGGAACACGACATGACCGAGTGGCAGAATGGCCAGGTGGTCGCCAATGGGATCACGATCCATTACCACCGTACCGGCGGGAGCGGGTCGCCGCTCGTGCTCAACCATGGCGCGACCGACAACGGCCTGTGCTGGACACGCCTGGCGCAAGAGCTGGCAGGGGAATACGACATCATTATGCCCGACGCACGCGGGCACGGAAAGTCCGAGGCGCCCGAGAGCGGCCACGACAGCGCGACGCGAGCGGCGGACCTGGCTGCCTTTATCGGCGCCCTCGGATTGGAGAAGCCGGCCGTTGGCGGGCACTCTATGGGCGCGATGACCACGTTCTACCTGGCCGCCCTGTACCCGGACCTGCCGCGTTGCGCCATCCTGGAGGATCCCGTCTTCCGCACCGAGACGGTCGTCCCCTCGGAAGAACAGCGGCGCGCGTGGGCCGAACGGCAACGCAACGAGGCTGAGGAGCGGCGGACGATGACCCGCGCGCAGATCATGGCGCGCGGACGCGAGCGCAACCCAACCTGGGACGAGGCGGAGTTCGGTCCCTGGGCCGACGCCAAGCTGCAGGTAAGCTCCAGGTTCAGCACGGGCGGCTCGGTGCGACCCGCCGAGCAGATGGGCTGGCGGGACCTGCTGCCGAAGATCACCTGCCCGACCCTCCTGGTGACCGGCGACCCGGAGCGGGGTGCAATCGTCACGCCGGAGGCGGCGGCGGAAGCAGCGCGGCTCAACCCGCAGCTACGCGTGGTCCGGCTGCGCGACGCCGGTCACAACATCCGGCGGGAGCAGTTCGACGGCTTCGTCAACGCGGTACGGGACTTCCTCAGGCCGTGATGACGAACGCACCGGCAGGCGCCGCTCCGATCTGGAGCTAGCGCGTTGCACGATATCGTAGAATACCTGGCTACGTTTTGTACAACAGGAGACGCTGATGCACTTTGTCAGCACGCGCGAGTTACGCATTAACCCCGGCCCGGTGCTACAGCACATCCGGGAGAGCGGTCACGAAGTCGTCGTGACGTCCCACGGCAAGCCGGTCGCCCTTCTGGTGGGTGTCACGAGTGATGACTTTGAGGATACCTTGCAGGCGCTCCGGCGGGCGCGGGCGCAAGTCGCCGTCTCTCGCCTACGCGAGCATGCACAGCGCCAGGGTCTTGACGCACTCAATGCCGCGGAAATTGACGACGAGGTTCGGGCAGTCCGGTCCACGCGCCGGACGTCATGACGCACCTACTCGTCGTCTTGGACACCAACATACTGGTGTCGGCACTGTTGCGCAGCTTCGGGCCATCGGCGCAGGTACTGGAACTCGTACTGACCGGCGCGCTGCAGGTCGCCTTTGATGATCGCATTCTGGCTGAATGGCGTGAGGTACTCTACCGCGCTCGATTTAGCTTCCCGACCGCCGAGGTTGACGCTCTGTTGCTGTACCTGGAGGAATCTGGATTGCGCGTACCACCAACGATTACCGCCGTCCTGCCCGATCCAGACGACGCTCCGTTTCTGGAAGTGGCGTCAACTTGCGAAGCAACCCTTATCACAGGAAATATGCGCCACTATCCGGCGACCCAGCGCCTGGGCATCACCGTCATGGAACCTCGTGTCTTTCTTGACACATGGGCTGCCCGCCAGCAGTAGTCGGCGAGCACTCCATCGCGCAACCTACCCGGCAAGGGGTACCAAGCTACCATGCGGCAGCGTTGAGAGGCCCCGAACCGCTCTATTCGACTGCCTCAAAGCTGAGGATAATGCCGTCAAACTCACGTCCACTATTGGCATCCTGGGCCCGGAGGCGGAGTGTCTGACCCGCCTTGAGGTCGGCAGCGTCCTCCAAATATAGGGGCCATTTGATTTCCTCGGCGTCCGGCCGCAACGTCAGCTCGACCAACTCCGACACGCGGCGTGCCGGCTCGCCACCGGCAGCGACCGTCTCGATCCAGAGGCGCAGCTGGAGTGGCCGGGGGCCAGTCAGCGACGACTGCCCGGTGGGGATCAATGGCCGGAGCGTGATCGATACCGTGCCGCTCGTGACTTGGGTCTGCGCAACGGAGAGGTCCAAGCCAAGCCGTGCCGACGCCGTACGCACCCGAGACACCAGGTGAGGGATGACACACTCCTGGAGCGAAATGCCCCCGTGCAGGAACTCTTCCGCTGCTTCCAGGGTGCGTACGCCGCGCGGGAAGGCCAGGCGTACCTCCTGGGGAGCAAGCGGCAGAGGGAGCCGGAGCAGTTCGCCGGCGGGAGCGCCAGGGCGCAACGCCGCCCAGCGCCGGGTCCGATGGAAGGTTTGGGAAATCGGCAGTTCCGGCCGCCCGAGCGCGTTTACTTCGGCAGGTGGCAGCAGCAAGAAGCCGTGGTCGGTGACCACATGCACTGTGGCGATCCTGGCATCGTGGAGGCGCTCGACGGCGTGGCTCAGATGTTGGATAAAGCTCTCCACCAGTTCAGGGAGTTGCTCGGCGCCGCTGTGCCCTTGCTCGTCCAGGCTGTGATCGAACACGACGACGACGTTCGCTTTCGGCGGCGCATAACCTCGCACCAGTTCCTGCAGCTCCATGAAGGCAATGCCATTGCGCCCCAGGCCGGTCGGCGCGGACTGCAGGAACAGTTTGCGTCCGTCACGTTGGGCAAGGTTGGCGCTGCCACCCTGCCGTAGGTCGATCTGGCCATGCTCACCGAAACGAACGTCCAGCGGCGTCTCGCCCAGGGGCAAGAGGGCGGTCATGCCGAAAGGCGTCTCCGTGGGGAGCGTAGCGAGCAACGGCGTCAGGGTGCAGTTCTCGCCCAGCCGCTCCCTGAGCGATTGCGCCAGGTCCCAGCGGCAGGCATCGACGATGACCACGGCGGACCGACCCGCCGGCTG
>JBPCLN010000179.1:0-16368 GCA_051003235.1 Chloroflexota bacterium | reverse complement strand
GGAGGGGTGGGGGTTGGGAGCGGGTGCGCCGCCCCCACCCCCCAGATGATCCGTCAGTTTTGCCCAGACTGCTGTGCTTGCTGACCGTTAGCGTCGGAGCCATCGTTACCCGACCGAGTGGGCACGTTGACCCCCCGCGTGAAGATATCCTGATCGTTGGCAATGCTGGCGTTGCCGGCCGAGGCCTGACAGGTCGCCGGCGGCGTGGTGGTGGTGCCCGTCCCCGGGCAGAGGAACAAGTCGGGATTCCGCGTGTCCATCCAGATTGGATGCGCATCATCGACCGCGGTGAGGCCGGAGTAATCGCCGAAGAACTGCCCACTAAATTCCGTTGGCGGCGGCATCGATGCGCCGGTGACCCGCGCAACACCAAAGTTCGCGAGGTCGGCCGAGCCGGACAGACTCACGTCCGAATAGCCGGTGGTCTCGTCGCTACCATACTGGCGGTCGTAGTAGGACACCGCAAGGCGACCGTTCGTGGTGAAGCTGGCCCACTGCCAGAATTGATCGGTCGTCGCCTGACCGTGCGCCTGCGTCACGGACGTGAGATCGCGCGGGTCGGTCGTCGTGCCGGTAAATGCCTGCCCGCCGTTGTTCGACACACTGAGGAGGATGTCGTTATTGCAGCCGCCGTCCTTGACGCCCGTGAACAGATTTTGGCCGTCGGTAGGACTGAATCCGGCGGGCGTACAGCCGTTCGTTTCGTTGGAATGCACATTGATGTAGGAGCCGAACGTCACTATCACCTGCCCGGCCTTCGTCGGGTTCACGGCGCCGGACGGATAGTTACTCGCGCGGAAGTATGAATTGGCGCCCGGCCCTTTCTCTGGGACGCAGGCGCGGCCGGGATCCTTCCCACCCTGGTAGGTGGCGCAGTCGGGGAGATCATAGAAATCCGCCACCTTGGTTGGCGCGCTGAACGTCTTCCCGCCGTCGGTGGACTTGGCGAGCAACACCTGGTTGCGATTGTCCGTCCCGGAAACGGCGTTGTTGAAGTTATTGAACACGACGTAGAGTGCGCCATCCTGCCCGGTGAAGGGCTGGGAGTCCTGGTTTGCATCGCAATTTCCCCTCGGGCCGACCGAACCGGGGCAGAGCGCGCTCCCGGCGCTGACCAGGACACGCGGGCTGAAGGTCTGGCCGAAGTCGGCGGAATAGGACTCGAAGATATTTGCGGTGCCGTTGGCGGCAAACTCGGTGTAGGTCACATAGACGCGATCGCGGAAGGGACTGGCCATGTGGTTATCGACCGTCGTGTACGGTTTGTCTTCGAAGGGTGAACTGCTCGCCCCGGACACCAGGGCGCTCTCGATGACCGGGCGGCCGGGGAAGTTCCAGGAAGCGCCGTTGTTGCCGGTCGAGCGAAAGATGTAGACGGCACTCGACTGATCGGGGTTCGGCGAGGTCGGCTGACCGCGCTGAAAGACCTGGCATTGGAAGTAGGCGTTGCCTCTGGTATCCCAGGCTACCGCTGTATCACCACCCGCCTGCCAATACTGGCGGGAAGCGCCGAAGGCGCTGCCACGAGTGAAGGACATGGGGATGGTGGAATCCACCCAGTTCCGCCCGCCATCAATACTGTAGGAGCTGTAGCAGTTGCCGTCACCGCGCCGGTAGTCGTTATAGCCGGCGACGAGGTGCTGCGGATGGAAGGGATCCTGAGCGATGGCGGTCTCGTTCTGGGCTTGACCGCGGCCCTGCAAATCGGGGTCGCTGATATTCAGGCAGTTCTGATTGACCTTAATATCGGCGCCCAGGTTCTGCGGACAGCCATCGTCGCTGCTCGGCGTGTAATTGGGCTTGCTGGCGGTCTGCGCCTGCAACTGGCGCTGGGGGTTCAGCTCCTGGTCGGCAAAGCCGGAAAGGAGCCGTTGCTGGAGCGGGGTGAGCTTGGAGTAATCAAAGGCCTGGGCCGTGCTCACGGTGACGCCTGGCTGCATGAACAGCACCGCTGCCACGGCAACCGCCGACACCACCACACGCAGGAAACGCGTCTGCATATGATCAATCCCTCCTGGATACTCGCACGATGTGACACGGTATTTCCCACCGATGCCTCTCCCAATGGACGCCAAAACGACGCCACAAGGCTCGGCAAGCGCCCCTCGTCGCTAACCGGTACGCCGCCCCCTTTCCGCCGCCGTCACGCCGGTTGGTCCGGCCGGATGGTGGGAGCACACCGACCAGAAGGATTGCCTTGCCCGATACACGGCGGGTAGGCCCAAACAGCAAGCGGGTCGGAGTATAGCAAGCATTGGCAAGTGGCGTCCAGACCGTGCCGACAGCGTGATCTGCGTCAGTCTTGCTGCTGGACTCGTCGTTCAACGACTCGCAGCCGCCCGGCCAGGTGCAAGCGCACCGCCTCCGGCAGCAGGCGGTGTTCGACCGTGTGCAGGCGCGCGCCGAGCGTTTCCTCGGTGTCGTTGTCCTCCACCGGCACCGCGGCCTGCAGGATGATTGGACCGTTGTCGAACGCGGTGAGCCCGCCCGGCCAGACATACATGACGGTGACGCCCGTCACTTTCACGCCGTAGGCCAGGGCGTCACGGATGGCGTGGGCGCCGGGAAAAGACGGCAAGAGCGCTGGGTGAACATTCATGATCTGGTTTGGAAACTGAGCGACAAAGGCATCGGAGCAGATATGCATCCATCCTGCCATAATCAGGATATCCGGCCGGTCGGCAGCGATGATCTGGGCAAGGTGTGCGTCGTAGTCGTCACGGTCCAGGCCGCGTTCCAGCCAGGGGCGTAGAGGCTCGTAGCGGTAGGGGATACCGGCGCGCGCCGCCCGCTCGCCGGCGAGGGCCGCTTTTCGGTTCACAATGACCAGGGTAATCTGGACGTCCAGCGCGCCGGCAGCAATTTCGTCGATCAACGCCTGCAAGTTCGACCCACCGCCGGAGGCCAGCACGACCAGGCGGCCGCTCACCGCAACGGCCCATCCAGCAGCACGCGCGGTCCGTCCGCAACAGGAATGACCTCGCCGATCCGGCAAGCATCCCGCGCCAAATCGAGCGCCCGCTGCGCCTCTTCCACCCGCACGACCACGGCCATGCCGATGCCGGCGTTGAAGGTACGCGCCATGTCGGCATCACTCAAGCCGCCGCGCCGGCGCAGTTCCAACATAATCGGCGGCAACGACCAACCATACCCATGCAAGCGCACGCCCAAACCGACCGGTAAACAGCGTGGTATGTTGTCGAAGAGGCCGCCACCGGTGATATGGGCGAGCCCCAGCACCCGCACCTGAGCCCGCAGTGTGCGTACCGGCTGCTGGTAGCTGCGATGCTCGGCCAGCAGCGCCTCTCCGTAGGTACTGCCAAGCAGCGGGTTGTAGGTCTGCCATTCCTCCTGGGGGATGAGTCGCCGGGCCAGTGCATAGCCGTTGGTGTGCAGACCGGCGGAGGGCAGCCCGATCACGATATCGCCCGCCTGAATATCCTTGCCGTCGATCACCTGACTGCGCTCGCCGACACCGAGCATACAACCGGCCAGGTCATAGTCGCCTGGGCTGTACACGTCCGGCAGTTCCGCCGTCTCCCCGCCGAGCAAGATACAGCCGGCGGCGTCGCACGCGGCACGGGCTCCGGCGATCACCGCCTCCACGACTTCCGCATCCAGTTGGTGCATGCCGAGGTAATCCAGAAAAGCAATTGGCTCCAGTCCCGAACACAACAGGTCGTTGACGCCGTGGTTGACAATGTCGCGAGCCGTCGCGTCATGACGCTGCAGCGCAATCGCCACCTTCAGCTTGGTGCCGACACTATCCACCGTCACCGCCAGCACCGGGTCGCGCAGTGGCGGCAACTGCACCAGTCCGCTGAATGCCCCGATGCCGGCCAGCACGCGCGCGTCGGGCTGCCGCGCCATGCTTTCAGCGAGCCGCGCATTGACCGCCGCCTTGCGATCGACATCGACGCCGGCCGCCCGGTAGGCGTCGGCGCCGGGGCCAGCAGCGTCAGTCATGTGGGACACCACCGGTCCCTAGGGGCGCCACACGGAATGATGCGTGCAAATGGACAGCGCACTCTGACAAAGTCCATCTCCCCATTCGCGATAGTCGCAGTCATGTTGTACCACCGCAAGCCACGGCACAATGCTGCCATAAAGAGAACCACCATTATGGCAGACGAACGAGTCCTTGATCGACTGCGCGACATAGCCCATCGTGACCGGGTGTCCTTGGCGGCAATAATTCGTCAGGGACTTGAACTACGCGCTGGGCAGCAGCGCCGACCTCGATTTATCGCCGCAGGATCCTCGAAAGAACCGCCGCATGACATCGCCGAACGAGCTGGCGACATGCAGTTTGAGCCACGGTCTTGGCGAGGTCAAAATCGCCACGCTTGATCACCGACACTTCAGCGTTGTCCGACCACGCCACGTTCGATCCTTCACGCTATTGCCCCGCCTGGGAGCGTAGCTCTCCTGATTAGCGCCTACCCCACGGCGGCTTGCCGGGCACAACCCGCCCCAACTGCTGCTGCCGGTAGGCGCCAAGCGCCGCTCCATCGAGCATTGCCGGTTCCGCCTTGCTACCGTCGGCGGAGATGCGCATCCCCACCAGATGCGCTCCGCTATCTGGGACCGCTCGACAATGGTTACTGTAGAATCGTGCGCTGTGCCTGGTACGAACCGGGCCGAGTGGAGAACACTTGTGAACGTTATTCTGGTCATCTCCGACACGCTGCGCCGTGATCATCTTGGTTGTTATGGCAACCCCTGGATCAGCACCCCGAATATCGACCGCCTGGCAGCGGAGAGTGTGGCCTTTGACCACTACTACGTCGGTTCCTATGCCACCGTCCCGGTGCGCTATGAAATCCTCACCGGCCGCCACATCTTTACCTATAGCGCCGGTTGGGTGCCCTTGCCGGCAGACGAACTGGTCCTGGCCCAGGTGCTGGGGCAGGCCGGTGTCGCCAGCATGATGATAGTCGATACGCCCCATATCTTGAAAGACGGCTTCGGCTACGACCGGGGCTTCTCCGCTTGGCGCTGGCTGCGCGGGCAGGAGACCGATCGCCTGCGCATGGCGCCGCTGCAGGTTAAGCTGCCCTGTGCGCCGGAGAAACTGCGCAATCCGCACACCAACACCACGCAGTACCTCCGCAACGTGGCGACACGGCGCAACGAGGCCGACTATTTTGCCCCGCAGACGTTTGGCGCGGCCATGGACTGGTTGGAAGATAACTATGGGCGCGGTCGGAATAGCATCCCGTCCGCGGAGGCTGCGCCCCGCCCCGAGCGGGCGGAAGACCCGACCCGTCCTTTCTTCCTCTATGTCGACACCTTCGATCCGCACGAACCCTGGGACCCACCGCAACAGTATGTGGATATGTACGATCCGGGCTATGCCGGCGAGGAGGTGATCTACCCGGCCTATGCTGCGGCCGGCTTCATGACGCCGGCGGAGGAACGCCACGCCCGGGCGCTCTATGCCGGCGAAGTGACGATGGTCGATCGCTGGTTGGGCAAGCTGCTTCAGCGCGTCGACGACCTGGGGCTGCGGGAGACGACGGCCGTGCTGTTCGTGGCCGACCACGGCTTCTTCCACGGCGAACATGGCTGGTGGGGCAAGGGCCGGGCGCCCTTCTACGACGTACTCAATCACATTCCCTTCCTGGCCCGCATTCCTGGCCTCGCCGGTGGCCGGCGCAGCGACGCCTTTGTCCAGCCGGTGGACTTGATGCCGACGATCCTGGACCTGGCCGGTGTGCCGGCGCCGGACGCCTGCCATGGCGGGTCGCTGCTGCCATTGCTGCGCTCTGAGACGCCGGCCGGCCGACGCGAGTCTGCGATCTCCAGTACCTGCTTTGGGCCGGCCGCGCAGCGACGGCCACCCGGCGCGTCCACGCTGGTAACACCGGAATGGACCTACCTTTATCTGGGAGGCATCGATATGGCCGAACTCTACGACGCCCGGACCGACCCGCAGCAGCAGCACAACGTAGCCCCTGAGCGGTCTGCGGTCTTGCAGCACCTGCACGGCCAACTGCTGGCGAAGCTGGAAGCGCTCAACACGCCGGCGGCCCATGTGGAGGCCCGCCGCGCTGTTCCCCAACCCGCAGCACAAGCCGGCCTCTGGATCGGCCCTCAAGGAAAAGATCCCTCGGCGCAACTGCTCTAACCCGGATGGTTCGCCGCGTCAGGTGATGGGCGCTACTCTTCGTCGTCGACCAACTCGTCCAGCAGGTCCTGGAGACGAAGCTGGAGGCCGGGCAGCACGTCGCAGCCAGTGAGCAATTCGCCGGCAAGGACACGCCGGATGGTACCTTCGTGATACACCGTGGTCGTGCCGGTCTGTGGGTTGATGTACCACAGCAGCACGACACCGGTTCGCAGCCAGTCGTCAATTTTAGCCTCGACCATGGCCACCCGATCGGTGGGAGAAAGGATCTCGATGACCAGATCGGGAGCAATCGTCGTCGCCGCGGCGTCAACGTCGCGCGGTAGGCGGCCGCGCCGGTAAAAGGCAACATCAAACAAGCGGGCATGGTTGGCACTGCCAAGGATGCTAACTGTGCCTTCGCCATTCATAACCCGCCCAAGCCGTCGCTCCCGAACATGGTTGCCGATGACGATGGTCAGCAAGGACTCCAGGCTCGCATGGCGAACGCTGGTCATCCCCCAATCCAGAATCTGCCCATCAACCAACTCCCGTATCCGGCCGTCGTCGGGAATATCCGCCAGGTCATCAACGGTGTACCGCTTGGTTTCAACTGCTGCCGTTACCACAATGCGTGCCTGCCCTCTCCAATGGAGTCCTAGCACCGCATGCTACCAGGGGAAGGATTCGCCGTGCGGTGAGCCGCCCCTCGGGTCCTCCGCTATACTGCTTGAAGCCCAGGCAACGCGAGATGAAGCAGGATTGAGGTGACCACATGGCCGCAGCACTGCGCATGACCATCCAGGATCTCGAAGGCTTCCCCATCCCGCTGGACGACCGGCGGTACGAGATCATCGATGGAGACCTCTCCGTGCCAACACAACCACACTGGGGGCATCAGATGTCAGCGGCGAACATTATCCACGCCCTGGTGGCATGGAACCGGCAGACCGGTGCCGGAGCCGTATTCGATGCCCCGGGCATAATATTTGCGCAGGACTCCGCCGTTGCGCCCGATGTGGTTTGGGTGAGCGCCGAGCAGCTAGATGCTGTCCGGGGCGATGACGGCAAGCTCCACGCCGCCCCCGACCTCGTTGTGGAACTGCTCTCCCCCGGCGCGGATAACGAGAAGCGGGACCGGGAGTCCAAGCTGAGCCTGTACTCTCGCCAGGGTGTGCGCGAGTATTGGATCGTCGATTGGCAGCGACAGGAGCTTCAGATCTACCGGCGCATCGACGCACAGCTGACGTTGGCCACCACCCTCCTGGCAAAGGATGTGGTGCAGTCGCCCTCACTCCCCGGTTTCGCAGTACCGCTAAGCGAGTTCTTTTCGGACTGACCGCCGCCTAGAGCGTGGCGATGGTGACCCCATCACCGCCCTCGCCGGCTTCACCCAGGCGGAAGGAGGTGACCAGCGGGTGGCCGGTGAGTTGGGCCAGCACCACCTGCCGCAATGCACCCGTGCCTTTGCCGTGAATGATTCGGGCGTAGGGGAGGCCGGCGCGGGAGGCGTCGTTCAGAAAGCGGTCCAATTCCGCGTCGACGTCGGCGGCGCGCTTGCCGCGCAGGTCCAACTCGGTGCCGGTGATCGGCGTCGCCGGAAGCGTCACCACCCGCTCCTCACGCGCCGACTCGCGGCGCCCTGGCCGCCCTTCCGCGGCGTCGAGGGGTGCCGGACGGTGGCCGGCGCCGAGCTCCGACGCCTTCGCCCGCACTTTGAAGCTGCCCAACTGCACCTCGGCGCTGTTGTGATCGCGGTCCAGGGAGAGGAGCTTGCCGGACTGCCCGAGCGTCTCGATATACACCCAACTGCCGAGCGGCAGGTCGGTCGGCGGCGCTTCACGGCGGCGCGGCTGTTTATGCCGGCGCTCCAGCAACTGCCGTAGTACCGCCGAGCTTTGCTCTTGCACTTCCTGGACATCACGGCGAGAACTGAGTTCGCCTGCGCGCAGTTGCAGTTCCGCCAACTGCCGCCGAAAATCGGCCAATTCCTGCTCGGCGGCGGTTTCCGCCTGCTGGAGCAGCCGTTCGCGTTCGCGCTCTAATGCCGCCCGTTCGCGGGTCGTGGCCTGCAACGCCGCCGCCGCCTGCCGCTCCAGACGTTGCGCCTCCGCCCGTGCCCGTTCCGCCTCCTGCTTCTCGTCGGCGATCTGCTTCAGCAGCGTCTCGATCTGCAACTGCTCCGGCGAAAGCGTGGCGCTGGCAGTATCGACGATCTCTTTGTTCAGACCCAGGCGGGTAGCGATGGCGAGGGCATTGCTGCGCCCTGGCAGACCCACGGTCAGGCGATAGGTGGGAGAAAGTGTCTCCAGGTCGAATTCCACCGAGGCGTTCTGCACGCCGGGTGTGCTATGGGCGTAGGCTTTCAACTCCGCATAGTGGGTGGTGCCCACAACCGTCGCCCGCCGGGCCCGTAAGTAGTCCAGGATGGCGCGGGCCAGCGCCGCGCCCTCGACCGGATCGGTGCCGGCGCCAAGCTCATCCAGCAGCACCAGGTCACCTGCCCGGACGGTATTGACGATCCGCACAATATTGGTCATGTGCGACGAAAAGGTGGAGAGACTTTGCTCGATGCTCTGCTCATCGCCAATATCCGCCCAGACTTCCGGCACCAGGCCGATCTCCGAGCCGGACTCGGCTGGAACATGCAGGCCGGCCAGCGCCATCAGGGTGAGCAAGCCGACGGTCTTCAGCGCCACTGTCTTGCCGCCGGTGTTGGGGCCGGTGATCACCAGTTGCGAGAAGCCGGCGCCCAGTTCGATACTGATCGGTACAACCTTGCCCGTGAGGAGAGGATGACGGGCCTTATACAGGGCAATCCGTCCGGCGGCCGCCAGCAGAGGGCGACTAGCATCCTGCGCCCCCGCCAGCCGCGCTTTGGCGAGGCAAAGATCGATGGCGGCCAGGGCATTGACCGTCTCGATGATCGCCTCGCCCGACGCCCCGACCACGCCGGAGACTTCGCGCAAGATCCGTTCGATCTCTTCGTGCTCCTGGAGTTGCAGCGTCCGTAAGGCGTTGTTCAATTCGACGATTGCCAGGGGCTCGACGAAAACCGTGGCGCCGCTGGCGGACTGGTCGTGGACGATGCCGGGAATGTGGCTACGCGCTTCGGCTTTAACGGGAATGACGTAGCGGTCGTTCCGCGAAGTAATGATGGCATCCTGGAGATAGCTGCGGTGGCTGGTCAGATAGCTGTTCAGCCGCTCCGTGAGCCGGCTATGGGCGACACGCAGCTCGCGCCGGATGCGGCCGAGCGCCGGGCTGGCGTTGTCGCGCACCTCGCCTTGATCGTTGATGGCGCCGCCGATGGCGGCCGTGACGTCGCGACAGGGGTGGATCTGCGCCCCATGCTCGCGGAGCATCCGGTACGCCTCGTGCTCCAGCTTGGCGATGGTGCCGCCGACGAAATGGGCACTCTCCAGCGTGCCGGCCACTTCCAGCAGTTGCGCCGGATCGAGCACGCCGCCCAGCGCCGCCTTCCGGGCCAGCAATCGTACGTCGCGCGTGCCCCGCACGGAGAATTCCGGTCGTTCCTGCAAGAGGCGAACGGCCTCCGCCGTCTCTTCCTGGCGCCGTTCCACCCAGAAGCGATCGGCGCTCGGCTCTAGCGCGAGGGCCAATTCCCGACTGGCGGAAAAAGCGGTGACGTCCGCCAGGCGCGCCAGCACCTTCGGGAATTCGAGCGTGCCCAGCACCTTGGCGTTCATCAATATCATCTCTCCAGCGCCAAACAGCGGGACCGTGCCCGGCACGGGCCACCGGGGTGCTGACGCAACAGTGGTACGTCAAGCATACCTTGACTTGACAAGTGCCCATTCCCTCGGTATACATGACGAACTTGATCGAAGTAGTAGAGAATTCGCCCGGCGGGTAGCCGGGGTGACGATGCACGGCGGAGAAAGGGCAGCGGAGCGATGGTCGGGGGATTTACGGTGTGGCTGACGGGACTGTCGGGGGCCGGCAAAAGCACCATCGCGGCGGAACTGGAGCGCCGGTTGCGGGAACGCGCGGTTGGCGTGGAAGTGCTGGACGGCGATGTCGTGCGCACCCACCTCAGCAAAGGGCTTGGCTTCTCCAAAGAGGACCGCGACACCAACATTCGCCGCATCGCCTTTGTCGCCCACTTGCTGACGCGACACGGCGTGGCCGTGATTAGCGCCGCCATCTCCCCGTACCGGGCGGTGCGGGCCGAAGCGCGCGAGATGATCGGCAACTTTGTCGAGGTCTATGTCAAGTGTCCGTTGGACGAGTTAGTGCGTCGGGACGTCAAGGGCCTCTATGCCAAAGCCTTGCGGGGCGAAATCGGCAACTTCACCGGGGTGTCCGACCCCTATGAGGAGCCCCTCGCGGCGGAGGTAGTGGTCGAGACCGACCACGAATCGGTGGCGACGTCGGTGGAGCGAATTCTGCAGGCGCTGGAAGCCAAAGGATACCTGGCGCCGGTGCGCCAAACGGTGGGGGTATAGCAATGGTCGCAACAGTGGAATCACCAGTCTCCGCGTCGCACGTGCGCCTGGCGCCGGCCCCGGAGCGCGTCGCCTTGCTGGCGGAGGCGCGCACCCTGCCCGCCATCCCCATCGACGCCCGCGTGACGGCGGACCTGGAACTGCTCGCCATCGGTGCGGTGGCGCCACTGGACGGCTTCATGACGCGCGACGACTACCAGTCCGTCGTCCACAGCATGCACCTGACCAATGGCGCGGCCTGGACCATTCCGGTGACGCTCGCCGTGCGGGCCGAGACGGCCGCCGCGCTGCGGCCGGGGCAGCGGGTCGCCCTGTATCCCCAGGTCGACGGTGTCCTGGCAACCGAGCCGCTGGCCATCCTGGACGTGCTGGAAACCTTTCCCTACGACAAGCGAGTGGAGGCCCAGGAAGTCTATCGCACCACGGAGGAGCAACACCCTGGCGTGGCGGCGCTCTATCAGCAGGCCGATACCCTGGTCGGTGGGCCGGTGACGGTGTTGCGCCGGCAGATCGACCCGGTGTTTGCTCCCTATGCTCTGACGCCCGAGGAGACGCGGCGCGCCTTCGCGGAACGGGGTTGGAAGACCATCGTCGGCTTCCAGACTCGCAACCCGATCCACCGCGCCCACGAGTACATCCAGAAGGTCGCCCTGGAAGGGGTCGACGGCCTCCTGGTTCATCCTCTGGTCGGTCAGACGAAGGCGGACGACATCCCGGCCAAGGTGCGGCTGCGCTGCTACGAGGTGCTCTTGCGCCATTACTATCCGCAGGAGCGGGTCTTGCTCGCCGTGATGCCGGCGGCCATGCGCTACGCCGGGCCACGCGAGGCGGTGTTCCACGCCCTGATCCGCCGCAATTACGGTTGCACGCACTTCATCGTCGGACGCGACGCCGCCGGCGTCGGCAACTACTACGGTACCTACGACGCCCATCGCATCTTCAGCAACTTCGCGCCGGAGCAGCTTGGTATCACGCCCCTCTTCTTCGAGAACAGCTTCTATTGCAAGCGCTGCGCGGGCATGGCCTCCACGAAGACCTGTCCGCATCCGGCCGACGATCACGTCTCGTTGAGCGGCACGAAGGTACGCGAACTGCTGCGCGCCGGCGGCGACCTGCCCCCGGAATTCAGCCGCCCGGAAGTGGCGGCCGTGTTGAAGGAAGCGATGCAATGAAGCGTTTTCCGGCGCTGAGCGTTGAACCATTGATCTGGCTCGATCCCTATCACCAGCCGCTCTCCTTGCTGGAGCAGCGGTTGTACGCCCTGCTTGCCGGCGGTCCGCTGCCTTTACAGGAGACGGTCGAACGGCTGGCGGAAGCGGAGGTTTACGCCGGGTGCCGGGAGGGCGTCTGGTCGCTGGAGGTAGGGGCGCAAGCCCTGCCCGTCCTCCGCGCCGACGTGCGCCAGGCGCTCGTGGCGCTCGATGGCTGCCAGATCGCCATCGAAACCCCTCCGCCCCTCCGCGCCGCCGCTTTTGCCTCCTGGCAACTGCAGCTTTGCGCTTAAGGCGCCGAAGAAGGAAAACGTATGTCCGCCACGGTCGCAATCCCCACCGCCAAGCCCTTGGGCCCGGCGCCAACGCAGGAGTTAGTTCTCCGGCGCAACTCGATTGAGCGTCTGAAGAAGGAGAAGCCAGGGCTCGCAGTCATCCACGACCTGCCGCAACTGATCGAGACCGGCTACGAAAACGTCTCCGAAGAGGACATCGTTCGCCTCCAGTGGTACGGGTTGTACCACGACAAGCCGAAGCTCGGCTACTTCATGATGCGGATCAAGCTACCGAGCGGCATCATGACACCGACGAAGCTCCGCACGCTGGGCGAACTGGCGCTGAAGTACGGTCGGGACTTCGCCGAACTCTCCACGCGGCAGAACGTGCAACTCCATTGGATCCGCCTGGAGCACCTGCCGGAAGTCTTCGCCACCCTGACCGGGGCCGGCCTGTCGATGATGGGGGGCTGCGGGGACACGGTGCGCAATATTACCGGTTGCCCGGTTGCCGGCATCAGCGCGGAGGAACTGTTCGACGCCACGCCGACGCTGGACGAAGCTGCCGACTTTTTCTACGGCAACCCCGACTATTCGGACCTGCCGCGTAAGCACAAGATTTCCGTCGCCACCTGCCCCTACCAGTGCAACGCACCGGAACTGAACTGCATCAATCTGATCGGCGTTCGCCAGGGCGGGCGCGACGGTTACGCCCTGCGTTTGGGCGGCGGCCTTTCCTCCACGCCGCGCCTCTCGCGTCACATCGGCGTTTTCGTGCCCAAAGACGAAGCGATGCCGGTGCTGCGGGCGATATTGGATGCCTGGAAGAGCGACCTCCGCTACCGCCTCTCCCGCGTCAAGGCCCGCATGAAGTTCATGGTGGACGACTACGGACCGGAGGGCATGCGCGCCCTGATTGAGGAGCGCCTGCAACGCCGCCTGGAAGACCTGCAGGAGACACCCATTTCTCCTGGCGAGACCGATCACATGGGCATCCATGCCCAGAAGCAGGCGGGCCTCAACTACATCGGCTTCCCGGTCAAGATGGGCGTCATCAGCGGTAAGCAAATGGTCGAGTTAGCCGACCTGGCGGAGTCGTTCGGCGGAGACATCCGCTTGACGCGCCAGCAGAACTTCATCGTCGCTGGTGTGCCGGATGCCCAACTCGACGCCGTGGTGCAGCGGGTAGGCGACATCGGCTTCCCCCTCGGCGTCAACCGCATCCATGCCAACGGCATCGCCTGCACCGGCTCGCCCCTCTGCAACTACGCGGTGGCGGAGACCAAGGGCAAGATGCACGAGATCGTCAACGGCCTGGAGGCGAAGTTCGGCAGTGCGGTCGACGACCTGAAAGTCCACGTCGATGGCTGTCCCCATGCCTGCACTCACCATTGGGTTGGCGATCTGGGGCTGCAAGGCACGACCTTGCGCGAGCGCACCGATGGCGGGGACAAGATTGAGGCCTACGAGATTTACTTGCGCGGCGGCTATGGCGGCGATGACGCCCAGATCGGCAAGCCGCTCCTCCGGCGCGTGCCGGCGGACCAGGCGTCCGCGTATGTCGAACGGCTCGTCGGCGCCTATGTCGAGGAACGCGGCACGGGCGAACGCTTCCGCGACTACACCCGGCGCAAGAGCGACGAGGAATTGATCGCTATCGGCAGCGGACGGCCGCTGGACGACGTCATTGCCGAGATGAAAACCCGGAAGCCCCACCTACGCGAACGCGAGGAAGCAGGAGAAGCATGAGCGCACTGGCGACGATCGACGACGAGCGCGTTTCCTTCGATGAATTCGAGATCGGTGAACTAGGCGTCGAATACGACGACCAGGAGCCCCAGGAGGTCTTGCGCTGGGGCATTGAAACCTTTGCGCCCAGTCGCCTTGCCATCTGCACCAGCTTTCAGAGCGACGGCATGGCGCTCTTGGACATGGCCTGGCGGCTGGACCCCACGATCCGCGTCTTCACGGTTGATACCGGCCGCATGCCGGCGGAGACCTACGAACTCATGGAGCGCGTGACGGAAAAGTACCACCTCCAGATTGAGGTCTACTACCCCAACCCCAAGACGCTGGAGCCGCTCATCCTGCAGAACGGCATCAATCTCTTCTACAAGAGCGTGCCCAACCGCCTCAAGTGCTGCGACGTGCGCAAGATTCAGCCCCTGCGTAAGGTGCTGGACGGTCTGGATTGCTGGGTCACCGGCCTGCGCCGAGACCAATGGGCGACGCGCTCCAACATTCGCAAGATCGAGCTCGACAACGACCACGGTGGTCTGGTGAAGCTCAGCCCGCTGGCCGATTGGACGGACGAGGAAGTCTGGGACTATATCCGCGCCAACGACGTCCCCTACCACAGCCTCTACGATCAGGGCTACAAATCCATCGGCTGCGCCCCCTGCACCCGCCCGGTCCAGCCCGGCGCGGACTCGCGGAGCGGCCGTTGGTGGTGGGAGAAGAACGCGCCGAAGGAGTGCGGCATGCACTGCGCCATCGAAACTGGCGGCTTTGAGCATCAGACCGAGGTCATGATTGGACGTGGGTCCGGGGCATGACCGACCTCGCCCTTTCCGACCGCGAACGCGAACTGCTCCGCCCGGAGATCGCGGCGCTTGCCGCGGGCATGAGCGAGCCGTCCCTGCGTACCGCCTATGGCGCTTTGCTGCAAAACGTGGAGCAAGGCGAAGTGCCGGCGGATGGCCTGGACCGCCTCGAAGGCCTCCTGGAGATGGGCCTGCAGACGGGTCGATTTCGCCGTCAACACGGCCCCATCGACGCGCAACTGCTCTACCGGCTCTACGGCCGCACACCGCGAGGTGCAGCGCTCGCCGTGGCGCTGGAGGGGGTCAATAAGGCCCTGGCGGAGCTGGAGGGTCAGACAATCGACGGCCTAGCCGTGAGCGCCAAAGGCCCCGGCGAGTACGAGCTGGCCCTGGAAACGAATACCTGCCGGATGGTGATCGCCATCGGCACGAGCGGCGTTCACCTCCTCTCCGTGGAAATGGGCGTCTAAAGGTTAGCCTGCGCTTTCAGCGCTCGTCCGGTCTTGACGGACGGTAAGGTGGCTGGTAATCTTTCCTCGCTTTTGCTGGTTGGTCGTCGCCGCGCCGTGGCCGCGGAGAAACGCGCACCGTATGGCAGTGCTCCCAAGCGGGCTCATCCTGCCCGTCATCCCTTTTGGACCCGGCGCCTGGCCGCTGTCGTTCCATTGTTCGGTCGCGTTCCGATCGGTGTCGGCGTGTCGTTGGCACGCCCAGAGCACCAGCACTGCTCCGCCTGATGTGGTCGTATCGTTTGCGTGAAAGGGAGCCGCCATGTCACCAGTCCGTGTTGCCCTACCGCGGCTGGGGCGCGTGCTGCTTCTGCTGGCCTTCCTACTCCCGCTCTGGCAAGCGTCTGGTCTCCCCGCCGGGGCGTCGCCCATTACCGCGCCGGCCTGCCGGCCACGACGGTCCCCGCCGGCGCCTTCCGACTGGGGACCGGCAGCGCCCACGAACTGACCGACCGGCGCAGCCGCACCAGTCGCACCAGCGTGAGCGCCCAGGGCCTCTTCCAGACCACCATCAGCGTCGGCTCGCTCAACTACCGCGACGCCCATGGCGCCTGGCAGCCCATCGACGACACCCTCGTCCCCGACCCCGCCCCCGGCTCCGCCTTCACCAACCAGGCCAACCGCTACCAGCTCCACTTGCCCGCCCAGCTCGGCGCCGGCCCCGTCCAGCTCACGGTGGGCGGCCAGACGGTGAGCTTCGCGCCGCTGGCGGTCACCGGCAACACCCCGGCAGCCGCTGCCGGCGCCACCGCCAGCTACGCCAATGTCTGGCCCGGCGTCAGCGTGCGGTACGCCGCCCTGCCCGACGGCGTGCAGGAAGCCCTCACCCTGGCCTCCGCCGCCCCCCACACCTTCGCCTTCGCCCTCACGCTGTCGCCCGGTCTGACCGCCGCCGCCCAGCCCGACGGTCGCGTCACGATCACCGATCACCAGGGGGCGGTCGTCTTCACCCTGCCCGCCCCCAGCATGCAGGATAGCTCCGGTCGCCCCGCCGGACGCTCCCGCGCCGTCCACCTGACGCTGAGTCCGGATGGCACGACGCTCACCCTGGCCGCCGACCCCGCCTGGCTGGCCGACCCTGCCCGCGTCTATCCGGTGCGGATCGACCCCAGCGTCACGCTTGCGCCCCCACCCAGGACTGCTACCTGGTGGGGGGCAGCTACGCCGCCAGCAGCTTCTGCGGCCTGCCCTTCCTCGAGGCGGGCTGGGACGGCACGGAGGCCTTGCGCCCTCTGCTCCAGTTCAACGTGGC
>JBPCLN010000178.1:0-6336 GCA_051003235.1 Chloroflexota bacterium | reverse complement strand
TCCTCCGCCACCACCGTTGCTACGTCGCGCAGGAGGCCTTCGCGGTCCGCGGCGTCGATGCGAATCGAGACAGGATAGGTGGCCTGGCTCACCGGACCCCAATCGACGCGCACCAGACGCTCGCTTTCGTCTTCCCGCAGGACGTTCTGGCAATCCGCGCGGTGGACGGTCACGCCCCGTCCACGAGTGATAAAGCCCACTATTGGGTCGCCCGGCACCGGACGACAGCAGACGGCCAGTCGGGTAAGGAGGTCGCCCACCCCCATGACACTCATACCGGAACCCTCGCGCGCCGTTGGCACCGATAACGGCAACTGGGCAGGCATAGGCATATCATCGGCGGCACGCAGACCGAGCCGCGTGATGACCGATTGCGCAGTGGCCTCGCCAAAGCCAATGGCGGCGAAGAGGTCGTCCAGCTCCTCGTAGTGCATCTGGCGCGCCGCCTCCCGCAGGCGGTCGCTGTTAATGCCGTCCAGGCTGTGCGACGCCAACCGCTTCATTTCCTTGTCCAGCAGTTCGCGGCCCCGAACGATGTTTTCCTGGCGTTCCGTCCGCTTGAACCATTGCCGGATGCGCTGCTGGGCGGTGCTGCTGCGGACGAACGACAGCCAGTCGCGGCTCGGGCCACGTTCGCCCTTCGTCGTGAGGATCTCCACCACGTCGCCGTTTTGCAGCTTGTAGTCCAACGTTACCAGGCGGCCGTTGACCCGCGCGCCGATACAGTGGTGCCCCACCG
The DNA here is from genome assembly GCA_051003235.1 of Chloroflexota bacterium. GTDB lineage: Bacteria > Chloroflexota > UBA4733 > UBA4733 > UBA4733 > UBA4733. The sequence goes on along the minus strand of JBPCLN010000178.1, from coordinate 5,597 downwards.
CGGTGTGAACGCGATAGGCAAAATCCACCGGGGTGGAACCCGAAGGCAGATCCTTGATATCCCCCTGCGGCGTGAATGCAAAGACCTGATCTTCAAAGATATCGAGGCGTACGGCGTCGACTAACTCCTGAGCATTGGGGAGTTCCTTCTGCCACTCCATGAGTTGCCGAACCCAGCGAATCATTTGCAGCGGCACCGGAACGGAGCCGCCGCGCTCCTTGTAGAACCAGTGCGTCGCCACCCCATATTCGGCTACTCGGTGCATATCCTGGGTCCGGATTTGGATTTCCGTTGGCCGGCCCTCTTCGCAGAACACCGTGGTGTGGAGACTCTGGTAGCCGTTGGACTTTGGCACGGCCACATAGTCTTTGAAACGGTTGGGCAACGGCTTCCAAAGGGAGTGCACGACGCCCAACACCTGATAGCAATCGGGGATGTTGTCCACAATCACGCGGACGGCGATCAGGTCATACAACTGCGTCATGTCCCCACCGTGGGCGACCAGCTTGTTGTAGATGCTCCAGAGGTGCTTGGCGCGTGCCGACACGCTCGCCTTGGGGCCGTTCGCTTGCAGTTGCTCGGCCAGCAGTGTTGCCACCCGCTCGGCGTAGGCGGCATGCGCGTTGTGTTCAGCACCAAGGAGTTCGGCCACCCAGGCATAACGTTCAGGCTCCAGGACGGCAAAGGCAAGGTCTTCCAACTCGGACTTGACGGTGAACACCCCCAAGCGTCCGGCAAGGGGAGCATAAATGTCCATGGTCTCTTCGGCCATGCGCTCCTGCCGCGCCGGCTCTAACGCGCCGATCGTCTCCATATTGTGCATGCGGTCGGCCAGCTTGATCAGGACAACGCGCGGGTCCTCCGCCATGGTCAGGAAAAGCTTGCGCAGGGTCTCCTGTTGGGCACGGCGCGCCCGTTCGCGGTCCGTGCGCTTGCGGCGATCCAGGTCGTCCCGTTCGGCCAGAGCAGCGACCGCCGCCATGTCCCGCTCGCGGTGCCCCTTTTCCACCACCGAGAATTTGGTCACGCCATCGACGAGTCGCGCCACCGTTTCTCCAAAGCGCTCGCGCAGATCGTCGACAGTGACGTCCGTATCTTCCACGACGTCATGGAGGATGGCGGCGGCGATCGTGGCAGAATCCAACTGCATCGCCGCCAGGCGATTAGCGACCGCCAGCGGGTGGACGATATACGGTTCACCGGACTGCCGGCATACCGTTCCATGCGCCAGATCGGCCAACTCATAGGCGTCGCTAATCAGCGCCCAGTCGCGCGCGGCGCTGTAGCTGCCGACCGTCGTATAGAGCCGATTCAGCAACTGAACAACGTCAGGATGCACCGGGGTTGACTGGTCGCCAAACAGCAACACCGGCGCTGCGGCGGAATAACTCATGCTATCCGGACCTCATCTGTTGGATAGCAGGCAGTATAACCGATGGCCGGGTGAGGTCCTCCCGCTTACCCCACGACCCCCGTGCGGTCGATGCTCTCCGTGAAGAAGCGTTGGGTGAAGACATAGAGGATCAGCACCGGCAGGATGACCAGGAGCACTGCCGCCATAGCGAGCGCCTCGTTATAGAAGTCGCTGCCGGCGCCGCCGGTCACGTCGTTGAGCGTTTGGCCGAGTACCGACAGGCGCATCGGCAGGGTGAACAACTGCTGGCGGTTGAGGTAGATCAAGGGCTCCAGGAAGTCATTCCAGTGCCACACGATGGAGAAGAGGAACGTCACCAGGATTGCGGCGCTGGCCAGCGGCAGATTAATCCGGAAGAAGGTCTGAATCGGGCCGGCGCCGTCGACGCGGGCGGCCTCTTCCAATTCCCTCGGCTGCTGCCGGAAGGTCTGGCGGAAGATGAGGATGAAGACCGGTCCCTTGAGGCCCTCCCCAAAGAACGACGGGAAGATAAACGGCCAATAGGTGTCGATCCAGCCGTGATCGAAGATACCGCCCGGCCCGAACGAGCCGTTGGCAACGAGTATGTGCGGGAATCCCGCCAGATTCAATTCCACGGCCAGACGGGGCATCGTCTTGTAGAGGATGAACAACGGTACGATGATCGTCTCCGGCGGGACCAGGAAGGTGAAGATCACCAGCAAGAACAACAGTTCCCGGCCCGGGAAGGTCATTCGCCCGAAGCCATAGCCGACGAAGGCGCAGGAAATCACCTGCCCAATGGCGGCCAGGATGGAAATCTGGGCACTATTGGAGAAAGAATGCACGAAGTCCACTGCCTGCCAGGCCAGCGTATAGTTCTGCCAGTCGAAACCGGTAGCGATCCAGACAATAGTCGGGTCGGTCAGGTCCTGAATGCTCTTGAAGGACGTCGCCACCATGTAGAAAACGGGAAACAGGAAGACAAAAGCAATGTCCAGTAAGATGAGGTAGGTGATCGTGCGCAGCACGATCGTCTTGAGCAGCTTCAAAATCCCGTAGGAGGAGAAGCGCTGACGGGACCGGGCACGGCGCAGGGCCTGGGCCTGGGTTTGGGCGACGGTAGCCATTATTTCTTCTCCTCTATCTGTCGCCGGCGTAGTAGACTTTGCCGCTCATGAACCAGATCACCACCATCAGCACAACGAACATAATGAGGAAGTAAATCCAGCCCAGAGCCGCAGCGTAACCCAGGCGGAACTGGCCGGAGAAAGCGGTCGTCTGGATGTACTTCAATACCGTCGTGCCGGTCTGCGTCGTCACCTGGCCCGTGGCCTGGCTCACCACGCCCTGAACGGAGAAACTGTTGGTGAACGTATCCACCACTGTGTAGATAATGTTCAGTAATACAAAGGGCGAGATCAAGGGTACGGTGATCTTCCAGAAGAGTTCCCAGTCGGTGGCGCCATCGATGCGGCCCGCCTCGTAATAGGTCGTGCCAATCGACTTCAGGCCGGCCATAAAGATGAGAATTTGGACGCCGGAGGCCCATAGCACCAGGCTCATACGGCCGAGAATCGCAATGACGTTGCCGGCCCAGGTCGGCCCCAAGAACGACATGAGGAACCCGGCCACGTCGGCGTTACCGGCGAAGGTGTCGGCCCCGACGCCCTGGCTGAAGAGGTCCTGAATTACCTGGGCGGAGCCGATGACCACCGGTAGAAAGAAGACGCCACGGAAAGCCGTAATACCATGCAACTTCTGGTTCGCCAGCATGCCGACGAACAGCGAGAAGATCAAAATAGCCGGTGTATTGACGAAGGTCTGCTTGATTTGCTCGGACAGGATGGGGAAAAACTGCGGGTCAACGAAAAACGCTTGCCGGTAGTTGTCGATACCAACAAATTTGACGTTGTTGATGTTTACCGCTTCCAGTTCGTGAAAGGACAGGATGAAGGAGCGAATTAATGGCCAGAGCAAGAAGAAGCAGAAGCCGAGCACCCAGGGCAGGATAAACATATACCCCTGCAGCGAGCGCTTTGTGCCCATCGAAAGGTGGAAGCGGGAGCGGCGATAGGGACGGGGCGACGAGGCCGAATCCACGGTGGCGCCGGCGGGTGCTCGAATCATCTCAGAAATCCTCTCGTAGCATCAGTGAACGACGGCGAAGCTCAGCGCATCAACGGCCACCGTGCCGTTTCCGTAGCGCTGATTGCTGTAGTTGACGATCACCTTCGTGCCGTTGCCGTAGGTGGTCTGGAAGACACTGGGAGCCAACTCCTGATGATCGACGATGAACTGGTTGAAGGTACCGCCAAGCTGCACGTTGACTTCCTGGTATTCGCGCACCAGGGCATCCGTCCAATTGGTCCAGGTGCTGCTCCAGTTGCGGTAGGTAAAGATCGCGCGATTGAGATCGCTCGTCGGTAGGTAGGTCAGGTTGAATGACGGCACAGCGCCGTACTCGATTTCGCGCAGGTACTCGAACTGCGGATCGCTGCGCAGGTTGGCATAGGTGCCGGTGTAGGTCAAGAAGCCGTGTACTGCCATCTGATAGAAGGGAACCGGCCCGTCTTCGAATTGCCAGTGGCTGCTATCGACACTAACTCCCCGCGCATCCTGCACGTGGCCGAGGATGAACGTGTCGCCACCCTGGACGGCGACGCCACCCAACTGCTGCTTGATATAGTCGGCGATCTTCATATTCCACTGGCTGTACGTCTCGCGTGTGAGTGGGTGCTGCTCGTTGGTGTCGTAGGTCACGCCCATGCCGAAGAACTGCAAGAAGTTGCCGCTCGCGCCGAGCGCCTGCTCTTTTGGAATGTCGCGCAACACGAACTGGTTGTACTCCACGATCGGGTTGAGGAGGTATTCAAACTGGCTCTGGCCGGCGCCGCTGCTGAAGGCCGGCAGCTTGTTTGCGCCGCGCATGGCGTCGTTGTGAGCGAAGAAGCCCTTCTCTCCGGCGTAGGCATCCTCAAAGTCGTCTTCGAGATAGACGGGCACGCCGAGCCGGCGGGCAAACGTCGTCAGGCTTTGCAAGCCGGCATTGCCGCCCAGGCGGGAATCGGCCGGCATGCGGTTCGGCGCCGCCGAAAAGACGCCGCCGCGGTTCCAGCCGTTCAGCGTCAACTTAATGTTATTCACTCCGCGTTGCCGCAGCGCCTGCAGCACCTGTTCCGCCTCGCTAAAGGTCGTCGCCGGCACCAGGATGGTGCTGATGAGTCCCTTCTTCTGGGCGCCCATTAACATATCCAGATTGAGCGGCGTATCAGCTTGCGTCAACTGGTGGACGTGCAAGTCGTTCTGGATGTATTGCCGGTACATCGCCGCCATCCCGGAATAGGTTGCATCCTTGCCACCCAGCAAGGAGTAGCGCACCGTGCGGTCGCCCGGCACCAATGGAATGGCAACGCGCTGGACATAGACACCACGACTGCGCGGAATGCTCGCCGTGCGACGGTAGAGGAACTGGAAACCCGAATGGTTATAGCGGGTGATGTAGCCGCTCGGATCAGCCTCCACATTCACGTCGAACTGACCTTGCGTCGCCAGGCTCAAAAAGGCGCCATTGACCGGTTTGCCGTTGGCATCGGCCTGCTTGGCGATGCCAAACGCCGGCATCATGTACGACTCCTGGCTGGCCCCGAAGCCGAGCTCGCCGCTGAACGGCGCGTAGAAGTCCGGACCGTAGATCGACTCGTTGAACGGCTGCAGGTAATCTGGATGGATTTTCTTGAATTGCACCAGTGCGCCGGACCCGTCCGGTATCACCATGTAGCCCTGCTCGTCATCCGCTCCCGCGCCAAAGAACGGCAACGGCTCTAGCGTGACCAGATAGAACCCCGTCTGGGCCTTGTCGTCGATCGACTCCTTGATCTGATTCTGGGGCACGGTTACCTCGAAGTAGCCGTTGCTCAAGTGGTAGTCCATCGAAAAGGTGATCGGGCCGGCCTTCAACTGCTCCTTCGGCGTAAAGGTCTCCCGCGTACCACCATCGGGCAACTTGCTGATCACCGGCGGCGTCGCGTCCCAGTTGGAGTTCAGCACCTTGGTGACCTGGCGCTGGTAGTCCGTATATTGCATCGTGTACACCGGGTCGGTCTCCTGCGTGGAGACAGCCGGCGTTGCCGTCGACGCGGGGGGGGGGGGGAGACTTCAATGCCGCGCACACGCACAGTTGTTTGCCCTGGTCGGGTCTCTCCACCCAACAACACACCCCCTT
>JBPCLN010000177.1:0-20564 GCA_051003235.1 Chloroflexota bacterium | reverse complement strand
GAATCCCCAGCTGGCGGTAGGTCGAGCCGAGGGCCAGCAGGACGGCGAAGGCGCGGTATTCCTGGCCGTCGGCCGTACGCACCACCCGGTAGGCGCCGTCGACGCCGACACTGGTGACCTCCTGCGCAGCCAGGACCTCCACGCCGAAACGCTCGGCTTGCTGACGGAGGCGGTTGGCGAACTCCGCACCGCTGATGCCCTCGGGGAAGCCGGGGAAGTTGTCTAGCCGTTCTGTGACACCGGCCTGGCCGCCCACGCCGGCTCGCTCAATGACGAGGGTGTCGATGCCTTCGCGGGCCGCGTATAACGCAGCCGTGAGGCCGGCCGGACCACTGCCGACGACGATCAGGTCGTAAAACGCGCCTTTGGCCATGGTGGGGATGCCGAGCTTGGCGGCCAGTTCGGCGTTGGAGGCCTCGACCAGTACGGAACCGTCACCGAAGGTGAGCGTGGGAATGATGTGCTTGCCCTGATTCACGCGCTCCACCACCGCCAGACCCTCGGCGTCCATGTCCACGTCGACGAACCGGTAGTGAATACGCTGCTCCCCAAAGAACATTTTGGTGCGCTTACAGTCGCTGCACCAGAGCGTGCCGTACAGCGTGATTTCCGAATCGGCCATGCCGCTGCAACCCTCTCTTTTTCCCGGCGCACAAGGCCGTGCGTCCTCGTTAGCCGGCGGCGACGCCACTCCCCAGACCCGGCTCTGTCATGGCTTCCGGGTCGAGCGCCGCCAGCAAGGCGGCCTCGGAGAGCGACGTCCGGTCCCGCGCTACCTCACGTACCGTGCGCCCGCTCTTGTACGCCTCCTTGGCAATCGCGGCGGAAGCGTCGTAACCGATGAGCGGCGCCAGCCCGGTGCAAATCGCCAGCCCTTGCTCAATCATATCCGGTCCCTTGCTCGTGGCGGTGATGCTGGTGACGCATTGCGACACGAAGTTATCGATGGCGGTAGCCAGCAGGCTGATGCTTTGCAACAGGTTGTAGGCCGCCACCGGCATCATGACGTTCAACTCAAAGTTGCCGGATTGGCCGGCGATCTCCACCGTCGTATGGTTGCCGATAGCTTGTGCGCACACCATCGTCAACGCTTCAGCGATCACCGGATTCACCTTGCCCGGCATGATCGAACTGCCAGGCTGGACCTCCGGCAAGGTGATCTCGCCTAACCCGGCCCGTGGACCGCTGGCAAGCCAGCGAATATCGTTGGCGACTTTCAGCATGCTGACCGCCACGGCCGCCGTCACCGCGCTGGCCTCTACCACGGCGTCGATGGTGGATTGCGCCTGGAAGTGGTTGCCGGTCTCCTCGACGGACACTCCGATGGCCGCGGTGACCTTTTCACAAACCCGCCGGGCAAACTCCGGATGGGTATTGACACCGGTGCCGACCGCGGTGCCCCCTAACGGCACCTCGCCCAGTTCGGTCGTGGCGTGGCGCAAGCGGCGGACGGCGCGCTCCGCCTGTCCCGCATAGCCGCGAAACTCCTGGCCGAGCCGGATCGGGGTGGCGTCCTGCAGATGGGTGCGCCCGGTCTTGATGACCGGCCAGAACTCCGTCGCCTTCGCTTCCATGGCCGCCTGGAGACGTTCCAGCGCCGGGATCAGGTCGCGGCTAAGGCCGAGCAGCGCGGCGACCTGGATAGCGGCGGGAATGACATCGTTAGAGGACTGGCCGATATTGACGTGGTCGTTTGGATGAATTGTCTTGCGAGAGCCGATCTGGCCCCCCATGATTTCGATCGCCCGGTTGGCGATCACTTCATTGGCATTCATGTTCGTAGAGGTGCCGGAGCCGGTTTGGAAGATATCGACCACGAATTGCTCGTCCCAGATACCATCGGCCACTTCCTGGGCCGCCTGCGCGATGGCGGCGGCGAGCGCCGAATCGAGCAGGCCGAGTTCGACGTTGACCTCGGCGGCGTACCGCTTGATCAAGCCGAGCGCGTAGAGGAAGCGCCGCGGGAAGCGCAACTCGCTAATCGGGAAGTTCTTGACGGCACGCATCGTGGAAGCGCCGTAGTACGCGCCTTCCGGCACCGGCAATTCGCCCATTGAATCGCGTTCGACCCGGGCGGGAGGGGACATCGGCATGGTGGCATTTCCTCCTCTGGCCGGTTCAGCCCAGCCTATTCAATCCCAGTGTAGCTGACAGGGCCGCGACTGCGCGGCTGGTCCCTAGTTCACATCCAACACCACTTTGCCGATTCGTTCGGGCGTGGCGAGGGACCGCATCGCATCGGCAGCTTGCGTGAGGGGGAAGTGGCGCCAGACCACCGGCTGTACCCGACCGCGGACCATCGCGTCGAGCACGGCCTCCAGGTCGCGCCGGGAGCCGCCGGTCGAGCCGATAATCTGCTGCTGTTGGGCGTAGAACGGGGCAAGGTTGAGTGGGGCGTCCGGCCCGGTGAGGATGCCGCAGATCACGAGACGCCCGAGCGGGGCCAGGGATTGCATGTTGGCGCGGAACATGCCCGCGCCAACCGAATCGAGGATGGCGTCAACGCCGCGTCCGCCGGTCAGCTCACGGGCGCGTTTGGCGACATCCTCCTGCTGGCGGTCAATGACGGCGTCCGCGCCCAGTTCGCGCAGACGGTCGGCGGCCGCCGCTTGCCCCGTCACCGCATAGACGACCGCGCCGCGCAGTTTGGCAAATTGCAGGAAGAACGTCCCCAGACCGCCCGTCGCGCCGGTCACCAGAACGTGGTCTCCTGGGCCGATACCGGCGCGCTCCGTTTCGTGCCAGGCGGTAACGCCGTCCAGTACCGCGACGCAGGCGGCGTCAAAGTCCAGACCGTCTGGGATGGGCAGGACATTCTTTGCCGGCGCCGCCACATACTCGGCATATCCGCCCTCGCCGGGCAGACCGATCATGATCGGCGAATTGGCGGAATGGGGGTCAGCATTGCAAGCTTCTTCCCGCCCTTGCAGGCAGTAATGGCAGCGACCACAGAAGACGCGAAAGGCGACGACGACGCGCTGAGCACGCTGCAGCGGCCCGGCCAGGGCGCCGAGCTCTTCCACTACGCCACTAATTTCCGAGCCCGGCGTGTGGGGCAGCGTGAGCCAGTCCCATCGACCCGTCGTCTGACTGCGGTCCACCGGATTGACGCCACAACGTACGACGCGCACCATGACTTCATCCGCCTGGATGGTTGGTCGCGGGACATCGGCGACGCGCAGACCATCCGGCCCGTCAAACGAATTGATCTGTACCGCTTGCATATCGTCCTCTTCCTTGTCTCGTGCGTCTCGCCACCACCGTTTGGCAAGAGGCCCCGGTCCTTCCTCGCCCATGGCGCATAGTCGTTAGTATAAAGGCGGGACGGCCGCGCTTTCGGCTGTGGTCGCCGGAGGGGTGCTGGCCGGTGGCGGCGTCTCACGAACGACGCGAACGCTGGGGAGCGGCAGGATGACCAGGAGACGGTGGTCGTGGCTAACAGTCGTGGCGCTACTGCTGACCAGTATCGCCTGCGCGCCGCCGCCGCGCGGTGCACTCTACGCCAAATGGATCGCGGCGCCGACGCCCACCAGCACGGCGCCGAGCGGCGCCAGTCTGGCCCAGTACTACACACTCGGCGCCTTTCGGGTGGCCGACCAGCTCGCCAGCGCTTCTAACGCCCTTGACGATGGCCTGATTGATCGTCAGCAGGGTCTCATCAGCGCCGACTATTTAACTCTGGTCGCCAAACGCAGCACGACGGCCGTCCAAAGCGCGCTGGCCGAAGCGGACCAACTGTCGCCGCCGGCAGAAATTCGCAGCCAGGCCGACACGTTCTACTCGGCCGCCGTCGCCCTGGCCGTGGCGGTGAGCGATACGCAACAAGCGCTCGCTGCACCGAACAACACCAATACCCCGACACTTTTGACGGCTACCCAGCACCGCCGCACCGCCGCTCAGACGCTGGAAACGGTCATGAGCGCTCTGGAAACGGCGAGTTGGAACCGGCCGGTGGGGAAGGTGCTACCGTAGCGAAAGACTGACGTAACGCTGGCCCGTACCTTGCTGGAGTAGCCGGCGGGAGGTATTGCAGCCATGGGTATGATCAAGCGCGCTCAAGCATTCTGGGCGAAATTCGGCAACGACTGGGGGATGAATCTGGCCGGATTGCTGGCCTATAACTTCCTCACAGCGATCTTTCCCCTACTCCTAGGCATCCTGGCGCTCGCCGCGCTTGTTGCTCCGGACTCGGTGATCCAGCAACTGGCCGGGAAGGTGAACACCGTCATTCCCGCCTCCTTGACCAGCGGGGCGAATATCAACTTCTACACGATCCTGACGGGCTTTCGCAAGGCATCCGGCATCACCGCACTCGTCAGCCTCGTCGGCTTACTCTGGACCGGCTCCAACCTGTTCGGTGTGATGGAGAACTGCTTCAGCATCGTCTTTCGCACCAAGACGCGCGGCTTTATCCAGCAGAAACTCATGTCCTTCGCCATGATTCTCATCTTTGCCATTTTGGCGCCGCTATCGGTGGTCGCGTCGTCCATTGCCGGCTCCGTGTCCGCCCTGACGAAGGTATTTGGCAATGTGCCCGGCCTGGGCCTCGTTTTCGCCATCGGTGGTTATGCAATCGGCGTCCTACTCGCCTTCAGCCTCTTTTTCTGCATCTACCTGATCGTTCCGCACATGAAAGTCAATCCCCGCGATGCCTGGCGCGGTGCCCTATTTGCGGCCATCCTCTTTGAGATCATCAACTTGATCTTCCCCCTGTACGTGCGCACCCAACATAGCCAGTTTGGGTCGTTCGCCGGGCTGTTAGCGTTGCTCACCTTCTGGTTCTGGGTGGTGTCTTTGATTCTGCTATTGGGCGCCGAGCTGAACTCCTTTGCGGCCCTGGGGCAACGCGCGGCCGGCGGTGACCTGCCGACGATGCTGCACGACGTCCAGGTACATGGCGGCGTGGCGCGCGCGGGAGAAGATGCCGACGCGCCACCGGCCGGCCACCCCGTCAGCAAGCGGGGCGAGCGCATCCACGACCGCGAACGGCACAAGGGAGCGCAGCCGGACGAAGACGCGGCGCATGTGCCCGGCGATGCCGACGCCGGTACGCTGGGCCGCGTCGCCCAGGGGCAGGCGGATGATAGCCGTGCGGCGAGTATGGCGTCATCCGGGACCCGCGCCCCGCGTCAAGCGGCCGCCGGCAGCCGGGGCGGCGGGCTAATGCTGGCGATCCTGGCCGGCCTCGTCACCTTGCGCTCGGTCGCCCACCGCCCGGACCGACCACGGCTACTGTAGTTGAGGTCGGCAGTCTCCGCGCAGGTGCGTGGCACGGAACCACCCGTTGGGCCGCACCGACGCCAGCTATTATCATAGGGTCGGCGCGCGGGCGATTACGTGGCACCAGGTCAAAGGAGACGGAATGGCGCGGCAATTCACCGTCGCGGAGGCCAATGCGCTCCTCCCAGCGGTCATTCCGCTGCTGGAAGAATTGCGCGACCTGGCCATCCGGCTGACGGAGATCCGCGACGAACTGGCGCAGGTCAGCCCGGCGAGCCGGCTTAACGGTCAAGCAACGCAGGCACTACGCCTGGAAACCGAGGCGACGGCGGCGGCTCCCCTGGCGGAAGAGCTTTTGCGCCGGCTCTACGGCATGGGCGTTGAGGTGAAAGACCCCTTGACGGGACTGATCGACTTTCGATCGCTGCGCGCGGGTCAGGAGGTGTACCTCTGCTGGCGCCTCGGTGAGGGCACGATCGCCTGGTGGCACACGCTCGACGGCGGTGTCCAGGGTCGCCGGCCGCTCTAACCCGGCGCCGCCAGCGCCATAATGGCCGCGGTTACCACCTCCGCCGGGTCGATGCGCCGGACGCATGGGTGCCAGGGCAGTGCCAGTGCGTCCCAGTCGAGCCGCGCACAGGGGGCGCAGAGCATGCGGCTGGCTACCCAGCGATGACGCTGCGAATCGCCCCAGGGACCGTAGATCACGGGATCGACCGGGCCGTAGAGCCGAACGCTGGGGACGTCAAGAGCCACGGCCAGATGCAGCGGTCCGTTGTCGGCGCCGAGCACCAGATCGGCGCCGTGCAGCAAAGCGGACAGAAGGTCGAGGTTCGGCGCTGCCGGGAGTCCGATGGCAGCCCCGCCGGCGAGCCGTACGATGGGAGCAGTGAGGTGTTGCTCGCCGGCTCCGGCCACGACCAGAGTACGCCGGCCAGTACGGGCGTGCAGGGCGCGCAGCACCAGCGCCCAGTTTTCGGCGGTCCAGAGTTTGACCGGCGCCCCGGCCCCTGGATGGAGGAGGAGATACGGTTCGGCTCGCTCCAGCCCAGCCTGGCGGCGGCATCGTGCGGCGTCGGCGGCGGCATCGTGCGGCGCGAAACGTAAACGGTCGGCAGGGGACCAATGGACCGGGCTGGGTCCGTCTCCTATCAGCAGGCCGAGCACGTGTTGGTGTTGCGCAGCCGCCGGCCACTGGCGCGCCGGCGGGACGGTTCGGGTCAAGAACGGGGCGCAGAGCGGAAAGGCGGTGCCCAGGCGCAGGGGAATGCGCGCCGCGGCGAGCAGCATCGCGCCCCAGTAATAGTCGTCGCGCAGTAGCAAGCCGGCATCAAACTGGCCGTGCCAGCGCTGAGCGACCCGCAGCAGCAAGGCCCAGCGCCGCACGGCGCCCGGTTGGGTACGCCGATCGAGGCCTGGAAACGGAATGACCACCACCTGGTCGACGTCTGGGAGCCGCCGCGCCAGTTCGGCGCTGCGCGGTCCAACGGCCAGGGTGATGCAAGCGGTGGGGAAGTGCCGACGCAGTGCATTCAGCGCTGGGGAGGCCAGCAGGACATCGCCAAGGTGGTCCGCCTTGACCACGACGATGCGCCGGAGTACGGCGTCTGTGTTAGGGCCGGCAGCCAGGCGGCCTGCCAATCGGAACAGCCCGGCGCGGGAGACTGGGAGGCGCATTTAAGGTCTGGTCCCACGGTCAATCCGGAGGCCCGCCAACGCGCTGTCACGTACCGCCGCTAACGGGATAGCGTCCTGCCACCGGGAGTGGAAGACGAACGGCTGCCGGACACTGCCGTCACCACGCAGCCGGTCCGCGCCCGGGGGGGCAATAATCCGTACCCAATCCCCGCGCGGCGCATAGAGTTCGGCCGAGGTGGGACCGAAAATTGCCACCGTTGGACACCCAACGGCCGCCGCCAGGTGCGCCACGCCGGAATCGTTTGCCACCATGACACCCGCCGTCGCGGCAAGGGCGGCCAGACCGGCAATTGACGTCTGGCCGGTGCGATCATGCACCGCCGGGGCGGTCGCCCGTACTGCGGCCGCAACCGCGCGATCCCCCGCTGCGCCAACCAGGGCGACGGTGGCGCCGGCCGCGTGCAGCGCGGCGGCCACCGACGCGAAGCCGGCAGGATCCCAGCGTTTGCTCGGCATTTGCGTACCCGGGTTTGCTCCGCCTCCTGGAGCAAGTAGGGCGAGCGGACCGGAATTCGGCATGGTTGCTCGCACGGCCCGCCCTTCTGCGGTGCCCTCCGGCCCCGGATAGACACGTGGGAGTGGCAAGAACGCCACGCCAAGGGGTTGCAGCAACCGTTGCGCCTGATCCAATTCGTGCAACTGTGGGCGCGGCGTGACCCGCACAGTATACCAGCGCCCCCGTCCGCCACTGTCGTAGCCGGCGCGGACCGGAATACCGCACAACCACAACAATATCGCCGGCACGGGTGAGCGGTCCGGCACGACTGCCATATCGAAGCGACGGCGGCGCACCAGGGACCAGAGACGGAGCAGTTCAGCCGGTCGCTGCTTACCGCGCAGACCGATCGTACCCACATCGATCACCGCCGCGACGGACGGATGATGGTCGACCGCCGGCGCGGACCAGCGCCCGGTGCCGACCGTGATCTCGGCGGCCGGCCAATGTTCTTGGAGGGCGGCGATGACGGAGGTGGTCTGTACGAGATCGCCCAGGCAGCACGGTTTCAGCACCAGGATGCGGCGCGGCGACATGGCCAGGCGGTCCTGTCGTCTCATGCCGAGCGACCGAATCACGTAGTTTTCGCGGACGTTGCTGGGAGCGGCGTCCCGGTCACGACAAAATAGCTCTCGCAGGCAACATCCAGCAACTGCTTGCTCATGACCGCCGGTATGTCGAGGTAGCGTGCCGTGTCAATGACCTGATCCAGCAAATCGCGGGGGTGACAGGCACGAATCGGGATACCACGGCGCGTGTACTGCTCCTGCAGCAGATAGCTCACGGCGGCATCGACGTATTCGACGCCGCGCTGCTGACACATCCGGCGAAAAATCTCCCGGTATTGGTCGGCCGTCGGGCTGCGCACGAACACCTTGTAACGAATGCGCCGCAAAAACGCTTCGTCCACCAGGTCGCCAGGGTCCAGGTTTGTGGAGAAGACGATCAATTCATCAAAGGGAATTGCCACTTTCTTCCCCGTATGGAGGGTCAGGTAGTCGATGCGCTTTTCCAGGGGCACGATCCAGCGATTGAGCAGGTCACGGGGGGAAACCTGCTGCCGACCGAAGTCGTCAATCAGAAACATGCCGCCACTGGCGCGCATTTGATGCGGCGCTTCATAGAAGCGTGCTGTCGGGCTGTAGCGGAGGTCGAGCGCATCCAGCGTCAGTTCGCCACCCGATATCACCACCGGGCGCTTACAATAGACCCAACGGCCATCGGCCCGGTTCAGCCGGGTCTGTTCGGTGGGGCTCAGCCTGTGGGTCGCCGGATCGAAAATCTTGATAATGTGACCATCAACTTCGGTAGCTTCCGGCAGCCACATGTCGCTGCCGAGCAGGGTAGCGATCCGCTCGGCGATCGTCGTTTTGCCGTCCCCCGGCGCTCCAAACAGGAGTAAAGAGCGACCGGAGTTCACGGCCGGCCCGAGCTGAATCAGCAGGTCCTTGGAGAGGACCATGTTGGCGAATGCCTGCTGCAATTGCACTTGCGTCACCGCGGCGTCGCGAATCGACTGGGCATTGACCGCATCGCAGTACGCCGCGAGGGGCACGGGCGCCTTGCCCGTGTAGGCCGAACGCTCCAGCGCTTCGCGTGCAATCTGGCGACCCCGGTCGGTCAGATAGTAGCGATAGCCCCCCACGCCAAGGCCGGTCACACCAGCGACATCGACCGCCTTTTGATTCTTCAGGCTTTCAAAGGCGCGCTCCAGCACGTTCGCGAAAGGCAAGCCAACCAATTCGGCGATCTGGTAGCCCGGCGCCTCCGTAATGTAATACAAGGTCTTTGCGACGAGATCGACAATTGCGCCCAGCGACAGCCCGGTATCTTCGACCGACTGGGGCTCGCGGGGGAAGAACGTGGCCGTCTGAACTGTCACCGAACCCTTCTTGGAATGCCCGTATCGTAGCACGGACGGCGGCAGCGCCCGCGCCCTGCCTGCCCGTGAGTACCCTGCCCTCGACATAATACGATCTAATGGAGTACGCCCGACTGTGGCGGGAGAGGGCACGGCGGATAGAAACGGTTGTGGCCTCGATCCTCCTTGCGCCCCCCGTCATCGGTCGCTACGCTCTGTACAGGATGGAACGGACTGGGAAGGTGAGATAAAGTGGCGGATAGCGCCGGCTTTCAACGAGCAGCAGTTCTCGGCACGGGCCAGATGGGGCCGGGGATCGCCATGCTGCTGGCCCACGGCGGCTTAACCACGGTGCTGGTGAGCAGGACCGCTACGGGCGCCGAAGGCGGCCTGCGCGCGGCCCATGCCCTGTTGCAGTTCTGGCGCGAGCATGGCCTGACGAGCGACGCGGCTGTGCAGGCGACGTTAGGCCGGTTGACGGCGACCAGCGCCCGCGCTCCGGCGGTGCAAGACGCCGACGTCGTCATCGAGTCGGTGGTGGAAGACCTGGCGACGAAGCAAGAACTCTTCCAGGCGTTGGAGCTGGAAGTCCGTCCCGATGCCCTGCTCTGCACGAACACGTCGGGCTTGCGGATCACCGACATCGCCGCCGGCATGCAGCGGCCGGAACGCGCCTACACCACCCACTTCTGGAATCCGCCCCATCTGGTGTCCCTGGTAGAGATTATCGTCGGCGAGCGTGCCGACCTGGCCGGCGCCGAACGGCTGCGCGCGCTTTTGCGGGCCTGCGGCAAGCGACCGGTTGTCGGGCTGAAGGACGTGCCGGGCCAACTGGGCAACCGCTTGCAGCACGCGGTGATCCGGGAGGCGCTATTCATGCTGGAGCAGGGAATCGCCTCGGCGGAGGATATTGAGGAGTCACTGAAAGCGGGGCCTGCCAGTCGCTGGCCGGTATACGGGCCGTTTGAGCACAACGATATGGTCGGATTGGAACTGACCCGCGCCGTCCAGGCGGCGGTGATCCCGTCGCTGGCGGCGAATGTCACCCCGGCCTCCCTGCTGAGTGAGAAGATCGCCGCCGGCGAATTAGGAGTCCGAAGCGGCCAGGGGCACTATACCTGGACGGCGGAACGGGCCGCCGCCGTGCGCCGCCGTCGCGACGCCTTCCTGGTCGACCGCTTGCGAGCGGAGCAGCGGAGCGCGGCGGACGAACCGCTCGCCTGAGATCGACCTATTCGCTTCGCACGCGCATCTGCCGCTCAGTGGGCCGTATTTTTCGTATGCGGTCGCTTGCCGAGCTGACGCCAGTCGCTTTCCTCGATGTCGACCCTGTAGTGCGTCGCCGCCTTTTTGATGTTGGCGAAGGCTGCGTCGCGCTCGGCATCCGAAACGTCGTCGACCTGATCAAAGCGAGCCAGCGCGTTGCGGACGTGGGACGCATCGGTCATTGGCTCTTTTCGTTGTTTGGGGAAGGCGAAGGCGCTGTCCGGCAGCGCATCACGCTCTTTCTCGCTCAGCTTGCCATGTTCCTCATGCGCTTGCCATGTCGTCGCCATCCGCGCCTCCCTCGCTAGTCGTCATCAGTTCCTGATGATAGTGCAGGCGGCATGCCACGGCGACCCCTACCACCTCGGCCGGTCCGGTTCTTTCCGTTCGCCAACCTTGCTCCGCTGCAATGCGTTCAGTACACTCCCGCCGAGCCGAAGTCGCCTGCCAGGAAACAGAAAGGATTGCGCTATGGAGACACAACAGGGGAATGACCAGCCGGTCGAGACCAGGGACATCGCGCGGCCTGAGCCGTCGTTGATCGCCGCCCTGACGGCCATCGGGAGCGCGACGGCCAGCGGGGAGCTGCGGCGCCTCGGCATTCGCAGCGCCTTTATGCACGGTCCGGTGTGCATGACACCTGGCGCATCCATCGTCGGCCCGGCGCTTACCCTGCAGTTTATGCCGAAGCGCGAGGATTTGTACCCGGAAGCGGAGTACGTGAGCCCGGAGCGCCAGCTCCATCGCCATGCGCTCTACCACGCCCAGGCGGGCGACATCGTGGTGGTCGACGCGCGCGGCGACATGACCAGCGGCGTCTTCGGCGAGATGATGATGACCTACTTCCGCGGCAGAGGCGGCCTCGGCGTCGTGATTGATGGCTGTATCCGCGATTCCGCCGCGATTAAGAAGTTGGGCCTCGGCCTCTGGTTGCGCGGCGTGACGCCGAACTTCCACACCCAGACAAACATCTTCCCCTTCGCCGTCAACGTCCCCGTGGCCTGTGGCGGGATCACCGTGCTTCCCGGCGACATCATCATTGCCGACGACGACGGAGCCGTGGTAGTGCCGATCGGCCTCGCGCCACAACTCGCCGCCAAGGCCGGCGCTCACGTGGAGTGGGAGGAGTTCAGCCGGCTGAAACTGGCGGAAGGCGGCGATTTGCGGAAGTACTATCCGCTGAGCGATGCTGCCCGCGCCGAATATGAGGCCTGGCGGCGCGCTCAGGCGCCCGAGCGGCCCGGCTAGCCGTACACAGCCTCACGCAGTCCCTTGAGATAGCCGATGGCGAAGAGCCGCCCGATATTCGAGTAGGACGGGCGGTCGTTGCTGTCGCCCTCCATCGTCGGAACGTGGTCGGGACGGCACACACCGTCGAAACCCACCTCGCGGTACGCCCGCATGCAAGCCAGCATGTCGGTCTGCCCGTCGTCGTGGAAGGTCTCGACGAACTTCTCCGGGGTACCGCGCACGTCGCGGAAGTGGACGAAGAAGATCTTGCCCTGCCGGCCAAAATGCCGAATGGCGCCGGGGACGTCGTCGGTCATCAGCGTGAAGTTGCCCTGGCAAAGCGTGATGCCGTTCACCGGGCTGGGGACCAGATCGAGCAACCGCTGGTAATTCTCGACGCTGCGCATGATGCGGCCGAGGCCGCGGATGGGCGAGAGCGGCGGATCATCGGGATGCATCGCCAGCTTCACGTTAGCCTGTTCGGCCACGGGCACCACCGCCTTCAGGAAGTAGCGCAGATTCTCCCACAGTTGCTCCTCCGTCACGACACCGTACTCCGTAAGCGGTGCGTTACGCATCAGGGTGTGGTCGTAGCCGGTGGCCAGCGCCCCGCCGCGCGACAGCACCGTGGTCGAGGTACGCATCCAGTTGAACACGGGCATCCACTCGTAACACCAGACAGGGATCCCCAGGGCACCCATACTGCGGATCAGTTCGCAAACGGTCTCGATCTCTTCGTCGCGCCCCGGCAGCCCCAACTTAGCCTTGTGGAGCGGAGGCCGGCTCTCGATGACCGGAAGCGCAAAGCCGGCGTCCTCGTAGGCGGTCTTGACGCGAAGGAGCGACATATAGCTCCACGGCGCTTCGCCGCTCCTGCCCCCCGGGCCCTGCCGCAAGTCCATCGCGCCAACCACCTGGTCAATGCCGCACTGCTTGACCATGCTCCACAGCGGCGAGCGCTGGGGCGACAGGAACTCGGCGATCTCGATCACGTCTGGTCTCCTTGTTACTCAAGGCCCGGGATTGGTCCGCTGCCCGTGCGGCACGAGCGCCGGAGCGCGGCGATTGTAGCACGGAGACCGGCAAAGCAGCCAGGCTCGCTTGGCCTCGACCAGGGCCTTTTCGCTACCGTCGCCG
Organism: Chloroflexota bacterium; assembly: GCA_051003235.1. Lineage (GTDB taxonomy): Bacteria > Chloroflexota > UBA4733 > UBA4733 > UBA4733 > UBA4733. Next base: position 7,656 of record JBPCLN010000177.1, on the reverse strand, counting down.
GAGGCGCATGGCCGGAGCAACGCTTTAGGTCAATGGCGCCCCAGAAACCGGTCCCGCCCCTGCACCAGCGCCACCATCTTGCGGTCCGCGACGCTGCGCGGCAACATCCAGAAACCACAGTCGGGGTGGACCCAGTGGACGCGCTCCGCGCCGAGGACGCGCACCGCCTGTTCGATCCGGTGAGCCACCTCGGCGGGCGTTTCCACAGCGTTGTCCTTGATGTCGATCACGCCGACCCCCACGGCAATCTCCGGCCGCAGGTCGCGCAGGCGCTCAAGGTCGCGGAAACCGAAGCGGGCGAACTCCAGTACCAGGTGGTCGACGTTCAGGCGATTGAAGAATGGAATCAAGTCTCGCCAGAGGCCCTGCTGGATGCTCTGACCACCATAGTTTCCGAAGCAGAGATGGACGGCACGCTCGCCGCGGACGCTGCCTAGAACGTGATTAATCGGCTCGTGAGCCCAGGCTGCATCTTCTGGATGGCCGGTCAAGTTGGCTTCGTCCAGTTGCAGCACCGGGGCGTCAATGTCGGCCACTTGCGCGCGCAGCACCTCGGCTAGGGCCATCGCCAGCGCCGGCAGATCGTGATAGTGCTCGTCCAGCAGTGTCTTAGCCAGCATATACGGGGAGGTGACGGTGAACTTGAGGGGACGGGTCGTGAGCGGCTTGATCATCTGCCATGCGGCGGGCAGGTTGAGGACGCCTTCGCCAATGGGACCACGCACGGCGCCGGCCGGTTGCGAGCGGAAGGACATACCGGCCTGGGTGCGGAACGCCGCCAGTTCGGCCCGGCTCAAGGTCGTCTCAATGCCGGCCATCGGCCGGATGAAGTATTCGATCATGCCGTTTGTCTCTGGGTGGTTCACGTCGAAACGCGACAGCTCACCATCGGAAATAACGTCGATGCCTGCCAGTTCCTGCGTCTTCAGCACCGCCAGCATGGCATCGCGCAATGTCGGCGTGGTCGGGAGCACCGGCAGCCAGGCCGGCGTCGGATAGCTCCCCACGACCGTCGTCCTGATGCTTGGCTCGTTCATACGATCCCCTTCACCTGTCCGCCTGCCGGTCGCATCAGGCATATGTTAGCCTACGGGGGAAGAAGTCGGTGCAGGGGAGGGTGGAGGAGACCGATGGTTGATCGCGCCTCCGGAGACCGTATCCGCGCCGCGGCGGCGCGCATCCTGGCGCAGAACCGGCGGACCGGCCACGCCGCCTGGAATGACCGCGATTATGCCTACGTCGTGCCTTCCCCGAACTCCTACCCGTTCCAGTGGTTCTGGGATTCATGCTTTCACGCCATCGCGCTGAGTCATGTCAATCCCGAATGGGCCCAGCAGGAACTCGTGACGCTCCTCCATGGGGCGCAGCCCGACGGCTTCATTCCCCATCAGATCCTCTGGGAAAAGGATCGCTACCCGGAGGCAGCCGCGCGCCAGTCGGAACAGTTCGGCGACCGCTACACCAGTTCATCCATTCAGCCTCCGGTGCTGGCGACAGCACTGGAGCGCGTCTATCGAGCGACGGGTGATGACGCTTTCCTTGCGCGCTGCCTGCCGCCGACCGTCGCCTTCTACGACTGGCTGGCCCAGGTCCGCGACCCGGACGGTGACGGCCTGATCGCCATCATCCAGCCTGACGAGTGCGGCGTTGACGCCTCCCCCAAGTTTGATCCGCTGATGCGCTACCCCAAGGACAATCGGGAACTGGTGCGTTGGATCGCGTGGCTCTACGACCGCTATGCGCCATTACGATTCAACGACCGAGCGATCCTGGCATTGGACCTTTTCCAGGTGGAGGAGGTGCTCACGAACGTCTTCTACGTCCTGGGTCTGGCGGCCCTGGGCCGGCTCTGCGCTGGTTCCGCGCAGGCCACCGCCTTTCAGGCACGCGCCGTTGCGGTCCAGGCAGCGCTCGTGGCAAGGTGTTACGACGAACAGGCCGGCGCCTTCTTTGATCTTGCCGGTCACGACGAACAGCCCTTGAAGACGCTGACGATTACCTCGTTGGCGCCACTGGCATTACCCAACCTTGATCGCGTCATCGTGGACCGGTTGTTGGGGCATCTCCGCAACCCCACCACGTTCGCTTTGCCCTTCCCAGTGCCATCCGTGGCCGCCACCGAGCTGACGTTTCTGCCGGGGAATGCCCACGGCTTCATCTGGCGCGGACCCACTTGGATCAATACTAACTGGTTGATCGGCGAGGGACTGCACGTCCACGGCGCCACCGAACTCCAGCAAACGTTGCTCAGGCAGACGTGCGCCATGATCGAAAGCTCCGGCTTCCGGGAGTATTACCATCCCTACACCGGCGAAGGGTACGGCTCCCAGGATCACAGTTGGAGCACGCTGGTCGTCGATATGCTCGACCCGACCGGAACGTAGAAGGAGCGCTGCCATGCCGACTGAGCGTTTTGTACTTACTAACCGGCGTGGTCAGCGTCTGGTCGGGCTGATCGACTATCCCGACGGCGACGCGCCGGTCGAGAAACTGTTCGTTGGCTGCCACGGCTACGGTGGGGAAAAGGAAGGCCGCTATTTGCTGGCGATCGCCACGACCTTGACCGCCGCCGGCATGGGAATGGTGCGCTTCGACTTTACCAACGGCGCCGGCGAGAGCGACGGCACACTAGGCGACGCCTCGGTCGCCGTCTATGCCGACGATCTGGACGACGTGCTGAACTATCTGGCCACACAACCCCGCCTGGTCCACAGCAGGATGTGCATCGGCGGTCATAGCTACGCCGGACGGGCGGCCCTCGTCGTGGCTTCCCGCCGACCGGATATTGCCGCCGTCTTCTTTCTCTCTGCCGTGTATCCAAGTGACGAGTTCGACATGCCGGCGATTGTCGGTGCAGTGCGGGCGCCGATCTTTATCGTCCACGGCGCCGCCGATCGCGAAGTTGCCGTCAGCCACGCCGAAGCGTTGCAACGCGTCGCCGGCGCCAAGGTCGCGGGCGTGACCATCATTCCCGGCGCCGACCACAACTACACGGTGCCGGGCAGCGCCATCAAGGTAGCAACAACCATCCAGGAAGCGATGGCCACGCTCAGCCCAGTAGGTCAGAGAGCGTGACGATGGTGGCGGGGTCAGCAGGGCTTCTTCGCCCCATCAATACCGTATTGGCCCTAGGCCGGCCCTGGCCCGCCGTAGCCGGATGCGGCAATGGTGAGCAGCAATTGGCTCTCCTCCACGGCCTGGACGGCGTGCGGAATCCCGGACTCCAACACGAGGAGTTGTCCAGCCGACAGTTCCACCGTGCGCTCGGTCGCCGCTACCTTGACCCGGCCGCTTACCACCTGGATCGACAGCGGGCCGGGGGCGCTGTGCTCACTGAGGGTCGCCCCTTGTTTCAAGGCAATCAGGACCACGCGAAACGACTGCTCCTTCACCAGCGTCTTCGCATCGTGCCCCTGCTGGCGCCAGGTCGCCTCATCGCGGAAGTGATCCATTTCCTCGTTGAGGTCGAAGTTCAGCATCGGTCCGGACAGCCAGCGCGGCCCGCGCACCGGACTGCCATGGCTCGCCCCGGTCAAGCCGGCCAGCTGCGTTTCCTTGGTTTCGTCGTGCACTGTCGTCCTCGCTCCGTCACCGATCCCCCGGCGTATCGATTGCAATGGTGTGGCGCATCGTTCGTGCCAGGCCCCACTAGCCGGACGGCGCGGCCAGGTCCCGCGCCTCCTCCGCGACCGCCAGAAAGTGGCGAGCGACCGTCGGCGCCGCATAGGCGGAGGCGCGCTCTTGCCCCGCCGCGCCGAAGGCGGAACGACAATCCGGGTCGTCCAGCAGGGTAGTGAGCGCAATGCCGAGCGCCGCGGCGTCACCCGGAGCGACGAGCAGGCCGGTCACGCCGTGGTCGACGAGCTCCTGTACCGCGGCGGCCCGGCAGGCGACAACTGCCTTGCCGGCCGCCATCGCTTCCAGGTAGACGATGCCGAATCCTTCTTGCCGGCTCGGCAGGCAGAACAGGGTGCATTGCCGGTACTCCGCCACCAGTCGGGCGCGCGGCAGGTGCCCAAGGAACGACACCCGCTCGCCCAAGCCAAGGTGTTGCGTCAGTGCCTGCAGGCGCTCGAATTCCGGCCCGACGCCGACGATATGTAGCCGGACGTGGCGCCAGCGCCAAGGTAGGCGCGCCAGTGCATGCAATAACACGTCCAGGCTCTTGCGCGGATACATGTGGGCCACCGCCAGCAGCACTGGGACGCCGGTCGGATCGGGCGAAATCGTCGCCAGTTCGGCCCGCCAACGGTCCAGGTCGATCAACTCCGGCACCTGGCGGATCCGGTCGGGCTGCACAGCGTAGTGGTTGGCGATCCGGTCGGCGGCGTAACGGCTGGTTGTGACCACCAGAGGCGAACGGCGGACATTGCGGCGTTCGCACCAGGCTTGCAGCGCCAGCAGACTGCGGACGGCGCCCCGCTCGAAAGTCAGCTCCTCGGCCAGTACCCCTTTGATCGAGACGAGGTACGGGCCCGTGCGCGAAACCGGAATCAGGAAGCCGTCCATGTCGAATCCCACAGTCAGGTCGCTGCCGGCTCGGTACCTGGCCGCCAGGGAAAGGTTGAAGCCCAGCCGCCAAGCCGTCAGGCCCAACGGCGCTCGGCTGGTGCCTGGGGCTTGGATGCGGACAGCGTGACCTAACCCTGCTAACGCCTGTCGCAACACTTCAATACCAACGTAGGTGCCGCTGCCCCCGCGCACCGAACGGGGCGTGCCGGTGATGAAAGTAAAGCGCATCGGGTCGTCATCGCCGGCCGGCGGCGGCGACCGCTACGGGTGTATCCGTCAGCACGCCGCGGACAACGTTCACGAAGCGGGACGCCACCACGGGCCAGGCCAACTCTTCGCCGAAGGCGTGGGCCCGGGCGGCGTACTCGGCACGCAGCGTCGCATCTCCCAGGAGGCGAGCGAGAGCCTCGGTTATAGACTCGCTGCTGCCGAAGGACACGAGCGTGCCGCGTCCGTCCGCCAAAGCGGCGCGCGCGTAGACGTAGGGCGTGGACACCACACACCGGCCGGCGCTCAGGGCGTAGGTCAGGGTGCCACTGCTGATCTGCGTCTCATCGAGATAGGGAGTGAGATACACGTCGGTAGCGGCAAGATAGTCACCGATCTCCTGATGGGACAAGTAGTGATCGACAAAGCGTACATGCTGCGACAGGCCCAGTTGGACGACCAATGCTTTCAGAGCCGGCATGAAGGTTTCCGGCTCCGCCGGATGCGGTCGCCCAAGGAGGAGATACTGCAGGTTCGGAAATCGCTCTACGAGCGGCGGCAGGGCACGCACCGCATACTCCAGGCCCTTGAAGCGCGTGAGCAAGCCAAACGTGCTGACCACGAGCCGGCCTTCTAGCCCAAGGTCGTGGCGGGCCGGCGCTTCGCGGTCCGTTGGAAAGCGCGGCGCACCATGCCAGATGACTGTCACTTTCTCTGCCGGCACACCGCACGTCGTCACCAGAAAATCCCGCGCCTCGGGCACAAAGGTCACAACGTGGGCGGCGCGGCGCGCCATGGCCGTGGCGATGCGCACCCGATTCTCGCGGTTGAAGCTGGAATGGGTCAAAGGCACCGAGTGCAGCGTAATCACCGCCGGAATGCGCAGCTGATCCAGAAACGGCAACACGAACTCGCCGTCGAAACCGCCCCAGATCCCAAACTCGTGCTGGATGTTCACCGCGTCGGCGCCGCTAGCATTGGCATAGGCCGCCACACGTTCCAGACTGGTCAGTTCCTCCTTTTGAAGGCGCTGACGCACCACCCATTCGTAGCTGAAGCAGTCTTCCGGATCGTCAATTGCCACCACGCGGTAGTCCGTGCGTCCATCGCCTTCCACAATGCCGTTCAGAAGATCATGCGTGAAGGTGCCAATGCCGCACGCCTTTGGCGGGTACGTGCTGATGACGAGCAACTTCAACGACGGCAGCAGCGGCGATGGCTCAGGGGATATTTGGAGCGGATCGGACATGGATCGTGATCTCCCTGGTATAACGGACCGAGCGATGATGCCCCCGGTCCACTTTCCGCCAACTCCCGGCACAGGTGGCGCCTACTCCGCCACCGAAGGGCGACGAGAGGAGTATCCATTTGGATGTCGCCGGAACATGCGCCTATTATGCGACGATCGCCCCATTGTATGACACGGAGTTGGCGGAACGCGACGACCTGCCGTGCTGGTCGGCGTTAGTAGCTGCCTGGAAGCCGTACCGCAGCGCCGAATATGGCTGCGGCACCGGGCGGGTTGCGGTGCCACTCGCCCTCCAGTGTGCGCAATGGGGGGGCGACATGGCTGGGCTCGACCTCTCGCCGGCAATGCTCCGGCTAGCCCGCCAGCACTGGCGGAGCAACCGTGGCAGTGCGCCGCGCAATGCGTTGCACCTCACGCAGGGCGACATGCGGCGAGCGGCGCTGGACCATGCGGTTGACCTTGTGCTGTTCGCCAACGATCCCCTGACGCACCTTGGTCGTGATGCCGACCTGGCCGCGACCTTCCGCCAGGTCGGTCGGCACCTGCGCTCCGGTGGCCGGCTCGTGGTGGAGGCGTCGCTCCTGCCGCCGGAAGCACGCGGTGAAGACCACCCCATCACGTTGCGGAGCTGCCACACGGTCGGCGCTGCCACCGGCCGGCTGACCATCGAAACGGAGCGCTGCATCGACCCGGTTCGGAAATGCGCGAGCGTCATATATTGGTACCGTGCGCCGGCCGCGCCGGGAGGGCAACCGACCGCAACGGAGGCGCAATTCGTCGCCCATTACCTCGACCTGTCCAGCCTCGAAGCGCTCTTCCACCTGGCCGGCTGCCGGCTCGAAGAACGTTGGAGCGATCCCCAATTTCGGGCACTGACGAACTACTCGGCCATGGCGATTTGCACCGGTAGGAAGGAATGACCGGAAAGCAGGGCCGCCCGTCAGCGCCCGACGTGCATCGACGCAATCGCCGTGAAATGGCAGATCCGTGCGGAAGTGAGGAGACCCTTCCAGAGCGCCGTTATCGGTGGCGCTCCAGCAACGTGACGCCCTTTGCCTACACGATCTCGCGGACCTTGTCTTCCAGCACCGTCTTGATGATGTCGAAGCGGTCTTTCTCGCCGCGCAGCAGGGCCTCGGCGAAGGTGATGACCTGCTTGGTGCTGATCTTGCCGGGCAAGGGCGGCTCGTTCGGGTCAACGACCGCCTCGATCAGCGCCGGCCCAGGGATGGAAAGCGCCTGGCGCAGCACCGATTCCGCCTGCTCCGGCCGCTCAATCGTGAAGCCGGCGCCGCCGCAGGCTTTGGCGAAGAGGGCGAAGTCGACCGGCTGCAGTTCCACGCCGAACTGCGGGTTGCCACTCATCGCCAGCTGCTCCCACTTGATCTCGCCCAGGACGTTGTTCTTGATCACGATGATCTTGACGTTCAGGTTGTACTTCACGAGGGTGATGAACTCGCACATGAGCATAGCGAAGCCGCCGTCGCCGACGACGGCCACGACCTGCCGGCCGGGGTAGGCCACCGCCGCTCCCACGCTGTACGGTAAGCCGTTCGCCATCGTCGCCAACGACCCGGAGAGGGAGAACTGCATCTGGTCACGAATCTGGATGTAGCGCGCACACCAGGTGGCGATGGTCCCGCTGTCGGAGGAGATGATGGCGTCGTGGTCCAGCAGCTTGTTGAGTT
>JBPCLN010000176.1:0-2857 GCA_051003235.1 Chloroflexota bacterium | reverse complement strand
CACCAGGGCCACCCGACCGCTTCGGCGGTCCCATCTGGAGCCGGGTTGTACCGCACTCCCTTTGTCGGCGCAACCGGAGGCCTCACCACCCTACAACTCGTCGGTCTGAGGCGAAGCCTCGTTAGATGTCTCCACACCCGGCGCCGCGGCGGTGGCGCCACCACAGGCCGCCAGCAGCGTAGCGCCCAGCGCCACGCTGCCCAGTGTCGCCGCCTCGCGCAGCAGCCGCCGTCGGGAGATCTGGATTGATGCCATCACCATGGCATGCTCCTTTCCTTGCGCATGAGCAAGAGAGCGGCTGGGCTGCGCCAATTCAGACGCCTGACGTGAGGCAGCCCGCGACGGCGCGTCCCATCGCTCGGCCGCGGCGATTGTAGTCCAAGGTCGGGTGGCCGGCAAATGTCCCGCCGGTAGTCTGACGGGGCAGCACAGATCACAGTTCACAGAGAGGACGGCATGGAAGCGTTCGAGCGCCTCACCTACCGCGGCACGCTGCGCCGGCTGCGGGGTCTCGCTCGCCAACGACGACTTCGCAGCGATTGCCCGAGCGATTATTGCTTTCGACCGAGGGCAGCATAAGTCATTCACTTCCTCTATGATTCAGTTCCTGGCACCGAACGAGGAGGCGCAGTAGCGTCCAACGCCTTGCTTGCGCTAAGGTCAAAAGTATTTCCGCTTGACGGCACCCGATTAGATAAGTACAGTCTTACCTATAGTGGCGACAGGGTTGTCGGCCACGGCGAAGGGAACGTCAATGATCGCCCAAGCTCGGTCGCAGTGGGGCACAATCACGGCACAGCTCCGCACGACCTTCACGCTCTGGCGACGCTCGCTGGCCCTCGTCTTCGCGGCCGCACCGCGTCAGGCGACGGCAATGGTAATGCTCATGCTCGGGCAGGCGTTCCTGCCGGTCGGCACACTCTGGGCATCACGCGGCGTGGTCAATGCCGCGGCGCGGGCGTTCGGCCTGACCGGGCCGGCGACCGGCGGGGCGGCGCTGCCGCTTGGGGCCTGGATCGGCCTCGCGGTCGGCATCATCATTGTCCAGCAACTGCTGGCGCCGTTCTTTCAAGCGGCGCAGGAGTCGGCCAGCGACCGGCTGACGGCCCACGTCAATGGCGAACTGATCGCCGCCGCCAACCGCTGGCGCGGCCTCGCTCGCTTTGAGGACCCCGCCCTTGCCGATCACCTTGCCCTGGCGCGCGCCAACGCCGCGAACGGTCCGGTGTCCATGCTCACGAGCGCGGGCGCCGGCGTCCAGTCCGCCTTCATCATCATAGCGATGAGTGCCGTGCTCTGGCGGTTGCACCCGCTCGTTCCCCTGCTCCTCCTCCTGGTGCACATCCCGGAGGCACTGCAGGAGGACCACTACGGGCAAATGATGGCGAACAGCATGGAGACGGAGAGTGCGCAAGGGCGGAAACTCGGCAGCTACGTCGATGCCGTGACCGGGGCTGGTCCGGCCAAGGATGTCCGGTTGTTCGATCTTGGCAGTTTCTTCAGCGGTCTGTATGCCACCATCTTCGGGCACATGACCGCCGATATCTGGCTGCTCCGCCGCAGGTTGCTGGCCCGAATGGCACCCGCTCAGGCACTCTCAGGCGGCATGGCCGCCGCCGTCTACCTGTACGCCGTCCACACAATCCTCAGTGGCGGTTTCAGCCTGGGGGACCTGGTGCTCTTCGGCGGCGCACTGGCCCAGTTGGAAGGCGCGCTGGTGGCGATTGGCAGTGAGGCCGGTCTCTTCAGTTGGAACGTCGCCTGGATGTCCAGCCTGTTCGCCGTGCTCGATATGGGACCGGACTTGCCGGTTCCCGCGCCGGAGCATGCTCTGCCGGCGCCCAGGCCGATCCGCAGCGGGCTCGTCCTGGACCACGTGACCTTTCACTATCCGGGCACGTCAGCCGCCGTCCTGCACGATGTCTCTTTGGTGATGCATCCCGGCGAGCGCTTGGCGCTGGTTGGGCGCAACGGCGCCGGCAAGACCACGTTGGTCAAGCTGCTTGCCCGCCTCTATGACCCGAGCGAAGGGCGCATCCTGTTGGACGGCGTCGACCTGCGCGAGTATGACCTGGACGATCTACGCCGGCAGATTGCTGCCGTTTTTCAGGATTTCGTTTCCTACCAGGTCACCGCCCAGGAGAATGTCGGCCTAGGTGATGTTGTGCATGTGGACAACCTGGCTCACGTCCAGGCGGCCGCTGCCAAGGGTGGGGCGGCTGCTCTTATCGACGCTCTGCCCGATTGCTATGCCACCCGCCTGGGCGCGCAGTTCGGCGGCGTGAATCTCTCCGGCGGCCAGTGGCAGAAGATCGCCCTCAGTCGCGCCTTCATGCGTCAGGCACAATTGCTGATTCTGGACGAGCCAACGGCGGCGCTCGATGTGCAAGCCGAGTACGACGTCTACCGGCGCTTCAGCGCATTAACAGAAGGAGCCATGACCGTGCTGGTCAGCCATCGCTTCTCCACCGTCCGCATGGCCGACCACATCTGCTACCTGGAAGACGGCAGGCTGCTGGAAGAGGGCACGCACGATGCGCTGGTGCAGCGCGCCGGCGGCTACGCCGGGCTCTACCGTCTGCAAGCGGAGCTATACCGAGATGGGGGGACGGAGCGATAACAAGAACTTGGGTCCTCCCCCGCACCATCGGACGGACGCTCCGTCTCCTCTGGCAGGCCGATCCGCCGCGGGCGACCGCCTACCTGTTCATGACGCTGGTCCAGGGGGCGCTGCCGATCGCGGCGGCGCTTCTGGCCAGGCTCGTGCTCAATCGGGTGGGCAGCGTCCTCGCCATCGAGCAGGCGAAAACGTCCCCGATGGCTGTGCCGGTCAACGCTGCTATGATCGCCGCGGCCT
>JBPCLN010000175.1:0-4368 GCA_051003235.1 Chloroflexota bacterium | reverse complement strand
CGGTGGCAGACTTGACGGCCTTGCAACAGACGCTGCTCCGCTTCCTCAGCGTGTCAACCGTCGCCTACACACGGCTGAGCGTGTGACCAACGGTCCATCGCCTTGTGCGAAATATGAGGCTAGGGGCAGGGTGCCGTGAGCGCCTGCACGGCGGCGCGGTCGTGGAAGCCGTGAATCTCCGGCGCGGCGTGGATGGACGCCGTCAGGATGCGAAAGGGCTGCCCGACCGGGCTGGCCGGCTGGGGCCGGGGCGCATCCAATTCGTAACAGCCGGCGAAGGCGACGACGCGGCCATCGCCCTGGCGGGCCAGGATCACTGCCGGCAGCAGGAGACCAAGCGTCCCCGGCGCGTTGTGCGATTGCGCTCGCCCGGTACTGACGGCGACCTGCAGGGTCGTCGCGTAGCCGGCTACAAAGGTGGCGTACGGCTCCGGCTTGGCCTGCCAGAGATTGAAGGCGGCGGCGAAGTCCCGCTGGTCTATGGACGCGTAGTAGTGGAGCAGTTGGTCCGCCGCCTCGGGTGCGACCAGGTCCGGCCCGGCGCCGCTGCCCGGTCCTTCCCAGGCGAATTGCTGGCTGTTCCATCGCTGCTCCAGCCCATACGGGCCGAACACCCAGGTGCGAGCGCCGTCCGTGAAGGCGGCCCAGTTGTCTTGCTTGCGCCAGACGAGGAGCCCGCCCGTCGTCAGTTGCAGCCCGTCGCCATTGGCTGGGTTGTGCTGCTCATTGTCCACGCAGGTCCTGACCTGGCCGGGGATCAGATCGCGGAGAGCGGCGAAGCCTAGGACAAACTGACAGGTCGCCGTAGCGCCACCCAGCGGCGCAGTGATCGTGTAGGCGGCCTGCACGGTGAGACCAGGCGCGGACGTGCCCAGGATGCAGGCGGGACCGGGTGCGGTGGCCGTCCGCCCGCCCTCCGGCTGCAGGATCGGCGCCGGCACGAGAAAGACCGTGCTGAAACTGCCGGACTCGTCGGTGAAGGCCGGCGGCAAGGGCACGCCGGAGCGGAGGTCACGGCAGTCCTGATCACCGTTGACGAACTGGCCGTAGCGGAGGAACACGGCCACCAGCGGCGGCAGCCCGCTTCCTTGCAGGCGCGCCGCGGTCCCGACGGGGCCGGACGACGGCGACACCATCAAGCGTGGCGCGAGCTGCGCCGCGGCCGTCCGTGGCGATGCCATCGCCAGCAACACGCCCAGCGCGACGAAGGCGGCTACAATTCGCCATTGCACCTGTGCATGCTCCTCTCCTGGGTGAACGGTCCGGCCCACCAGACATGCTGCAGCATACGTGCCAGGGACGCTCGACCACGTCATGCAGAGCAACACAACGCGTCCAAGACTCCTCTGGACCAACCGCTGCGCCGGCTGCCAGGTGGTCGGCAGCCATCAGAGCGGCGGCAACTGCCAGTCGCGCGCCCGAGGCCGTGGCACGCGGTGTCGACGGCTTGCGCGGCAAGCGCCTGATCGGCCTCTCGTTGCGGCACGTTTCTTTGGATACCGGCGTCTCTGCTCCCCGGCACTTGCCGGACACTACCTTCGGCATTGCCCAGTTCGTATTATTTCGTAATTTTGCACGTCGTATTGGACCAGGCGCTGAAGTGGGGCTATGTCGCCAGTAACGTGTTTGATGCGGTGGATGCACCAAAGTTTGAGCGCTTCGAGTGGACACGGCTCGATTTGCCAGGAGTCCGTAGCCTGCTGGGCGCAGCGAACGATGCTCCTCTTGCCTCCCTGTGGGCTATCGCCGCTTACAGCGGCTGCCGACAGGGGGAGCTACTCGGGCTGCGCTGGCAGGATGTCAATCTCGATGCCGGCACACTTTCCGTGGTGCAGACGCTAGTCAAGATCGAAGGTCGTCGACCAATCTTCGGCGAACCGAAGACCAAGAATAGCCGCCGTACCATCAAGCTCTCCCGCGTTGCCGTGGACCTCCTCAGGGCGCATCGCCAACGCCAAATCGAGCTGCGCCTGCTAACTCGCCCCGTAGCGCGCCCGTTTTCTCTGGTGCCGAAGGTGGGAGTCGAACCCACACGCCCTTGCGAGCCTCGGATTTTAAGTCCGCTGCGTCTGCCATTTCGCCACTCCGGCCTGCCACAGAGTATACCGGGCAGCGTGTGGTAGGATGCGGCGACCGGTCACGTTCGTGCTGGTCCAGGGGGCTATCGCGCGCCGCGCCAGCATGGGAATTATTCCCATCCGCACGGCCTGATCGAAGGGATCACCAGCCGTGCCGAATCGCCTGACGTTCGCCGGCGCCTACCCGATCGGAGAGACGAATATCCAGGCCCTGCCGGTCAAGGAACTGGGACCGGCCATCGGCTATTACACCCAGGTATTGGGCTTCGCCGTCACGGAAAAAACGGACCACACGGCACGGTTGCAACGCGACGCCGCCCAGATCGGCCTGACCATGCACGGCGGCGACCCGGAACAGGCAAGCTGCTATTTCGCCGTCAGTGATGTCGCCGCCCTCCGAGAGGAATTGGCCGCCAAGGGAATTGAGCCGTCGCCCGTCCGGCCCGACCAGCATGGCGGACGCTCGCTGGTCATCTTCTTCGCCAAAGAGCCATACGGCGTATGCTTCTGCTTTGGCCAGGAGATGAAGGCGACACCGACCACAGAGGATGCTGAATAGCATGGTGCAGTGTTCCGAGCCGTAGAACAGCAACGTAGGAAGTGACCAGAAACGTGACCGGCGTGCCCGAGACGATCTTCATCGGCGTGGCCTGGCCCTATGCCAACGGCCGCCTCCATCTCGGCCACGTGGTCGGCTCCCTGCTCGCCCCCGATATCTTCGCCCGTTATCACCGCATGAAGGGTAACCACGTCCTTATGGTCTCCGGCAGCGACGAACACGGCACGCCGATCACGCTACTGGCCGACAAGGAACAGACGACGCCCGCCATCATCGCCGAGCGGTACCACCAGTACTTCCTGGAGGACATGCAGGCGCTCGGCCTGAGCTACGATCTCTATACGCACACGGAGACCGCTACCCATCACCGCGTCGTGCAGGACATGTTCCTGCGTCTGCTGGAACGCGACTACATTTACAAGGCCACCACCAAGGCGCCCTATGACGCCGTGGCGGGCCGTTTCCTGCCCGACCGCTACGTGGAAGGCACATGCCCGCACTGCGGCTTTGGCGACGCGCGGGGCGACCAGTGCGACAACTGCGGCCAGCCCCTCGATCCGGCCGACCTGATCAACCCGCGCAGCCGCCTTAGCGGCGCTGCGCCGGAGTTCCGCGATACTGAGCATTTCTACCTGCGCCTCTCGTCCTTCCAGGCACGGCTGGAAGCCTGGGTCGAACCCCGCACCTACTGGCGGCCGGAAGTCCACGGCTTCACGATGGGGCTGCTACGCAGCGGCCTCAAGGATCGACCGATCTCGCGCGATATCGAATGGGGCGTGCCGATCCCCCTGCCCGGCTACGACGACAAGCGCCTCTACGTCTGGTTCGACGCCTTTATCGGCTATCTCTCCGCCAGTATCGAATGGGCGGAACGGATGGGCCGGCCCGACGCCTGGAAGCCCTTCTGGGAGAGTACCGACGTCCGCGCTTACTACTTCCTGGGCAAGGACAATATCTTCTACCACAGCATCATGTGGCCGGCCGTGCTCATGGGCTACGGTGGGCTGGCGCTGCCCTATGACGTGCCGGCGAACCAGTACATGACCATGCACGGCGAGAAGCTCTCCAAAAGTCGGGGCATCGTCATGCCGCTGCACGAATACGTGCCGAAATATCAGGCCGACGCCGTCCGCTACGCACTGACCGCGGTGATGCCGGAAACGCGAGACTCCGACTTCTCCCACGAGGAGTTCGTCCGCCTGACCAACGACGAACTGGTCGCCACCTACGGCAACTTCGTCAACCGCGTCCTGACGTTTACCAACCGGCAGTTCGACGGCCTCGTACCGCCGGCCGGCGACCTCGACGCTCGCGACCAACTCGCCCTGGATGCGATCAGCAATACCTTCCAACGTACCGACGAATTGCTGGCCGCCTGCCAGTTCCGGGAGGCAATGCGGTCGATCATGCAGTTATGCAGTCACGGCAACCGCTACCTGGACGATACGGCGCCCTGGCGGGCCATCAAGACCGACCGCAGCCGCGCCGCCACGACACTCTACGTCTGCATCCAGATGTTCGCCGCGCTGACGGTGCTCACCGCCCCGTTCCTCCCCACGTCCGCCCAGCAACTGCGCGAGCAACTCGGCCTGCCCGCCTATTCCTTGCCCGTCTGGCTCCACGCCCCCATCCCCGCCGGTCACCGCCTGGGCCAGCCGGCGCCACTCTTCCAAAAGCTGGAGGTCTAATGTCCATCCCCATGCCCGATCCGGAACGCTATATCAAGGATGC
>JBPCLN010000174.1:0-2904 GCA_051003235.1 Chloroflexota bacterium | reverse complement strand
CCACTAACCCATAGCCGTAGGGCCCCTGATACACCTCATCGACCGTCGTCGGGTGGCCGGCGGTCACCATATGGGCCGAGACGGACCGGGCCGGGCCCAGCAGCGTGACGGCCAACGCGAGCGCATGACAGCCCTGGTGGATGATGCCATACCCACCGTAGTAGCCCTTGTCCCGGATGCGCACGGCCTGGGGGACGCCGATGTAGCCCTGCTGCACCAGTTCCCGAAGTTTTCTCGCCGGTGGACCGACCGCCGCCTGGTGATGCGGAGCCACCAGCTTGCCGCTCGCCCGCTGCGCCGCCAGCACGGCGTCCAGTTCGTTCAGGGTGAGGGTCAGCGGCTTTTCGACATCGACGTGGCAGCCCAGCTGCAAGGCGGCAATAGCGAGTTGGGCATGGAAGCGAGACGCTGTCGGGATGTGCAAGACTTCCGGCTGCTGCTCGCGGATCATCTGCTCGAAGTCCGTGAAGCGCTCCGCCATGCCCAGCTCATCGGCCAAGGCGTTCAGGCGCCGGCTGTCCAGATCACAGAGCCCGACCAGTTCGGCCCGCGGGTGCTGTTGGATCGCCCGGGCCTGCGACCGTCCGCGCGGTCCGCAGCCGAGGACGGCCATGCGATAGGTGCTCATCGTTATGCTCCTTGGTTGCCGCGTTGCCACGTCAGCAGCGGATGCTCTCGATTTGCCAACGGCAGCGCGATCCGCTCACCACGGCGGTGCGACTCGTACGCCGCGAGCGCCATCTCCAGCGCCGCGCGGGCGTCGTTGCCGCTGGAGAGTGGCTGGCCGCCCGATTCCACCGCCGCCAGGAGATCCCGGACGATGGCCTGATTGGCGGCGTGGGTCCCGTCATGCCCGTTGGCACCGGCCGGCGGCTCCGGTTGCAGCCGCTCCCATTCGCCACCGCGATCGGGCCCGGCGAACGGCCCCGGGAACGTGTAGACCGGCGAGTCCGCGCCGCTCCAGAAGGTCAGGACCCCGCCGGTCCCGCCCAGTTCGATCCGGAAGTAGGGATTTCCGCCGCCGTCGTCACTCTTCACCGACTGGAAGGCGCCGGTGACGCCCCGATCGAAGCCGTACTGCGCCACGATGTCGTCGCCGGCGATCCAGCCGCCCTCTTCCGCGGCGGGGACGGCGTCCGCCGCCGTCACATCACGGCCGGCCTGCGTCACCCGCGCGTTACACCAGCGGGCGTCGCCGGCGAACAGCCGCATGAGGTCCAGCAGGTGCGGGCCCAGCACGAGCAGGTCCTGGCCGCCGCCGCGTTCGTCCTGTTTGCCAAACGCCCGCAGCGTGCGCAGGCGACCGATCTTCCCGTCGCTGATGAGCTGCTGGGCGAGGCGGGGGGCGGGCATCGCCCGGTTCTGGAAGCCGACCGCGAGCTTCGTGCCGGACCGGGCGCAGGCGTTGAGCATGCGGTCGGCTTCCTCCAGGGAGCGGGCGAGCGGTTTCTCGCAGTAGATCGCTCGCACCCCCGCCTGCGCGGCGGCGATGACCATGGTCGCGTGCTGGTCCAGCCAGCGCGGGGAGACGGCGACGAGGTCGAGCTGTTCCTGGGCCAGCATCTCCCGGTAGTCGGCGTAGCCGCGCTCGGCGCCGGTGCGCGCCATCGCCCGGCCGCAACCGGCGTCGTCCGGATCCGCCACGGCCACGAGTTGCACGCCCGGCAGATCGACGAAGGCCATGTCGAGGCCGTGGCCGTAGTTCCCCCGGCCGGTGTGGCCGATGACGCCCGCGCGATAGCGGCCCTGCAATCTAGTGTCGGGCACTCCATCTCCTCCTCATGCCATTCAGAAACGCCGGCACCACCGATCCATCAGCCCACTGGCAGCGCCGACCGCCACTCCTCGGGCCGGTCGCTGATGTCCAGCACGTTGCCGTCAGGGTCGAGCACCTTGAACGACCCCGACGGCACCCCGGCCGGGTCGTGGGGATCGCGCCGCTTCACGTCGTCGCGAGCAATGGAGGCGCCCAGCCCGACCAGGCGACGATAGACGGCCGCCGCGTCCGACACCAGGAAGCCGAGATGGATGAACTCGTCCCCCTCCTCGAGCGCCGCGCGGGGCGGGCCGTCGTAGGGCAACAGGGTCAGGTTCGTCGCCCCGTCGCTCAAATCCATCGCCTCGCTGGCGGGGCGGTGGCCCAGGTAGGTGAGCCCGAGCCCTGCCTCATAGAAGCGGCGTGCCGCCGTCAGGTCGGCACAGCGCAGCGCGACGTGGCGTAACCCCAGCATCACGGCCTCCTTTCCATTACCATCACCTTACGCGGCTTCATGCCCCCTACACGTCGACGATGGGAAAGTCGATGCGTTTACCACCGGCGGCGCTCGATTGGAGGATGCCCAGGAGGATGGAAAGCGTGCGGCGCCCATCGGCGCCGGTTGACGTCCCCGGTCTCCCGTCCTCGATCATGCCGATGATCTCCTCGATCGCCGCGACCATATCGCCTTTCGTGGTCTGCGGCGCCGAAATCCGGCTGATGGCGGTCCCACTATCGCCGGGACGCCAGATCTCGGCGACATCGGCGCCGACGCGCAGGCGCCCGCTCTCTCCGACGAGGTCCAGTTCGAAGTTGCCCATGGTCCGCTTGGAGGCGTTGACGAAAGCCCGGACGCCGTTCGCGAAGTGGATATAGGCGCTGCCGCCGGGATCGGTCGCGGCATCCCGCCCGCCGTCACCCGCATACCGCGGCCCGTAGGCTCGATGCTCGTCGTCGAGGTCGCCCACCAGCCAGGCCGGGTCCGACTCGGCGAAGAAGCAGATCGTATCGACGAGGTGGGTCCCGTTGCGGAAGAGCATGGCGCGGGGACCGGCCAAGGTTGCCGTGATGCTGCGGAGCGGCCCGATCACCCCGGCGCGCAGGAGCCGCCGGGCCTGGACGAACTCCGGATACCAGCGTCGGGTGTG
>JBPCLN010000173.1:0-19168 GCA_051003235.1 Chloroflexota bacterium | reverse complement strand
CCCCCACGCACGCTCTCCCCCCCCCCCCCCCCCCCCCCCCCCCCCCCCCCCCCCCCCCCCCCCCCCCCCCCCCCCCCCCCCCCCCCCCCCCCCCCCCCCCCCCCCCCCCCCCCGCGCCGCAATCGGCGGACTGGGAGGCCGCCGTTCGCGCCTGGGAGGGTCTGCGCACGGACGCCGACGCCGTCTACGACCGGGTGGTCACGCTGGATGCCCGCGACCTCGTCCCCTATGTCACCTGGGGTACCAACCCCGGCCAGGTCGTGCCGATCACGGGCGCCGTGCCCGACCCGGCGCAGTTCGCCCAGGAAACGGAGCGGCGTTCCGCCGAACGGGCGCTGGAATACATGGCATTGGAACCCGGCACGAAAATGGAGGACGTGAAGCTGGACCGCGTCTTCATTGGCTCCTGTACCAACGCCCGGATCGAAGACCTACGGGCGGCGGCCAGAGTGATCGGTGGAAAACGCGTCCACCAGGATGTGTATGCCATGGTCGTGCCCGGCTCCATGCTGGTGAAGCGACAGGCGGAGGAGGAGGGGCTGGACCGCATCTTTACCGCCGCCGGCTTCGACTGGCGCGACGCCGGCTGTTCGATGTGCCTGGGGATGAATCCCGATATCCTGGCGCCGGGTGAGCGCTGCGCCTCCACCTCCAACCGCAACTTTGAGGGCCGTCAGGGCAAGGGTGGGCGGACGCACCTGGTCAGCCCGATTATGGCGGCGGCGGCGGCCATTGCCGGCCATCTCACCGACGTGCGCGACTGGCAGATTGAGGAATAAGATGGAAGCATTTATCCGGCATACGGGCCTGGTGGCGCCGTTGGACCGCGTCAACGTCGACACCGACCAGATCATCCCCAAGCAGTTCCTGAAGCGGATCGAGCGCACCGGCTTCGGGCAGTTCCTCTTCTTCGACTGGCGCTACCTGGACAACGGCACGCCCAACCCGGAGTTTGAGCTGAACCGGCCCGGCTACGGTGGCGCCAGCATCCTCGTCGCCGGGCGCAACTTCGGCTGCGGCTCCTCGCGCGAGCACGCCCCCTGGGCCCTCCACGACTACGGCTTTCGGGCGATTATTGCGCCTTCCTATGCCGACATCTTCTACAACAACTGCTGCAAGAACGGCCTGTTGCCCGTCACGCTGCCGGACGAGACCATCAAAGCGCTCCTGGCGAAGGCCCAGGCGCAGCCTGGCTACCAACTGACGGTTGACCTGGCGGCGCAGCACGTCACCGACAACGCGGGCTTTCAAGCGCCGTTCACCGTCGACCCCTTCCGCCGCGACTGCATGCTGCGCGGCCTGGACGACATCGGCCTGACCTTGCAGCACGAACTGGATATTTCGGCCTACGAGTCGCGGCGGCCGACCTGGCTGCAGGCAACGCCGGCAGGCCACTAGCTCAGGGCGGCGCCGCTAGCGCTGCAGCGGCGATTGCGGTAGGTGTCGATAGATTTGCACCGGGCCATTGTCGTAAAGCTCGTTCAGCGTCGAGACATCTGGTAGGGGCATGCCCAGGCGCGCCATGCGGTCACGGGTGATCTGGGACAGCATGATGACGGAAACTTGATCGGGGCGGAGGAGCGTCGGATAGCGGATGGCCGCGTCCTCGGTCGGCCGGGAGCGGAACATGTACACCTCACGTAAGCGCTCGTCGACGTCGGTCCAGACGCTGCCTTGTGGCAGTGCGACCGCCAACCAGTCCATCGCCTGGGCCTCCGATTCGCTATAGAACGTCCATTTGTTGCTGAGCAAAGGTTCGTTTGTCGCCTTGAGGACGCTAAAGACGGTGAAGGCGACGGTGGCCGCCGTCACCCCCACCCGCATACCCCGCCGCAGCCTCGGCCGACCGGCAGCGCTGTCCAAAAAACCGACGACCGCCGCGCTGCCGGTGGGGATGGCGATGAAAATGAAGACCGGGAAGAGCCGCAGTTCCAGGTTTGCCCCGAGCACGCCGGCGAAGTCGATCACCATCGCCAAACCGACTTGCAAGGCTAGACCCGCGTACAGCAACCAGCGCAGACGCAGATGATCCGGCGCCGTCAGCCAGCCGCCACGGAGGAAACGCCCAGTCGTTCGGCCCCAGGCGATGCCGGATATGGCCAGGGTGAGCCAGGTAAACGTCGTCAACACCACATAGATACGCGTGCTTAGCCAGCTCAGCGGCACGTCGGCAAAGGGGTTCTCGCCGGCTCGAAAGTTCGACGCCAGGCCGGCCAGCCGGTCCAGCGCCGTAAGGAACTGATCGAGAATCCCACTGCTCGGCGCATAGACATAAAATAACTGAGCGCAGAGGATCAGAAAGGAAGAGAATGAGACGTAAGCCAGCCGGATGAACGCCCGGTCCCCGACGCCGCCCTCTCGTTCCAGCATTCGGGAAATCAGTGCGCCGCCGAAGAAGCTGACCGTCAAGGCGACGACGAGCGATGAACCAAACGTGCTGTTCGTACATGCTATGCCGAACAGCACTACATAGTACACAAAGACGTAGGAAGTGAATACCCACAGCCGGTGACGATACCGGTAGCTACGGAATAACAACAAGAGAGCCACCAGCACCATGCAATAGGTCATCTTTTCATGCGATCCGCGCAGCGCAGTGAAGAGGAAGTCCGGTTGCATAAAGAGCAAGAGTCCGGCGAGCGCGGCGACCCGATCATCACCGGTGATCTCTCGAAAGGCCTGAAAAGCTACTAACGCCAGACCAACGAGTAAGAAAGGCCATACCCATGCTTGCAAGGTCTGAATACTGGCGCCGGACAGGCGCATGAGGTAGATGTTCACTGCTTGGAAGCCAAAGCCGAAGGGATAGACGGGGTGCACACCGGGAGCAGGGAGCGCGCTGCCATAGGCCGCTACCGCTTCAATGAACTGCGACATTGCCGCCGTGTCCTGTTCGACATAATGACCCCGAAAGCGCAGCAGGAGATAGGCGACAATAGCCATACTGTAGAACACCAGGGCCAGCGGATAGCGGCGGAGACCGCTGTCGGTCCGCACCCGCTGCTCCGGCCCGACTGGGCAGAGGAACCGCCGTTGGAGGGGATGCTCCGGAACAAGCGCCGCTAACAGCCGGTGACCGGTGAAGAGCGCCCCATCTGCGCCGATGTCGGTGCCAACCTGCGCCGCCAGCGCCAGGAGCATAAAGAGTTGCGTTGCTTCGCCACCCGCGTCGCGGAGTGAAATGGCCGGTGGCTGTGCATTCTGGGCCGCACCGTCCAGGCATTCAAACTCCGCCGCCAGGGCGGAGACCTGGCGGGGCGATGGGCGTCGCGTTGCCGGTCGCGCTACCTCGTGCTCCGGCGGCAGGGCTTCGCCGCGGGAAAGCGATGCGATCCGCCGTAAGGCGAGTTCGGCGCGCGTGATCGCGCGGGCGAATTCCTGCTGAGCGGCTATTGGCCCCCGTTCCCGGACCAGCCGCGCCGCCAAGCGTGCCAGGCACAGTTCCGTGTCGCGGCGCGAGGAGGCTTCGCCGATAATCGTCAATGCCGGCAATACGGTCAACGGAGGATCACCCACACGGTCGCCGCCGTCAGTATCGCCACGGCCAGCAAGACGGAAAAGGCGCCGCCGATGAGCGACGCTGTCGGCGCCGGCCCGAGCGTCCACCAGGCCGGCCATGCTGCAGCGGGTACGACCACCTCCGCCATCACCGGCGGCATCATGCCGGCAGCAGCAGCGGGTGCGGACGGGCTGTTCCCCCTCGGGCCCAGCGTCGTACCGATCGTCCAATGGCCCGGGGCGGACGGCAACCACTGCAACGAGAACTGGCGCTGCTCGTTCGCCGGCAGGTCGACGTCCAGGTCGGTAAGGGCGACGCGCTGGTCGCCCGTCCGTTGGGCCCAGACGTGGAGGGTCTGATCCGTGGAATCGCTAGCACCGGCATTGGCGACGGTGATCGTGACCGGCATCTCCGCGAATTTCGGCCGTCCAGTTCCGGCTTGCAGGGAAATAATCTGGAGGTCGGGTGGTGATGCCGCCTGCACATGCCACGTACCATCGAAGCGCAGCACGTAGCGCCCGGCCGGCAGCGCACAGGGCTGGGGCCGCGCTTGCTTGTCCTCCGGCGGACAGCCAAGGGCCGGCGCGACAGCCTGCAACAGTGCTGGCGGTACGGCTGCCTGGGCCACGAGGGCCACTTCGGAATCCGTTTGGAGTTCCGCCCGCCACCCGCCCGCCACCAGGCGGACATGGCTCAGCGTCACACCGCTGAGCGTCAACTGGTCATCGCCTGCCGGCTGAAGATCAAGCAGCGTCCGCAGTCCTTGCTGCGCCAGGAGGGGTGGCGAAGCCGGCTGTAAGCGACGTAGCGTGTCCAGCGAGGCCGCATCGGACGGCGGCGCAATCGGCACGATCGCCGGCGCGAGCTTGACGGGCTGCATGACCACGGCGCCGGCGCCGGCATAGAGATGAACCTGGGGGAGCGCGTAGAAGGCTTCCTGGGGCGTCTTGTCCACGCTTCGAATCCACCGACCGACCGTCTGCCCATCAAGGCTCGCCGTCGTAATCGTCTGGTGTTGATCAACGCTCCAGAGGCCGTATTGCGCGCCAAGCAGATGCACCCGGCCATCAACGGCATCCACATACAGTTGCGGAGGCGCCGCCGGCAGGACGTGATACTCGCCGCGCAGCCCCGGCGTGATCGCCCGGTAGGCATTGAGCGGCAGCGTCGCCGCGTCGCCGAAGGCCCAGGAGAAGTCTCCCGGGACGTACTCCCAATCGTAAATGCCCTCGCTACTGCGGTACCCGCCGATTTCCGAGGCGACGAAGGTCTCAAAATCCCATTGTCGGCTCACCACCCAGGTGGGAAGCGACGCATAGTCCATCGTCCGCACCGCGAAGCCGTTTAAGGTGAGAGTCGTGTTCGCCCCGTGCCGTCCGAGGAGACCCAGCTTGTACTGGATCAAGCCATCGCCGTTCCCCCAGGAGTAGCGAACGAACTCCACCGGCTGCGGCGTGCCGCCCACCTGAAGATATTGGTCGCCCGCCGGATAGTAGAAGTGCCGGATGATGAGATTCGGCAGGCCGGTGTGGCCGGGGTCGAACCGGTAATACGCGAAAGGATTCTCAAAGTTCAGGTCGTTGAGCTGATTGGGAAGCGTTGGCGTTTGCGAGAAAATCTGCATGCCGTTTTCCGGCTCCAGGTCGGGAATGATCGAGCCAAAATCGAGCAACTGGCCGCTCTGCCAATTCATCGATAGCGGCGGCCGGCGATCGAACCAGGAACGCACGCCGATGTCTTGACTGCCGAGCAAAGGCCAGAATTCCGCCTGCGCGAAGGCCGTCACCGGTACTTTTGCCACGTTGACGACCAGTTGGGTACGCGGCACCGCGGCGGTTTGGGCAACGTCGGGATACAGGTGCATGAGCGTGTACTGCGGCACACCGGAGCCGCTTGGATCGGCCATGCGAAAGTCCCAGGCGTCGTGGCCGTGCCAACGATGCGCCAGGGAGCGCAAGCCGTCGTCCTCGTGCGGCAGGGAAAAGGCGCCATCAATCTGCAGGTCGGTGGCTGGGCGGCCATCGGGCTGGATCCAGGGTTGTGACGTCTCCGCCTGCAACGTCCAGTGCATGGGATGGCTGAGCACGGCGTGGTTGTTCTTGACTGTGATTGGCGCAGCGCCCTCCGCCAACTGGTCGTCGTAGAGGCGGGCAACGTGCTTGCCGCCCTCGATCGTGAAGAAGATGGCCAGCTTCGCCGCTCCCCCGCCCGGCTTGAAGACCCAGGTCGCGTTGTCCATGCTCGTCGCCAGTCGCCAATCATTGGATACCTGGACCGGCACGTAGTTATAGACATCGATGCTGTCGTGCGCCGTGGCAAACGCCGTCACGATCGTCGTCTTCGTCACCGTCGCATCCAGGCGCTGTTCGCTGACCGCGGACACGGGCACGTTCGTCTCGGCCGCCCGCACCGGCGCCGGCAGCACAAGCGCGGCAACGGCGGCCGCCACTACCAGCACCAACGCCGCGGCGCCGGCGACGCTGCGCGACAAGAGCGGCGGCTGCGCCATCCTGGTCAGGAAGCCACGGGCTGAGTGGGGATGGTCTGTACGCGGCCGGCCAGTAGCGGCTCCAGATCCGGCCAATCAAACTGCCCAAACATTCCCGGCAGCAAGTAATCGGGGAGCGCCTCCT
This sequence comes from Chloroflexota bacterium, assembly GCA_051003235.1. Taxonomy (GTDB): domain Bacteria; phylum Chloroflexota; class UBA4733; order UBA4733; family UBA4733; genus UBA4733. Next base: position 13,036 of record JBPCLN010000173.1, on the reverse strand, counting down.
GCGGAAAGGTTGGCGTATACAGCCGGTCGCGGATCAGGGCTGTCGGATCGAGCGGCGTTCCCGCACCGTCCAGTTCCAGCCTGCGAACTGCCGGCGCGAGGGCGGCGGCCAGATAGGCGCGAAAAGCGCCCCGTCCCGTGCCAAACAGGTGGATTGGCCGCTGCAGGAGCTGCAGTTCGGGGTCACTGCGAACGAAGGCCAGCGCGCGCAGCACGTCGTAGATCGCCATGGCCGGCAGGCTGTCGTTCAGCCAGAGGAGGTCACACGCCAGCTTGAAGCGGGTGGCGTACTCCCGCAACGGCGCCGCCGCCACGTCCCGCGGCGTCAGCGCTCCCGTCCCCCGCACGTCCAGCGCCAGGACCGCCTGGCCCCCGTGTACCCGTTCCGCGCACCAGAGGCGCCAGCGTTCCAGGTCGGTCGTGCCCTGATCGAAGAGAGCGATAAGCAGCGTTTCGAAGGGGCGATCCGCCGGACGCAAGAGCACACCGGCGTTGAGCGCCTCGCGTTCCGACCACCAGAAGCCATGGTGGACCGTGATGTCACCGTCCGGTGAAGCCGGCAACCAGCGCGGAAAGAACTCCGGTTCGGGCCGGCGATCGCGCTGCACCACCATCTGGAGCCAGTCGCGGGCCTGCTCAGCCCGCGCGCCGGCATCTGCCGGACGGGCTGGGCGGGTCTGATACGCACCGATGTTGAGATCGAAGACCCGGCGCGCTTGGGGCCGGTCCAACAGCACCTGGCCGGACTCGGTGCATTGCAGCACCGTTGGGGCAAAAGGAATCGGGTCGCGGTCATCCAGCGCCGTCGGGTCGCGCCGAAGGAGGTGTTGAACAAAAAATGCCGTGGCGGCGCGGGCGAGCACCGGATGGTACTGGTGGGTCGAATCGACCCGTACGAGGCCAATATGTGACTCGGCGCCCAGCACCCGGTAGATGCGTCGGGCCCGCTCCACGGTCCGCACCGTACCTTCGATGTTGAAGAAGTCGTAGTTGACGGCCAGAGCAAGCACGGGACGCGGCGCCATGGCGATCAGACTATCTTCATGATCGATACCGGCAACGGTCCCACCTGGTAGGTGCTGCTCCGCATCCTGGGCCTGCCCCGTCCACATATAGGCGCGACGGCTGGAGATGAACGTGGCCGGCGCGGCCGCCGCCAGACGCGGCTCCAGCAGCATCATCCAGGCGGTTTGGGTGCCGCCGCCGCTGCTCCCCGTCATGCCGATGCGCGCCGGATCGACTTCCGGCCGAGCGGCGAGATAGTCCAGCGCGCGTTGAGCGTCGTGGACGAAGTAGCGAACGAGGGAGTGGCCGAGCTGCCAGCATTGATACCCGGCGTACATGTGCTCCGCCGTGCCCCAGCGCACCTGTTCCCGGCCGTCGCCGTCCAGGTAGCTCTTCCGTTCACCCTGCCCGGAAGGGTCGAAGGCCAGCGCCACCAGGCCATTGCGGGCGAGGCGCTGGCAGACCGCCTGGTAGGTGGGATGGGCCTTCGCTGTTTCGCCGTGGCCGCAGGCAAACACCACAGCCCCAGTGGGGCCGGAAAGGCGCGCCGGCAGGTAGAGATTGGCCGTGACATACACCTCCGGCTGGCTCTGGAAGATGATCTTTTCGATGGAGAAGCCGTCACCCGGTACCACGCCACGCGACTCGGCCTGCAATGGGCTATCGGAGGGGGGCAACCCACCGATGGCCAGGAGGGCGCGTTCCCGCACCCTTGCCTGCCATGTCTGGACATGGGACGGTATTTCCAGGCCATCCTTGTGGCGCTCCCAGTAATCAAAAAGCGCCTCGGAACGGCGATAGATCTGCATTTGGAGCTGCGGCGACGCGTCGTAGTAACCGTCGAGATTGGGACGAAAGCCAAGCGGCCTCACTTCAGGCATAGTCAGGAAGGCTCCTTTGTACGTGCTGCGCTGCGCTGTGCGGGATACGGTAGCACAAGCGAGCAGTACCCCAGGCCAACACGGCGCACTTCCGGTCACTTGGTACACTGGGCCTGCCGCTTGAGCGGCTGCCGCCGCCGGCGCGGAGGTTAAATTCGCAACGACGACCCTAAATTGACAAGGACACACAATGATCCGCGCCCTGATCTTTGACTTCGATGGGCTGATGGTCGACACCGAGGCGCCGGCCTTTCAATCCTGGCAGGAGATTTATCAAGCCCATGGCTGCGAACTGTCGCTGGAAGAGTGGGCAGTGTGCCTGGGCACGAGTAGCGAGGCGTTCGACCCCTTCACCGATCTGGCGGGCAAGCTCGGCCGGCCGGTGAATCGCGAGGAACTGCAGGCGCTACGGCTGGCCCGTAAGGGCGTGCTCGCTGCCGAGCAAGCTGCCCTTCCCGGCATCGCCGACTATCTGGCGGATGCGAAGGCGCTTGGTTTGAAGATTGGCCTGGCGTCGAGTTCGCCGCGTCAGTGGGTGGAGGATCACCTGCAACGGCTCGGCCTGCACGCCTACTTCGACGCGCTCCGGTGCGCCGAGGATGTGGAACGGGTGAAGCCGGACCCCGCCCTGTACTTCGCCGTCCTGGCGGCGCTCCAGGTGCTGCCGGCGGAGGCGATTGTGCTGGAGGACTCCCCAAACGGCGTGCGTGCCGCCAACCGCGCCGGCATATTCTGCGTTGTCGTACCGAATGCCATCAGTAGCCGGCTCGGACTGGATCACGCCGATCTGCGACTGGCCTCGCTGGCCGACATGCCGCTGGCTGAATTAATCAAGCGGGTGGAAAGACGACAACCGACGATCCCGGTTGGAAACAGCGGTGCGACGTCCTGATCGGCTTTTCGCCGACCCGAACGCCGCACCGTGCCCGAACTGAATCGGGGAGTACTACTCTTCGACGAGTTGGACTTGCGCTGCGCGCATGCCCTTGCCCCGCTGATCGGCTTCCGCCGTATAGCTCACGCGATCGCCCTGGCGCAGTTGCTCAAAGGAAACGCCATTGAGCGCCGTGCGGTGAAAGAACAGATCGTCGCCGCCCTCTTCCGGGCGGATAAAGCCGAAGCCCCGATCGGTGACGGTCTTGATAGTGCCTGTTGCCACGGTGGTACCTCTCATGTGGTGAAACGTGCCCACGCCCCTAAACGACTAAGAGCGGGAGCCGGCGGAGGCACAATACCTCCGCCGTTCGTTCGCTCTAGTAGCGGTTACTGCGCTGCGTCGCAAAGCAGTCGCTGCAGTAGACCGGCTTGCCGCTCGTCGGCTGGAAGGGCACCTGCGCCTCTTTGCCGCAGGATGAGCAGGTGGCAGTGAACATCTGGCGCTGCTCGCGGCTACCGCTGTAGCCGCCACGCTCGCTGCTGCGTCCGCCGCCGTAGCTACCGCCGCTGCTGTAGCCGCCGCTGCTGCTGCTGCTACCGTAACCGCCGTCACTGTAGCTGCTGTTGTCGCGCGTGTTGCTCTGGCCGCCGGAGCGGGAATCACCACCGGACGCCTTGCGCGCGGCGCGGCATTCCGGGCAGCGGCTTGGTTCGTTCGTGAAGCCACGTGAGGCGTAGAACTCTTGCTCGCCGCCGGTGAACTCGAACGGACGCCCGCAGTCGCGACAGTTGAGCGTCTTATCAGAAAAGGACATAAAAACGAGGACCTCCATATGGCATGCCAACAAATAGCATGCCGACAGGGTTTGGAGACTTGTCTACGCTGCCCTGTAGCCAGAGGGAGGGGAAATGCTCACCACGGGAGAGGGGGTACGATGTGACCCGAGTCGCTAAACCTGTAGGTATCGTACCACATTGCGCGCCAATTGGTACTACCCATTGCCGGCTGCAACAAAACTGGTACGTTTGGCCCGGCATCGCCGGACGCTACGGGATACAAAAGGCGCCGCAGGCCAGGCAATGGAAGACTTTGCCGGGCAGGCGGTCCAAGCGGCATCCTTCCAGGAGCGGTACGCCACAGGCGCCACAATCATGGGAGATAGCGCTGTCGTCGCGGCGGAGCAGAACGGTGCCCTGCTGATCAGCGGCCGGTTCAAAAATGTCGTGCCGTCGACTATCCGCCCCGGGAAACAGATGCATGGGTACGTGTTCGGTAATGGTCGTAATCGGAGGGGGCCTTTCTATTCGCTGTGCCGTACCGAGACGAGCAGTGATGGACATAGCGCCTGCCGGCCGCTTAGCCGGTGGGCGTAGACCAATCGCCGGCCAATCGCTTGATGCGCTCCCAATCGGCCCAGGAACGCACCTGATACTCGCGGCCCGAGCCGCGACGCACCACGATCAGACGCCAATCTTCCGTGCGGCGCCCCGCTTCCCAGACGCGCAGTTTCAACTCACACGCCTCCGCCAAAGGCTGCACTAACCGGCACTCCTCCGCCATGCGCTCAGCGAGATCGCGAAGCGACTCGCGCGCCACACTGCGTTTCGGGTTATCGGCCATGGTTTCGCCCCAGCGGGATAATGCGGCAAAGCGTGACCGCGGACCAACCAGGCTGATACAAGCAGTTGCCCCTAATCGGTTGCGCCTCAGGGGATCAGCCGATGAGGCGGGTGCTACTCCCGCTGTTAAGTGTACGGGATACCTGAAGGGCCGTCAAACGTCGGTTGGTTAGCCGACGATCCAAGGCGGCCCATGGCACCGTCGCTAGCCGCGGTCGGGGTTGGTTCCGCACTTGCATGCCCATGCCGGCGTTGGTAGCAGCGGCCATGAAGTGGGTGGGGGCAGGGCTGCGTGGAGCATTTTGACATTGTGGTATTGGGGGCCGGCTCGGCGGGCGGGGCGATCGCGGCAGCGGCAGCGCAAGGCGGAAAGAAGGTCGCCGCAATTGAAAACGCCCTCGTCGGCGGCGAATGCCCCTACTATGCCTGTATGCCCAGCAAGGCCATGCTGCGATCAGCCCACGTGCGTCACCTGCTGCGCCGGGGTCGCGACCTGGGAGCGCTCGGGGCAGCGCTCCCCCACGACGACGATCGGGCGGCTTATGCTCAGGCCGTCACCCGGCGGGACCGGATCGTCAACGGTCGCGACGACAGCGAAGACGCCGCCGGTCTGGCGCAGGCCGGTGTCACGTTGATCCGCGGCCAGGGTCGCCTCACCGCCGATGGCGCCGTGGCCGTTGATGACCGCCTTCTTGCCTGGACTGATCTCGTGATTGCCACGGGCTCCCGTCCGCAGATGCCGCCGATTGAGGGCTTGGACCACGTGCCGACCTGGACGAGCGCGGAGGCGTTGAGCAGCCGCGACCTGCCGGCATCGCTGCTCATCCTCGGCGGCGGTCCTGTGGGCTGCGAGCTGGCCCAACTGTTCGCCCGTTTCGGCGTCTCGGTCGTCCTCCTGCAGATGGCGTCGCACCTAATCCCCGAGGAGGAACCGGAGATTACCACCATACTGGCGGCGGCGTTGCGCCGGGATGGTATCGACGTGCTATTAGGCGCAGACGTGATCTCCGCCCAGGCGGCGCCGCTGGGGGCGCAACTGACCCTCGCTGACGCCACGGTGCTCACCGCCGAACGCGTCATCGTCGCCACCGGCCGCCGGCCGCAGGTCGACGCCCTCGGCCTCGAGCGCCTCGGCATCGTGCCCGGCAAGGAAGGGCTGGCGACGGACAAACATTGCCGTGTGGAAGGGCAAGGGCACGTCTGGGCGGCGGGCGATGTCACCGGTATTGCGCCGTTCACGCACACCGCCAACTACCAGGCGCGCATCATCACGGCCAACCTGCTCGGCGGCAATGCGGTCGCCGATTACCGCGCCATTCCGCGCGCCGTCTATACGGAACCGGCGCTCGCCTCGGTCGGCCTCACCTTGGCCCAGGCCCAGCAGCAAGGGATCGACGCGATCAGCGCCGGTATGAATATCGCCGAGACCGCCCGCGCCAGCGCCGACAGCGAAACAGATGGCCGGGTCGTTCTGGTGGCGGATCGCCGGCGGCGCGTCCTGATCGGCGCCTCCATCGCCGGACCCCATGCTGCCGAATGGTTGGGCGAGGCGCAACTGGCCATCCTGGTCGAGACGCCCCTGACGACGTTGACCGGCGTCGTCCACGCCTTCCCCAGCTACAGTGAAGCGTACGAACCGGCCTTACGGGAACTCATCCGCCAGTCCGACTGAGGGCGCCGCGCGGCGCCTACGGCGTCGAGACAGCCGGCAACGTCACCGTGAAGGTTGATCCCGCGCCGGGCGAACTGGTCACCGCGATATTGCCGCCGTGGCGTTCCACAATCGCCCGCGTGATCGCCAGGCCAAGGCCGGTACCACCTGCTTCCTGGGCGACGCGGTTCCTGGCGCGGAAGAATTTGGTGAACAGGCGGGTCAAATCGTCATTGGTCAGGCCGATCCCATTGTCACGAACGTCCACGGCGACGCCGCCGGCGTGCTGACGCGCGACGACGGCAATCGCGCCGCCTTCCGCTGTGTACTTATGCGCATTGGACATCAAATTGGTGAACACCTGCGTCAGCCGCGCCCGATCACCGGCGACGAAAGGCAGGGTCGGCGGCGCCGTGATGGTCATCTGCTGACGCTTCGCCCGCAGTTGGGGATGGAGCGAGGTGACCACATCGTGGAGCACCAGATTCAGGTCCAGCGGAATGGACCTGAGATCCGCCTGGTCCGCCTCTAACCGGGAAAGATCCAGCAGGTCATTGACCAGCGTCACTTCCCGGTCGGCATTGCGCTGGATGACGGTGAGGAATTCCCGCTGATCGGCTGAGAGTTCCCCCGCCTCTCCGGCCAGCAACAGGTCGGCAAAGCCCTTGATTGACGTCAAAGGGGTCCGCAGCTCGTGCGAGACGAGGGCCACAAACTCATCCTTCAGGACCCGGAACTGCGCTTCCGCCGCCAGCCGTGCCTGCATCTGGGTGCGTTCCGCTTCCACCAGCACCGCCCGCTCAATCGCCGCACCGGCCTGGGACGCCAGCGCCTCGGCGATATGCAGCTCCGTTGGGCCGAAGAAGCCGGGCCGGCGATGATTAATGTGCAAGCTGCCCAGGCGTTGGCCGTGCGCTTGAATCGGTACATTGACCGAGGACCGAATCCCTTGCTGCTGCATGGAGGCGTAGAGCGGGTAGGTGGCCGGATCAAGCGCCTGGTAGTCGTCGATGACGACAGGGGGACCGCCGTCAAAGATCGCCTGCGCCATGCTCCCCGTCGCGATGGACTGACGCTGCCGGTTGTGCTCCAGCGCGCCGTCGGGGCGGATCACCACGAGCAGCGTGCTCTCCCGCGCCTCGGCGTCGAACGCCCTCGCGACCCCGCCGATGCCTCCGAGCAGGGTCATCGCGCCGCGCAGGAGTACCTCCAGCGCCTCTTCCGTGTTGCCGGCGGCGCCCACCCGCGCCAGCGTGCTGATCACCTGTTCGGCCACTTCCTGGCGGCGTACTTCCAGGCGCGCCTGCTCGACCGCTCCGCCGGCATGGTCGGCGAGCACCTGCAGCGGCAGAAGCAGTTCTCGGGCAAAGGCGTCGGCGCGGTGGGAGTCGGCGTGCAGCGTGCCGATGACGTGGCCCCGCGACCGGAGCGGGACGATCAGACTGCTACTGAGCCCGTCGCGGCGGTGTGCCGCGGCGGCCAGCGCATCGCCATCGTCGGCGAGCGCGGCGAGATCAGCCGTATATTGGGGAATCCCGCTAGTCACTGTTACGTCTACGTTACTGCCGGACTCCCCCGGTAAGTCTTGCCACTCGTAGGCGTCATCGCCCCGCCAGAAGAGCAGCCGACAACCGCCCTCCGCCCGATCGGCCTGATGCAGGAGGCGCACGCCGCCGCTATCAGCGTTCGTGAGGCGTTGCATCCCGCGAATGAGCGCCCGCAGGCCCTGCTCCAGATCCGGCGCTGCCGCAATCGCCGCCGTGGTCTCGGCGACAATGGCCAGCCCGTTCCGTTGCTCCACCTGTACGCCGATCACCATTCCCACGGCACAGTCGCCGCCCCCGGCTGCCGCCACCCTATTGCATACTAGCGCGTGGAATGGTCCGCGACCACCCTTTGCCAAAGGTCCCTGCCCATTCTGGGTCGTCCGCCGCCTTCCAGTGCGATGGCCGCTGCCAGTCGGTGCGGGGACGACCACCACGCCGGTTGCAGGGGGCGCATCGCAGGCCGCCGAATCGCTGTCCCCAGGCTTGACGGTCTGCTACTTTCCAACTACGATTGCCTGGTTGCGGCCACGTGTCACAACGGAAAGATACGGCATGGGGAGTAGGTAAGGGGCCGCATCGATGGATCAAATGGTGACTCGGCGTATGGTCTTGCGAGCGGCTGCAGGGACCGCCGCCGGACTGGTCGGCGCAACCCTCCTTGCTGCCTGTGGGGGAGCAGCCGCGACAATCTCGACAGCGTCAGTGTCAGCTTCTGTGTCCGCGCCGGCCACCAGCACGGCCGCGACGAGTGCTGCCGCGACGACGACCACGGCCTCCAGTACTGCTGTGTCGACGGGCTCGGCGTCGTCGAGCGCTGCGACCACGAGCGCCACGTCTTCACCGGCAGCTTCGACAAGCGCCGCCGCGAGCACACCGGCGACCGCGGCAGGGAGTAGCAGCGCTACCGTCGCCGCCGCCAGCCGCGCCGCCGCCGCCCCCGGCGAGTTGCGTTATACGACCCAGAACGTCAGCAAGCCGTTCTCCGATATTGAAGGGAAGGTGGTGCAGGAGTTCCAACAGCAGAACCCCAACGTGAAGATCAACTACGAATTATTCCCCAATCAGGATCTGCAGCAAAAGCTTACTGTGCTGGCGGCCGCCGGTACTTCGTCCGATTGCGCGGATATCGAGACCAAGTGGATGCCGGGCTTCTATGCCAGCGGGATGCTGCTCGACCTGACCGCCTATGCTGCCCGTGCCAAGATCACCGCCGACACCTATTTCCCGCAAGAGTGGAACAAGGCGCACATCGGCGGCAAGCTGCTAATCATGCCGCTCGATCTGCAGCCGATCGTCATCTTTTACAACAAGGACGTGTTCGCTGCCCATGGCGTGCCGCTGCCGCCGGCCAAGTGGGATGACCCGTCGTGGACCTGGGACGAGTTGGTGGCGCGAGCCCAGAAGCTGACGACCAGCAATGGCGCCGCCAAGACCTTTGGCGTGAGCTGGCCGCTCGACTGGCGCGACAGCCTGGAGACCATCTGGGGGAACGGCGGCGACGTGCTGAGTGCGGATCACACGACGTCCACCATCACCATGGCGACGACGACGGACGGCTTTCAGTACCACGCCGACCTCATCAACAAATATCACGTCCATCCCAACGCCGATGAGGCGAAGACGCTCGGTGCTACGCTGGACGCCTTCGTGAATGGCAAGATCGCTATGTGGGCGAATAACGTCACCGAAGCATTCTACATCGCCGCCAAGAAGCAAGATGTCAACTACGACATTGCCCCCATGCCCAGTGGCAAAGCCGGCGCGTTCACACGCAATCCAGCCGACTCGGTCATGGTGGCGACCGGCTCCAAATCGCCCGACCAGGCTTTTGCCCTGGCGGCCTATGTCACCGGTCCGGCCGGCCAGAGCGAGCTCGTGGCGAAAGCCGGCTTGGGGGTGCCGCCGTATCGCACGGTCGCCGAGTCGGCCGACTTCCTCAAGCCGCAGGTGCCGGGCGCGGATGGCCGCAATTTCCAGATGGTGCTGGACATGCTGGAGAGCAGCCACTACAAATACACGCCGGTCACAACGATATATCCGCAGATGGTCAAGCTGTTCACGCCGTTGTACAGCCAGGTGCTCCAGGGAACAATCAGCGCCGTCCAGTTCGCCCAGCAGGTCGATGGTCCGCTGAATGACCTGCTGAAGCAGGTGCCGCAGCTCGCCCGCGGCTTCCTGGGCGACTAATGCCGAGTCCGATCTTCATTGGCCTGAGCCGGGCTGAGCGTTCGCCCTCCTCAGGCCACATCGTCGTAGATGCTGCGGCCGGGGCCGGTGTAGGCGTCGTAGATGTGCTCGTAGACGGCGGCGCAGACCTGTTCGTAACGTTCGGGCGCGAAGGCGGGCGGTAGTGCGCGGTCGAGGACCTCGCGGATAACGGTCAGCGTCTGCGCTCGCGACTGTTGGCGTTTGCGCCAGTCGAGCGTCAGGGTCTCCGCCTTAAGCCTGGTCAGGAGTTCGCGAGCGGCCTGCTTGAGCGCGGCGTCGTTTTCAGTGGACAGCAGCAAAGCAGGCAGGTGAAGCAGATCGAACAGGGCCAGTTCCTCTTCCGACAGCCCTTCGTGGGCAGCGCGTTCGCCTTCGACCTCCAGGTCGCGCGACAGCAGCCTCAGCTCGGCAATGAAGGCTTCGATGCTCACGGTGCCGGCGTTGTAGTCGTCGATCAGGCGCTGGAAGCGTTCCTGGTAGTTCAGCAGGCTGCGATTGCGCCGCAGCAGCGTCTGCAACTGGTCGCCGATGGCGGCGCGCAGCCGGGCGGCGGCGATGTGACGGTGCTCGGCAAACTGGGCACGCAGCCGCTCGAAATCGAGGGCGCTGAGGTCGGTGGCTGTAGCGACACTGTAGACGCCCGGCGTCTCGGCGACCCGCCGCTCCTCCGGCGTGATATAGACGTCGAGCAACTCGGCGATGCCGGCCATCACCCGGCTGATGTCGGGACGCGGCGAGACAGAGAGGACGCGGGCGGCAAGGACGGCGTGGCAGGCGAGCGCCGGCGCGAAGGCGTTGGCCGCCGGGTCCGGCAGGATCGCTCGGTAGCCCTTCGCCGCCTCCGCCGCCAGCGCCAGGTAGGCGTTCTTCGTGCGGTCGTCCGTCAGCAACGCGTCGAAGGCGTTGTCCAGCAGCGTCAGCCGGAGAAAGCCGGTCGCCGCGATGATGGCGGCGATGTCCGCGCCGCGCTCCGAACAGAAGCGGTTCAACTCCGCCACCGTCAGCCGCAGCGCTTCCACCGCCTGCTCCTTGGGTTGCACCGGCAGGTCGCCGGGGCTGGCAGCGCCGCCATGGGAGCCATAGATCGCCAGGGCAGCTTGCAGATCGCGGAAGACACCGATATAGTCGACAATCAGGCCGTTGGCTTTCCCGTCGTGGACGCGATTGGCGCGGGCGATCGTCTGCATGAGCGTGTGGTTGCGCATGGGGCGGTCGAGGTAGATGGTCGACACGCTCGGAGCGTCGAAGCCGGTCATCCACATGGCACACACGAACACGATGCGCAGCGGGTCCTTGGCGTCCTTGAACTTCTCGGCCAGGTCCTCCTCGACGATGCGCTTGCGGTGGGGCTTGATGTCGAGTCCGAGCGCCTCCATGTGGGCGACCTCGTTCTGGGCCTGGCTGACCACGACCGCCATGTCGGTGGTCTCCATCAGCGCAATGCGGCTGGCCAACCACGGCTGTTCCAGGACCGGCAGCGCGTCGTGCTGGGCACGGAGCTCGTCGAGGTGGTCGGCCCAGGCCTCGGACACGTAGTCGTACATGCGGACGGCGGCGGCCTTGTCGACCCCGACGTACATGGCTTTGCCGGTGAAGCCTCGGCCGACGAAGTGACGAACGAGGTCTTGGGCGATGGTTCGGAGGCGTTCGGGTCGGGTGAGGAGCGTGTACTCCTTGCCGAAGTGGCGGGCGAGCTGGCCTTCGGCGTCTTCGTCGAGCTCGGCCTCCTCGAGCAGTTCGCCAAGTTCGTCAGCGAAGTTCTCGTTGACGATCTGGAGCTCGGGGATCCGGTTCTCGTAGTAGAGCGGAACGGTGGCGCCGTCCTCGATGGCGTCACGGAAGTTGTAGATCGAGACGTAGTCGCCGAACTGCTCGCGGGTCAGCTCCTCGCCCTGGATGAGCGGTGTGCCGGTGAAGCCCATGAACGCGGCGTTGGGCAGCGCCTGGCGCATGTTGAGGGCGAGGGTGTCGTACTGGCTGCGATGGGCCTCGTCGGTGATGACGATGACGTCGGACCGGTCGGACAGGACCGGCATCGTCGTCTCGCCGGCGCCCTTGTCGAGCCGGAACTTGTGGATCAGCGTGAACACGTAGCGATGGTCGGCGGCGAGCAGCTCACGGAGGTGGGTGGAGTTCTCGGCGTGGACCTGGGCCTGGTCGGAGATTGCGCCGGCGTCGGCGAACTCGCCGTGGAGCTGGAGGTCGAGCTCGGTGCGGTCGGTGACCATCACGAATGTCCATGAGCCGGGGATGCGGCGGAGCACCTTCTGGGTGAACCACAGCATCGACAGGCTCTTGCCGGAGCCCTGGGTGTGCCAGAAGACGCCGAGGCGCTTCTCACCAGCGGCCCGGACCCGGTGCAGGTTCTCGATGGCGGCGTTGACGCCGAGGTACTGGTGATTGCGGGCCACGACCTTGATCGGCCCACCGGGGCGTTCCATGTAGGAGACGAAGTTCTCGATCAGATCGAGCAATTCGTACTTCGAGCACGTTCCCCGGATGGCGGTCTCGAGAGCGACGACGCCTCGGTTTCCGTCGGCGTCGATGACCTTCCAGTCGCCGAAGAACTCCCACGGCGCGAACGTCGAGCCCACCTTGGCCTCAGAGCCGTTCGAGAGCAGCACGAAGACGTTGGGGACGAACAGCGCCGGGATGACGTCGCGGTAGTCGCACAAGTTGTCGTCGTAGGCGTGCTTGACCGCGACATGCGGCGCCTTGAACTCGACCAACACCAGCGGGATCCCGTTGACGTAGAGAATCGTGTCGGGCCGGCGGTTGTGGAGCTCGCCGGCGATGCGGACCTGCGACGCCACCAGCCACTCGTTCTCGTCGGCATGGCGGAAGTCGATGAACCGAACGATGTCGTGCTCGTCATCGCCGTCGTCGTTGCGCCACGTGGCCCGGTAGCCGTCGCGCAGCAGGTCGTGGACGGCCTTGTTGGCCCGGACCCAATCCATCTTCGACCGGTCCTTGACGAACTCGGCCAGCGCCTCCTCCCGCACCAGCTCCGGCATGGCAGGGTTCAGATTGCGAATCGCGTCCCGCAGCCGATGGACGAGCACCACTTCGGCCGTCGAGTCCCGCCCCAACGTCCCTGCTGACCCGAACCTTTCCTCTGACGCGCTGACGATCGTCCAGCCGAGCTTGGCCAGCAGGTCGAGCGCAGGCTGCTCGACCACCGCCAGCTCGTTGAACGGATTCGGCATCAGACGCCCGCCCTTCCCACGATCGCGTCGAGGTCGAGATCCG
>JBPCLN010000172.1:0-13545 GCA_051003235.1 Chloroflexota bacterium | reverse complement strand
CTATGAAGCGTCGCGCCTCGGCCGACGGTCACCCGCATCGTCATCTCTCTCCCGACCAGCCCCGGACAGCCCACAGTTCACGCAAGGTCTATCCGTACTGTAGCGCCACGAGCAGGCGGGAAGGCGGGCGTTCCCCGATTGCCCTGGCCCAAAGGGAAGAAAGCAATAGGGGAGAGTGAGGGCGGGTCTCACTATATCGTCACATACCGATGATGTTATAGCCCCCATCAACGTGCAGTACCTCGCCGGTGACGTTCCGGCCAAGGTCGCTGCACAGGTAGAGCGCGGCGCTGCCAAGGTCCTGGCCCTCCACGTTACGCCGCATCGGGGCGTGGGCCGCTACATGTTTTTCCATATCAGGGAAGCCGGCGATGGCGCGCGCCGCCAGCGTGCGCTGCGGTCCCGCCGAAATGGCGTTGACGCGGATACCCTTCGGCCCCAGGTCGTTGGCCAGGTAGCGTACGCTGCACTCCAGGGCCGCCTTGGCCACGCCCATGACGTTGTAGTTCGGGATGACGCGTTCACTGCCCATATAGGTCATGGTCACGATACTGCCGCCGCCGCGCGCCTCCAACAGTGGCTCCGCCGCCTGGGCGACGAGCGTAAGCGAATAGGCGCTGACGTCCAGAGCGAGGAGAAAGCCGGCCCGCGAAGTATCCACGAAACGCCGTCCGGACACGTCGTCTCGGTTGGCAAAGGCGAGACTATGCACCACAACGTCAACCCCGCCGTAACGCTCGCTCAGCGCGGCGAAGACGGCCGGCACGTCGCCGTCGTTCTGCACGTCGCAGGTATACACCGCCGGTTCCCCGAGCGTGGTCGCCAGCTTCTCCACATCGGGAACGACGCGCTCCTGGGCCGCGAAGGAAAGCGTCGCGCCCTGTTCGGCGAAAGCCAGGGCGATCTGCCAGCCGATACTGCGGTGGTTAGCGACGCCGAAGATGACGGCGATCTTGCCGTCCAGCAGTCCCATAATGGTCTCCCCTCAGCCGGCGGTTCGGTGCCGGGCGCGCCTACGGATCTGGGTCACGAGTTCCTGAGTATAGTGCATGCGGCATTCCCCCTTTGCTATACTCCCTGGCGCCCCGGTTCGGCCGGCGCCAAGGTCTCTACCGTACGAGCAGGGAGAAGCAGATGCCCAGATTTCAGGCCGCCACGCTGGAGGCAGCGGGGAGCCGCATCTTTGGCGGCGCCGGTGTGCCGGAACACGAAGCGCAGATCGTCGCGCACTCGCTCGTGCAGTCGAACTTGCTTGGGCACGACTCCCACGGTGTCATTCGCATTCCGCAATACATTAACAACGTACGCAATGGCCTCACACGACCTAACGCCGCCATCCAAACCGTACAGGAAGCGCCGGCGATGGCCGTCCTGGATGGCGGTTGGGGCTTCGGCCAGGTGGTCGCGCGGCACGCCGCGGAGTTGGCCCTGGAGAAGGCGCTGCAGCACACAGTCGGCGTCGTTACGGCCTTTCATTGCAACCATGTTGGCCGGCTGGGGGAATATGTGGAGATCGCCGCCGAACAGGGCATGCTGGCCTTGGCGACGGTCAATAACCACGGCCAGGGCCGCTTGCTGGCTCCGTTCGGCGCCAAGTCCGGCCGGCTCTCCCCCAACCCGATCGCCTTTGGCGCACCCCGTCCCGGCGACATACCGTTCATCATGGACCTTACCCCCTCCGTGGTGCCGGAAGGCAAGGTGCGCGTCAAGCGCAACCGTGGCGAGCCGCTGCCGCCGGGCTGGGTGCAGGATGCCGAAGGCCGACCGACAACGGACGCCAACGCCCTGTACGAAGGTGGCTCGCTCCTGCCGCTCGGCGGACCCGTCGGGCACAAGGGCTTCGCGCTCGCCTTGATGGTGGAAATACTCTCCGGCGCGCTCGGTGGCGCCGGCGTCAGCCGCCCCAATCCCGAACGGGCCGGCAATGGCCTGTTCTACGCCGCCATTAACCCAGACAGCTTCTTGCCGCGCGAGCAGTTCCTCCGCGAAATGACCGTCCTGGCCGATCACGTCAAGTCCAGTCCGCCCATCGACGGGGTGGCCGAAGTCTTCCTACCCGGCGAACCAGAGTTCCGCACCCACGCTGCACGCCTCCGCGACGGCATCGATGTCGATGACGAGACCGTGCGCCAGATCGTGGCAGTCGGGAAGGAGGTTGGGGTGGATGTAGGAGGGCTGCTGGTCGTTGGAACTGAATAAGCGCCTCATGTAGGGGCAGGCGGATCGACCCGCTACTCGAAATCCAACCCGATATCCAGGGCCCGTGCGGAGTGGGTAAGGGCGCCGACGCTGATGAGGTCCACGCCGGACTCGGCGCAGGCGCGAATGTTGGCGAGCGTGATGCCGCCCGACGCCTCGGTGATGGCGCGGCCGGCCACCTGGCGCACGGCCTCGGCGAGGACCGGCGGCGGCATATTGTCGAGGAGGATGACGTCGGCCCCGCCGGCAAGCACGTCTTCAATCTGGTCCACACGATCCACCTCGACCTCGATGCGCAAGGAATGGGGAGTGGCGGCGCGGGAGCGCGCCACGATCGCCGTCAGGGTGAGGCCCTCGCGCTGGAGGATGGCGATGTGATTATCTTTCACCAGCACGCCATCGCTCAGACCGTGGCGGTGGTTGCCGCCGCCGCCGCAGCGGACGGCATACTTCTCCAGGCCGCGCAAGCCGGGCGTCGTCTTGCGCGTATCGACAAGCTGGGCGCGCGTACCCTGGAGGGCCTGGACGTAGCGTGCAGTCAGCGTGGCGATGCCGGACAGCCGCTGCAAGTAATTCAGCGCCAGGCGCTCACCCGACAGCAGGCTGGCCGCCGGCCCGCTGACCTGGCACACCCGGGTACCAGTGGCAACGGAGTCGCCGTCCGCAATGGTGGCTTCCCACCGAACGGATGAATCCAACAGGGCATAGACGGCGGCCGCCACCGGCAAGCCGGAAACCACTCCATCTTCCCGGAAGGCAATCGCGCCCCGTGCCTGAACGGTCGGAGTCAGAAGTCCGCGCGTGGTGACGTCGCCCCAGCCGAGGTCTTCCGCCAGCGCCCGGCGCACCTGTTCGTGCAGTTCGTCAGGCGTCAACGGCAGCGGTATCACGGCCGGCGTCAGGTCTGGACGTCACCGATCCACCCGCGCTGTAAGGCGTAGATGGCGGCGTGGGTGCGGTCGTTGACGCCAAGTTTCCGCAAGATAGCGGTGATGTGGTTCTTTACCGTCTGGTCGCTGATGCCGAGTGCCTGGGCGATGTGCTTGTTACCATTGCCCTGGGCAATAAGCTTGACCACTTCCAGTTCCCGATTCGAGAGCGGCAGGTAGCTGGGCTCCGGCACCTGCTGGTCCATCTGCTCGAGTACCTTGTCGGCCCGGCTACGCCGCCGAGGCGCCGCCAGGACGTCGGTACTCAATAGAAGGCAGCCGTCGGCAATCTGCTGCACTGCCTGGAGCAGGGGCTCCGGCGCGATCATTTTGGAGAAATAGCCGGCGGCACCCACCTTGAAGGCCAGGTAAAGTTCCTCTTCACTCTCCGCCTCGCTGAGCAGGAGGCAACGCAAGTCCGGCCGCAAACGCCGCGCCGCGTGGACCAGATTGAGCCCGCTCTGATCATCCAGTTCAATACAGGCGATGAGCACATCTACGGTTTCCCGCTGCAATACCAGCAGCGCTTCCCGACAGGTGCTGACACTGGCGACCACCCCATGGCCTCCCAGCCCCTCCAGCGAATTGCGCAGCCCCATGCGGACCAGCGGTATGGACTCCGCCAGCAGGATGCGGATACCTGTTCG
The DNA here is from genome assembly GCA_051003235.1 of Chloroflexota bacterium. Lineage (GTDB taxonomy): Bacteria > Chloroflexota > UBA4733 > UBA4733 > UBA4733 > UBA4733. The sequence continues at coordinate 9,770 of JBPCLN010000172.1, read as the reverse complement.
GCTGGTCGGTGGTGCCGACACACCAATTACCGCCCGCATCGCGGCCGCTGCCACGGGCGCCATCTCCTGAGACATGCTCAGCACCATGCCGTATGCTCCTCCTCGCCCATCCCCGATCGACGGCCCACCAACCGAACCGCCGCTTGGCCCCTCCCAGGGTCCGTCGCTTCCATCGCTTGCTTCCCACGTTCGACCCGTAGTATAACGAGAAGCGATTAAGCGGATACCAGATGGATAAGCGTAAGGAGCCGTATCAGCGATAGCCCCATCGTCCTACATAGGTCGGAATGGTCCGGCTACTTAAAAATGGGAAGCCCCTTATGGCGACGCTTTTCAGGCGTTGGAATGACATAAAGCTTGGTAAACAGCACTATGTGCCGCCGCAATGGCACTCCACGAGAAATCCGCCGCCGCTGCCAACGCCGCGCCGCGCAAGCGCCGCTGCATCGCCGGGTCCAAACTTGCCCTGATCGCGCGCTGTAAGTCTAGGGCATCGTTCGGCCGGCAAAGGACGACAGTCTGGTCCAGTTGCGGGACTGGTGTCAACGGGTTCGTGCTGACGATGGCGCAGCCGTGGCTGAGCGCGGCCATCAACGTTCCGCGACGCAATGAGACGCCGTCTCGGAAAGGCAACACCACAGTCGTGGCGGCTTGCAGGTAGGCCGAGACGCCGGCAGCATCGACATAGCCGGTCCAGACCAGCCGGTCCGTTATCGCCAGCTCTTGCGCCCGTCGGTGCAAAAATGCCGCGTAGGGCTTGTTCGTTGGGTCCGTCCGGCCCGTGCCGCCGCCAATCAGGAGCAGCTTGGCGGCGGGTAGTTCCTGTCCCAGGGCGGCGAAGGCCGTCAACAATTCTTCCAAGCCTTTTGAGGCGTTGTAAAATCCGAAGTAGGCGAGTAGGGGGGCGTCGGCAGCCACGCCGAGGTCGGCGCGCACAGTCTGGACATCGACGTTTAGCGCAACCGGGATATTCGCCCCAATCGGCACTTCCCAGACTCGGCGCACTCCCCAGGTCATCAGCATGCGAGCATCGTCAGCGTTCGTCGCGATGGCGCCGTCGGCGCCGCTCCCAAGCACCAGGACCGCGCGGCGATCGACGCCCAACCGTCCCGACAGGGGGAACGAATGCGGCGGCAGCAGGTCGTGGAAGGTGACGACCACCACGGGCCGGATATTCCAGAGGCGGAAGAGCCGGGGAAAGAGTGCCACCTCGCCGCGCAGACCGTAGGCGGCCGCCTGGTATTGCAGGTGGACGATGTCCGGTCGCCAGGCCTGGCATTGCGCCGCCAAAATTCGCCACGCGCGGAGGTTCCAGTGCCGTACCGAGCGCCAGACTACAGCGCCCTCCTGGTTCGCCCAGACGGCATCGCCATTCGGGATCTCGCCCCCCACCGGCGCGGTCGTCAGCACCGCTACCTCGTCACCCCGTTCGCTTAGTGCGCCCGCCAAACGGTCGGTGTAGTCACCGACGCCACCCGCTTGCGGCGGAAACTCACCACTTACGTAGAGCACCTTCACGCCTCAGCTACTCCCAGCCCGCTGAGGTGCCACAGCAGCATCCGGGCGACCACCCGCAGCCGCTGCCGGCGCATGGGACGATTACGGGTGACGAGCAGCATTTTTGCCGCCTCTTCCACAAATTGCTCCAGATAGAGCAAGGCAATCCACATGCGCAGCAGCAACGCCGCCGGCCAGCCGAAGAGTTGGCGATACAGCCGGTACTTGCTACGGTGGTGGTGAAAATGCTGTTGGAAAAGATCCTGGCCGCTGCTCTGACCGGAGTGGTGCACCACGCGCGCAGCGGGCTGATACACAATGTCCCAACCGGCCCGCCGGAAGCGCAGGCACCACTCCAACTCCTCGGAGTACAGATGAAAACCTTCGTCGAGCAAGCCCACTGCCTCGATCGCCTCGCGCCGCACCAAAAGGCAGGCGCCTACCAGCCAATCGACCGGCTGCACGTCGGCATCGGGACGATCCGCCACGTAGTAGTGATCAGTCAACCAGGTTCGGGGCAGCCGCTGTTGCACCTGCGTGCTTTCGACAAAGCCGGTGGCCAACCGGGGCGCCCGCCGGCGCGACGACTGCACCGTTTCATCGCTATTGCGCAACTGCGGACCGACCACCGCCGTCTGCGGATGGCGGTCGAGATACGCGCAGAGGGTGGCCAGCGCACCAGTCACTAATTCAGCGTCCGGATTTAAGAGCAGCACGTATTGACCGGTGCCGGCGCGGATTGCTTGATTATTGGCAGCGGCAAACCCAGGATTATCGGCATTGACGAGCAGGCGAACCTCCGGGAACTCCTGCCGTATCATCTCTGCACTACCGTCGGACGACCCATTGTCAATGACCCAGACCTCCAGCGGCGTCTGCGCCGCCGCCACCCGCAACGAACGCAAACAGCGTCGGAGGTAGTCGCGCACGTTCCAACTCACGACGACGGCGGTGACGCTCACTGTCGCATCTTCCAGCCCACCAATAAGCGATACCAAGCCATCAGCAGGCTCAGGAGCAAGCCGTGCCCGGCGTCGCGCCAACCGGCGAGCGTGACATAGCGCCAGAGGAACTCGCGCGCCGGCAGGCTGAGCAACGCGCGCGGACGGAACCGTTCGCCGGCGAGCAACCGCTGTTGCGCTTCGTGGCGCGCATAGCGGCGCTGCTTGGTAATGAACTGGGATAGGTTGCGATAATTGTAGTGGATAAGCGGCGCTTGCAAGTGTTCAATGGCGCCATCCAGTTGCACCAGCTCATGCACGCGACGGGCCGGATCATACCGCCCGCGGGAGACTCGGAATAACCGCAACTGATAGTCGGGCGACCAGCCGGTGTGGCGCATTTGGTGGCCGAAAATGATGTTGGCGCGTGGCACCCAGAAGCCGGCCGGCGCGTCCGGCTTCGCCACTCGCCGGGCAATCTCGGCCGTCTGTTCGGGCGAACTGCGTTCGTCGGCGTCGACGAAGTAGACCCAATCGCTGTCCAGCAGATCAAGCGCAACATTGCGCTGGGCGGCAAAATCCCGAAAAGGATGCTGCACAATCCGCAGTGGAAACGGCATGCCCATAGCGGCGGCGCGCGCCTGTTTTAGCGTGTCGTCGGTGCTCCCGCCATCGACCACCAATACCTCGTGCGCCGGGCCGAGGGAGCGCAGGCACGATCCGATCTCTGTCGCCTCATTCTGCGTGAGGACGACATAACTCAGACTCACCTGCCTTGACCCGTCCGTGCCTTGCCTAGCGGTTTTGACTGCGCCTACTATACGGCATTGCGGTGGGGCGGACGGCGGGGGCCGGCAGTGCTGCTATTCGGCGACCCCAGTATTATGGTCCTGCATCTCCTCTACCATTGCCGTCGCGGTTGCCGCTGCTTCCACGACCGGCACGCCGGCCATGGCGGCTTCGTACGTTGCTTCCGCCTCGTCCTCCTCAGCCCGTTGGGCGCGCTCGCCCGTCTGCTCGCCGGGCAAGTCGATGCGCAAGTCTTCGATCAACACCCGGATGCCGGCAGCGATCGGTAGGGCCAACAACGCGCCGAGGATGCCCAGCAAGGTGCCGCCTACGAGGAGCGCCAGCGTCACCGCCACCGCCGACAGCCGCAGCGACTTACCGTAGATACGCGGGACGATAAGATTGCTCTCTAACTGTTGATAGAGCACGATCGCCACCAATACCACCAGCGCCCTGCCTGCTCCGAACGGCAATGTCGCCAGCACCGCCGGCAAGAGAGCGAGGACACCGCCGATGAAGGGAACCAGGTCGGTCAAAGCGGCAAACACCGCGAGCGCGAGGGCGTTGGGCGTCCCGACGACGATCAGTAGCACAAAGACGAAGACGCCGATCAGGAGGGAGGTAATCGCCTGACCGCGCACGTAGCCCCCGACGACGGTTTCCATGTCCAGCAGCACATGCGCCGTACGCAAATGGAAACGACGCGGCAAGAGCGAGAAGGCGAAACCCTGCACCCGCTCCCGGTCGGCCAGGATATAGAACGCCAGCACGGCCGTGGCAAGGCCCAACCCGACGATCTCCGCCGCGGCCCGAATGATGCCCAGCGCATGCTTGCCAAGCGGTCCCAGCACCGCATCCGGCGTCACCGATCGAATTGCCGCTGCCTCGCTGGCCAGCGCCGGCACCTGCTGTAGCACGTCGGCAATTCGCACCTGCGTGGCCGGCGCGGAGGTGACGAAGGAGCCAACTTCGGAGGCCAGGGCCGGCGCCACCAGCACGGCCAGGCCCAGGATGCTCACGACCATGCCGAGGAGGATCAGCGTAAGGGCGAGGGGCCGAGGGATACGATGGTGTTCCAGCCACACCACAACTGGGCTCAGTGACCCCGCCAGCACGAGCGCAATGGCCAGCATGAGGACAATCTGCCACACGCGGCTCAGCAGCCAGATTGCGCCGATCGTCACCACGACGCTGACCATCGTGCGCGGCGCGAGCTCAAAGCGAAGCGTGCGCACAGCGGGCAGGCGTCCCGAAGGCGGCTGGTCGGCCACGGTTTTCTCCCGGTTGGTAAGATGTACCACCGCGCCGATAGTACCCGTCAGGTCGCGTGCGCCGTCATGGCCAAGCGCGCCGCTGCCGATCACGGCACGCGATCGCGCGATATTTGCATTAAGCAACTTCTGTGCCGACCGTCCGCTTGCCTTTCAGGAACAGCCAGGTTCAGGAGGCCCGCAAGGATGGCACAGTGCTTGCGTTATCGCACGATTGCTTGCTTTATCGCACGATTGCTTGCTTTTTCGCACGATTCAAGGGTCGGGTGGTAGCGGAACCGCGCCCCGTCTGCATGTTCTGGAGGAGAACGTGATGCAAGATCGGCGTTCAGGTACGACGGCCGAGACCGAAGTACCGGAGCACATCCGTTCCTGGTGGATCGACCTGCTGGAAGGGGAGGAAGAGGGCAGCCATCCACTCTTTGGCAGCACGTTGCATGCGCAGCTGGAAGGGCAGACGCTCGTCGTGTCTGGGGCCTTACCGTCCGAGACCGCGCGGCGCAACCTGGAGCGCGAACTGCACCTGATTGTGGAAAAACGTGGCATCGCCGTGCGCAACGATACCACGGTGGCGCCGGAAGGGGCCGAGAAGCCGGCGATCCTGGAACAGACGCTCATCGCAATTTTTGAACAGGAGCTACACGCCAAGCTGGCAATCGAACAAGTGGAGGGTAATCCGCTCCTCAGGTCAGTACGCCTGCGCCTCCTCGCAGCCGATAGCGCCGACCGCATCGGCGAGGAGGATGCGGTTGCCAGGGAGCACATCGCCGCCACCTACCAGGGGGAATTGCGTGGGGCGATTGCCGCGGGCCACGCGATCCTTATCGCCACCGCCGACGAGACGGATGCATTCGCCTTACGAGAACTGCTTGATGAAGATACGCGAAGTCTCCAAGTGTTAGTGATGCCACCGATCATCGCCGCGCCGGAGACCAGGGAAACCACGACGGTGAAGGGAACTGCGCAATGAGTACCGCCACCCCGTCCTCGCCTGCTGCCGGCACGCCGCCCGCGATTCCAGGGAGCGGCTCCAAAGCGCCGCTGAACGCCCATGAGGTGATTGCGCGCCGCCCGCGTCTCGGCCTTCGGGAGACGCTCAAAGTTATCGGGCCCGGCATCATCACCGGCGGCGCCGATAATGATCCCGCTGGCATTACCACCTACTCCGTCGTCGGAGCCCAGAACGGCTATTCCCAGAACTGGCTCCTGCTCCTGTCCACGCCCTTGCTGATCGTCATCCAGCAGATGGCGGCGCGCGTTGGGAATGTCACGAAAACCGACCTGGCGACCTCGATTCGCACGCATTTCGGCGTGAAAGTCGCCACGGTGGCGGTATTAGCCACAGTGATTGCCAACGTCATCACGCTCGGCGCCGACCTGGAGATGATGGCCGCCGTCACCGGGCTCGTCACCGGCCTCAAGTTCGTCTACTTCATCGTGCCATTCTCCGCCCTCATGGCCTATGTCACCATTTTTGCGGACTACCGCGCCTTTTCCCGCCTCCTGCTCTGGTTAGTCGCCGTCTTTGCCACCTACATCGTGGCCGCGGTTCTCGCGCATCCGAACTGGGCCGACGCGCTGCAAAGCACGATCGTTCCGCATATCTCGCCCACGCCGGACTACTTCCTCGGCGCAGTCGGCTTGCTGGGAACGACGATCACTCCCTACCTCTTTTTCTGGCAAACAAGCGGCGAGATTGAAGAGCGGCGCGGCGTGCAGAGCATCCAGCGCACGAATCTGGATATTGCTGCCGGCATGATCTGGTCGAATATCACCGCCTTCTTCATCCTGGTCGCCACCGGTTCCGTACTATTCACCCATCACATCACCATAAGCACGGCCGCGGATGCCGCCAAAGCGCTGGAGCCGTTTGCCGGCCCCTACGCCAAATACCTCTTTGCTGTCGGCATCATCGGCGCGGGCTTACTGGCGGTACCTGTGCTCGCGACATCGACCGCCTACTCGATTTCCGGGCTATTCGGTTGGCGCCGGGGCCTCACCCGCGACGCTCGTCACGCGCCGCAGTTCTACCTGGTGCTCGGCATATCCTTGCTGGTCGGCATTCAATTTGCCGTGTCGAGCCTGGACCCAATCAAAGCCCTCTTTTACTCCCAGGTGCTCGACGGGGTCATCGCGCCCGTCCTGGTGGTCCTCTTGCTGCTCCTCACTTCGAGTCGCAAGATTATGGGCGACTTTGCCAACAACCGTATCACGAAGATCATTGGTTGGATCGCCGTTGCGGTACTCGTCCTCGCGGACCTGGCCTTGTTCTATACGCTTGCCACAAAGGGATTTCCGACTTGAGGAAGAGGAGCCTGCTGCAGGAGGATCGCCAACACGGCCGCCTCCTCGGGAAGTAGTTGGGACAACGCCCCACTCGGCTCCTCTCCCAGTACCTCCATGGCCTTCGCCATGCTGCCGTTCATGTAGGCGTCGATAATGCCGGGGTGGATATAGCACTGGCGGCAAACCGTTGGCGTGTTGCCCAGCCACTCAGCGACTGATTCGACGGCGCGGACGACATTCGTTTTTGCCCTTCCTTCGGACTCCGCGACGTCAAAGGCGAGCAACGCCTGAACGGCGACCACGGTGCCCGCCCAGGTGCGGAAATCTTTGGCGCTAAACTCCTGCCCACTGATCGCGCGCAGATAAGCGTTGACATCGTCCGACTCGATGCTGTGTCGCTCCCCTTGCTCGTCGACGTACTGGAACAGCTCGTGCCCTGGGAGCTCCTGACAGCGTGTGATGATCCTCGCCAGGCGGCGATCGCGTACACCAATCGTATGCTCTTTGCCGCTCTTGCCCACAAAATGGAACTGTAGCTTCGTGCCGTCGACGGATATATGCTTTTGTTGCATCGTCGTGAGACCGAAGTGGTGATTTCGCCGGGCGTACTCCGCGTTGCCGACCCGAATGCGCGTGATCTCCAGCAAGCGAACCACGGTGGCCAGCACCTTCTCCTTGGGAATGCCCGGCAGCCGGACATCCTCCTCGACACGGACCCGAATCGCCGGCAGCGCCTGACCAAAGGTCAGCATGCGCTCGAACTTCGTTTCGTCGCGCACTTCCCGCCATCGCGGATGGTAGCGATATTGCTTGCGGCCCCTGGCATCGCGCGCCGTGGCCTGAATGTGGCCCCGCGGGGTGGGGCAGATCCAAACACTGGTCCACGCCGGCGGGATCGCCAGCGTCTTAATTCGGGCCAGATCCTTGGGGTCATCGATAACGCGTCCTTCAGGGCCAACGTAGCGAAACTCGCCGCGCACGCGCTCGCGGCAGATGCCGGGCCGCTGGTCATTGACGTAGCGCAAGCCGGCAGCCTGGGCGGAAGCCGCTGGGTCCTCGGGCGAGACGGTGACACTGCCGAGAAGGGCAGTAGCCGGCTCCATACTCTTTCCATGTGATGCGATGCCGCGCCGTGATGCAAGCAAGAATGGTGCCAGCGGCGGGATACACAGCGGCAGACTGCGGGCCTGGTTGCGCCTCCGGTCAGGACGTACGGTTTTGTTGGATGGCCAGATTGACCTGCTGGTTCGCCTCCTGCAAGGCCTCGGCCGCCCCCTTTTTGCCGCTCAGGACGTCGGTGCGCACCGTATTGAGCTGGGTGTTCATGAGATTGATCTGCGGGATGGCCGGCCGGCTATGCGAGTACGGCAGGATATCCACAAACTGCTTCACACGTGGGTCGACGGTGTTCCAATAGGGGTCGGCGGCCACGGACTTGATCGTCGGCAGGCTGAGGCCCAACTTGGCCAGCAGGAGCTGGCAGGTCGCGTCCGACAGGTAGCGCATAAGCTCGAAGGATGGGTCGGGGTCCTTCGCGCCGGCGGGCAGGACGACGCAGAAGCCGCCCGACCAGGTGCTGGTGTGATCCATCCCTTGAGGTGGCGGGGGCGGCCAGACACCCCAGTCCAGACCGGGCGTATCTAGGTACGTATGCACCGAGGCACTGGCCTGGAAGTAGGTACTGATTGCCTGAAACTGGAACAGATTGCCCTGTGCACTGCGCGCCTTACTGAACGCCTGGCCGGGGTCATAGCCGATGCGCTTGGTCTGATTATTGAGCCAGTCGAGCGCCGCGATATTCTTGGCGTCGTCGAGGGTCGCCTTGCCGGACTGCTCATCGTAGAACTTGCCGCCGAATAGCCAGCCGAAGCCGAAGAGGCCCCAGTTATCGTACCAGGGGAGGAAGCCGATCTGCTTGAAGGTGTCGCCCTGCTTGACGGTGAGCTGCTGGACCACCTGCGCATAGTCATCCAGCGTTTTCGGCGTGGTCCTGGTCAGGCCGGTCTGCTGCAACTGGTTCACGTTGTAGAAAATCATGCGGCTATCGGTATCCGTTGGCAGGCCGAACAGCTTGCCTTTGATGGCGACTTCCTGCCAGGCCCAGGGTTGCTGATCAGCTCCTTTGATGCCGGCGGTGTTGGCGCGCGCCGAAATGTCCTGCATCAAACTGCTCGCGGCGCCTCCGGCGACGGTGTAGCGATCCTGCTCCGCCACGTTCGGCGGCGTCCCGGCGGCGACCACCGCCGGCAGTTTCGTGTTGACGTTGCTGTAGTTCATGTTCACGATCTCAGCGGGCGTCTTCGGATTGGCAGAATTGAAATCCTTAATGCGCTGCACCCAGGCTTTGTAGTGCTGGCCGGTAGTGGGGTCATCCATTGACCAGAAGCTGAGGGCGCCTGGCGCGCCGGCCGGGGCGGCCGCGACACTGGCCGTGGGCTGAGCGGCACTGCTGCTGCTCAGCGCCGCGTTCGACGCACTGAGCGCCGTGCTGGTCGTCGCCGCCGTCGTCCCCGTCACGGCGACGTTGGGGCCGGTGCTACCACAGGCAGCGAGGAGCGGCGCCGCCAGCAATAACCCGCCCGCTGCGCAGGCGCGCAATACCGCTCGTCGTCGAATGGTGTGTCCAGACATCCCTACCACCCTCCACCTTGATTCCGCGCATTGAGCGGCCATACCAGAGAGGATACCCAGGCGGCATGGCCCCGCTTGTGAGTACGTTACTCGAACTGCTCGCGTAGTTCGCGCAGGATGGCGCCGAGCTGGATCTGAAAGCCCGGCAGCGCATCCCCGCCGTCAAGAACCTCGTCCGCCGTCACATAGGTGACACGATCACGCTGATAGACCGCCGTAGAGCCGGTGTCGGGATCAACGTACCACAGGAGTTGCACACCCGCCCGTAGCCAGTCGTGGACCTTATCCAGGACACGATCGGCGCGGTCAGATGGGGAAATGATCTCCACGACGAGATCCGGCACCGTGAACGCCG
>JBPCLN010000171.1:0-21398 GCA_051003235.1 Chloroflexota bacterium | reverse complement strand
GGAGACTCCGCCGGACGGGGAGGCCGAGCCGGCGCAGTAGGCCGGGCTGGTTCACATGCTCCCACGGTCTCCCAGTACCTAGCCGCCGAGCGGCAGCCGCACCGTGATCGTGGCGCCGCGGCCTTCCACACTCTCAATGCCGATCTGTCCGCCATGTTGCTCGACGGTCCGTTTGACGCTGGCAAGGCCGATCCCAATACCAGTAACGCGATCCGCCAGGTTGCGGCCCCGCCGGAAGCGCTCGAAGATATACGGCAGGTCAGCGGCGGGGATGCCGATCCCCTGATCCTGCACCGTCAGCACCGCCCAAGCGACCCCCTCGCGCTCCTCCGTGGTCAATGTCAGCCGGACGGGCGTCCCCTCCCGGCTGTATTTGAGGGCGTTCGATAGGAGGTTGGTGACGACCCGTTCGAGGCGAGCGGCGTCCCAGGAGCCCATCACCGCGGTTGCCTGGCAGACGACGGTCACGTCGCGCGCGGTGTCTTGTTCTTCCCGCGCGGCGACTGCCTGCCGGCACAGCGCCAGCAGGTCGGTGGGCTGCCGGTGGAGGTCGATGGACTGGCCCGGTTGCAACAGCACGACCCCGAGGAGATCCTCAAGCTGCGTGGCCATTTGCGTGGTAATGGCTTCAATCTGCTCCAGCCCGTCCAGCACCAGGGCCGGGTTGGGGCCGGGCTCCCGCTGGAGCTTGCGCCGCAGAAATTGGGCCCGCCCCCTGATGGCGGTGAGCGGTGAACGCAAATCATGCGCGGCGGCGGCAAAGAAATCTTCCCGTTGCTGTTCCAACCCAACCTCCGCCGTCACGTCTCGGCAGATCAGGACGGCGCCATAGCGGGTACCGCCGTCCCTCAGGACCGGCGTAGCGCTGCCCTCGGCCACCACGTCCGTCCCGTCGGGCCGGTTGATGCGCCAGCGTGCCCTTTCCACCGTCTCGCCCTGCCGGACCGCTCGGGCGAGGGGGAACTCGCCAGGCGGGTACGGGCGGCCGTCCAGGGTACGGAGGTGATAGGCGGTGGTGTAGTCTTCGATCGGCACGCCGATCGCGGCGGCGCCATGGAGGAGGCGCGCCGCCGCATTGACGTAGGTAATCCGCCCCTCGGCGTCGGTGAGGATAATGCCGTCGCTGACCTGGGCGAGGATGGCCGCGCGCTCCGCCACCAACAGGCGCAGTTGTTCCGCCAGTTCCTGCTCGCGGAGGGCGGCGAGCAGCAATTGCTCGTTGACGTCGCGCAGGTCGTCCCGCGCCGGTTCCAGCGATTCTGGTTGCATCATCGTTCGTCTGCTCATGCCGATCGCCGTACCAGCGGCCGGTAGACGCCGGCGGCGTCTCCCGGTTGCTGCGACGCGTAGCGGAGCGCGACCAGGCGTGCAAGAGATGCGGCGAGCTCCGGTTCCTGCATGCCGCTCCGCTGCCCCAGCGCCTCGGCCGACGCCTCCCCCAGCTCTACCAGCGCCTGCAGCACCACGGTCTCGCGGTCGGTAAGCGCCGGATAGGCCAACCGATCCGCCCCATCGCGCCGTTCGGCTACGCCGGTGCTGATGCCGCGGTAGCCGCGCAGGCTCTCCCGCACGATCAGACCATGCTCCGTGATCTCGTACCGCCAGAACTCCCGGCTGTGGGCGCTGTTGCGCATCTTCAGGGCCGTCAGCGCCTTTTCCATCCGCCCGTCGATCTCGACATAGCGCAAGAGGAGAATGTCGTCGGTCAGGAAAGAGGTCAGATAGGGACTCAAGCGCAGCTCCGACGCGCTTTGGATGATCTCCATGGTCAGGAGCACCGTGACGCCGGTCCCGGTCAGGGCGGTGACGAGCCGGTACAGCGACTCCCGGAAATCGTCCCGGAAGCTGGACGCTAGCGCGAGCTCGAAGCCGGACACCGAGTCAATCACCACCCGCCGGGCGCCAATGCGCTGCACGGCGGCGCTAATTTCCAGCAGCGTCTCGTCCGGCGAGAGATCGAGGGGCCGGATATAGATCACTTCCACAGCGCCCCGGCGCACGAGCGCCTCCAGGTCCACCCCCAGCCCGCCGGCCCGCCGGATGTACTCCCGGGGGCGCTCCTCAAATACGGCGATCACCCCCGGCTCGCCGCGCTGCGCCCCCGTGGCGATGAACTGCGTGGCCAGCAGGGACTTGCCGGTCCCCGCCGCGCCGCTCAGGAGCACGGCGTCGCCGGTCGGAATGCCGCCGCCTAGCACCGCATCCAGGCCGGCCACGCCGGTCGGCGCATGCAGGGGCGCCCCATCGCGCTCATGGCGCGGGATGATCGTGCCAATGCGCGGAAATACCTGCATCCCGTCCTGGGTGATGCGAAAAGTGTGCAGGCCGGGCATCGGCGCCTGGCCGCGGCACTTGAGCACCTGCAGCTTCCGCACTACAGAGTTGCGGTCGGCGCTCTGGGTCAACTGGACGACGCCGTCGGCCACGGTGAAGACGGCATTGCCTTGCATCTCATCGCCCACGTACTCGCCGATCAAGAACGTCGTCGCCTGCCAGGTGGTGAGATGGACTGCCAGACGCTGCACAAAAGCTTGCAGGCCCAGGTCACCCCCCTCCTGCCCGCTGATCGCCCGCACGACGGTTTGGAAGGAATCGACGACGACCAGGCTCGGATTAGTCTCCTCCACTTGCCGGACGATCCGCTCCAGCACCCGATCCAGATCCTGCGTCAGCACGGCGTCACTCAGATCCTGAAAGTGGATGCTGCCGCCGACCTGCTCGGGATCGAAGAAGGAAAACTGCTGCTGATAGCGCAGCATCTTGATCGTCGGTTCGCCGAGCAAGGTGAAGTAGAGGGCTGGGCGTTCGGGCGAGGCCAGGGCGAACATGATCTGGTGCGCGAGCGTGGTTTTCCCGACGCCGGGCGTGCCGACAATCAGATTGAAGGAATACTCGGGCAAACCGCCGCCCAGCACGTCGTCCAGTCCGGAAACGCCCGTGGCTAGGGTGGCGATGGCCACGCGGGCCGGTTCGCGGACGTCGCTGCCGTTACTCATGGGCGTTCCTCCTGGTCGTGCGCACCGAGGCTCAGGTCGGGCCAACTCCCGCGGACCACGCGGACCGTCAGTGGCTCGCCGATGAAGATTACCAACAGCCCGATGAGCTGGGCCAGGATCGCCGTCAGGCCGGCCGTTGCGGTGGCGGGATCACCCGCCTGGGCTGCCAAAAATGCGGGCAGGCCGCGGAGCGCACCCACGGCCCAGGGGTCGAATGTTACCAGCGCCAGGGTGGGGACCTCGTCGCGCGCCAGGCGCAGGGCGCGGGCGAGGAGCGCCTGGAAGCCCACATGCCCGATCAGGCCGGCCAGCCGTTCGCCCAGCCGCGCGCAGGCTCGCTCGGCCGCCGCCGCCTGCGCCGCCGAGTCACCCACCCCCCCAGCCTCATGCGCCAGCACTTGCCGCGCCAGGCGTTGCGCCAGCGGCGATACGGTGGTCGCCCCCGCCATCCTCAATGCCGTCGGCTCACTTTTTCTAGGGGTTGGAAGGGGGCTGGACATAACGTGCGGTTCTGCCCCTTCGTTACGTCTGAAACGGTGCCAGGATGCTATCTTACACGATAATCCAAGGACAGTGCCATTAGCACGAAGCGACACAGCCGAACGAGGGGAGCGAATGGACGCGCCAATTGTGCAAATCTCGCTTGATCTCACGTCCATCGCTGAAGCCATTCACACGGCGACAATCGCCGTGCGCGCCGGTGTCGACTGGTTGGAGGCTGGTACACCGCTGATTCTGGCGGAAGGGCTGCACGGCGTCCGTGCCTTGCGCGCGCATTTTCCCGCCTACCCGATCGTTGCCGACCTGAAGACTATGGACGGTGGCTACCTGGAAGTGGAAATGATGGCGAAGGCGGGGGCGACCCATTGTGTGGTGATGGGCGTGGCCCATCCGGCGACGGTGCTGGCGTGTGTGGCGGCGGGACACGACTACGGCGTCAAGATTATGGGCGATATCCTGGCGGCGGCGGATAAACCGGCCTGCGCGCGCCGCCTGCAAGACCTCGGGTGCGACTTCATCATCGTGCACACTGGTTTCGACGAACGGCGAGAAGCAGTGGGAGCCACCCCCTGGGACGATTTGGCGGCCGTGGTTGCGGTAGTCGACATTCCGGTGCAGGCAGTCGGCGGCTTACGCCTGGAAGATCTGGACCGCCTGCCGGCTGCCGGCGCGCCGCTGGTCGTGGTGGGCGCGCCTCTAGTGATCGACGCCAACGCCTTTCGTGCCGCCAGCGCCGACGAAGCCCTGGAGGCGGTGCTCCGTGATATCGTCCGCCGCGTCAAAGGCGCAGGAAGGGACGGCGCGTGATGCGAGCGCTGGTCAACTATGCGGGGACACCCGGCTCTGTCGAACTGCGCGACGTGCCGCAGCCCCAGATTGCGCCGACGGACGTGCTGCTGCGTTCGCGCGGCGTCGGCATCTGCGGTAGTGACCTCCATCAGTGGCACGGGACGCAGGCCTGGAACGTGAACTGGCCGGTCACCCTGGGCCACGAGTTTTGCGGTGAGGTGGTTGAGATTGGCGCCGCCGTGGCGGGCTTTCAGATCGGCGATCGTGTGGCCTGTGAAACCGCCGCCAGGATCTGCGGCCACTGCGCCATGTGCCGCACCGGGCACTACAACCTCTGCCCGCAGCGCCTGGGCTTTGGCTACGGGGTAGACGGGGCGGCGGCAGAGTATGTCAAAGCGGAGCCCCGGCTGCTGCACCGCATTCCTGACAACGTCACCTGGGAACAGGCGGCACTGACGGAACCCTGCGCCGTCGCCTTCAACGCCGTGGTCGAGAAGTCGCATCCTCGCCCCGGTGATCTGGCCGTGGTGCTGGGCCCGGGGCCAATCGGTCTGCTGGCGACCCAGATGCTGCGGAACACCGGCCCGTCTCGCCTCGCCCTGGTCGGGCTGCGGCGCGACGCCCACCGGCTGGACCTGGCGCGGCGCTTCGGCGCTGACGAGGTGATCGTCTCGGACGAAACGGACGCTGTAGCGCGGGTGCTGGAACTGGGCGATGGCTTTGGCGCCGACCTGGTGATCGATGCGGTCGGCGTGTCCGCCACACTCCAACAGGCGTTGCAGATGGTCCGTCCGGAAGGCCAGATCACGAAAATCGGTTGGGGACCGGGGCCGGTCGGCTTTTCGCTCGACCCGCTGATCGCCAAGGCGGCGACGCTGCAAGGCTCCTTCAGTCACAACTGGAGCACCTGGGAGCGCGTGCTCAAACTGATGTCCGCCGGTCGCCTCGACCTGGAACCATTCCTCAATGTCTATCCCCTGGACGACTGGCGCACCGCATTCGAGCGGATGGACCGCCTGGAAGTGGCAAAAGTGGTACTGCAGCCGTAATCCTGCGCGGAGCAGGGCGCGGCGGCGCACAATCGCCTGAGTGGTGCATCCGGCAACTCTGGCGCGCTTTCGCCGGGCGCATAGCGGGAAAAGCACCGGACTTGCCGGATGCACCACTTAGCCCGATACGGGCAGCGTGGCGTGATCGCTGCCATCCGGCAGTACCAGGCGCTGGTTGGTGCGCCAGTCGTACCAGCCGACCTCCAGGTGATAGCCGCTCCCGGACCCCGGCGGCGACGGCAGTGACACGTTGGTGCGCAGAGCCTCACCCGTGGTCCAGGTGAACGCCGGCGGCGCGCCAGTAATGGGCGGCCCGTCCTCCTGGCTGGACGTATGTCCATCCCGATCCACGAGGTGAACGAAGAAGTGATACCGATCGCCAATCGTCTGCTCCGCGCGCCAGGTGAACTGCACGTCCAGCACGCCGGGGCGAGCTTGCAGGCGGTAGCCCAGGAAGCGAATCGCCTTGCCGAAGGTCGTACCGGTGGTGATGGGGGGCGGCACATAGCGGTGCTTGAGGACGACGATATCCTCCTGATCCAACAGGACCTGGTAGTCGGCATCGGCTTGCCAGAGTGTAGCCCGCTGGCGCAAGTCCTGATCGGTGATCGGATAGGCATCGCGCAAATCAAGGATGTAGTAATCGACCGCGCTACTGGGGACAGCCCATGGCAAGTAGGCTTGTCGGCGCAAGGCGACATGGGGGAAAATCTCGCTAGTGGCCACGATGCTGCGCTGCGGATCAGACGGGACGAGCGCCACTGCCCGATCGATCAGGGCGCTGCGGGCGAGTTGGGGCGCGGGCGGCGCAGCATACTCGCCGCCGCCCGGCAAGGGCGACCGTCCGTGGTAGGCGACCAGCGATGCGACAGCGACCAGCGCCGCCGGCAAACGGGGTGAGACCTGGAATCGGCGCAGCCAGCCGGCCGCCTCCCCCGCCGCGAGGTAGGCGGCCGGTATGAGCAGCGCGACGTAATGTTGGGTGTAGTTCGCCGGATTGACTCCCAGCAACAGCACCACCCAACGGCCGGCCACTACCAGGAAGGACGGCCCGAGGAGGCCCAGGCCGGCTGTTGGGCCGAGAATCGTCACCAGGGCGTCGCCGCCCGCCGGCCGGAGCAACTGGTGGACGGTGCTGGCGGGGTGTTGCAGCAGGCAGCCGGCCACGGCCGACCAGGTGCGCCCGCAGTAGATGAAGACGCCGATATCAGGATGCGGATCATTCTGCACCAGTGCCGCCGGACGGAGCGTCGGCACGACGACGAACAGATAGACGGCGATCCAGGCGAATGCGCCGGCCGATAACAGGGCGCCCCAAAGGCGCACCCGCCCGCGCGTCACGGCAATCAGCAGCAGCCCGAACGGGATGACCCAGGCCACGGCGTCTTCGGTGCTCAAGAGCGCCAGGGCGGCGCAACCGGCGGCGAGGCCGTACCGTTGCCGCCAGAGCAAGGCGGTAGCGAACGTCAGGGCCGGCAAGGCAAGCACAATCGGGTGAAATTCATCCAGCGCCACCCAGGCTGTCGCCGGCGCCACATGGTAGGCCAGTTGGATCAGCAAGGCCGCCCGCCCATCGCCAGTGCGCCGCTGCGTCGCCAGAAAGATGCCGCTACCGGCGGCGGCCACTGCCATCGCCTGCAACAACAGCAACATCCGCGCATCGGGCCAGAGCAGGAACAGCGGCGCGGCCAGCGCGAGCGACGGCGCCAGGTGGTCGGCCAGGTAGTTGAACGCCAACAGCGTCGTGGCAAAGGGCTGACCGTGCAACGTATTCCAGGCGACCTGTGTAAACAGTCCCAGGTCATAGGCGTAGGTCTGATACTGCGCCTCTTTGCGCCAGAGCAGCCAGCCGTACACGGCCGCGAAGGCGGCGGCCATCAGAACGGAAGCGGAGAACGCGCCAGGTTTCCAGGCTCGGCCGACGCTTGCCGGCGGCTCGATCATCATAAGGGACGCATACTCACCCTGAAAGTGATCTCCGGCGCTGCTACGATGACCCTGCTACGATTAGAGAGTACGAGAAAAGGAGATCCTGATGCTTCCTACCCGACGCCTCCTCTTTGCCAGCATTGCCCTGGTGGCCGCGCTGGCCGGACTGGTGCTGGCAGCGCCGGCGACGCTAGCCGATAACACCGTCACCGGCAAATTGGCCGCTTCGCCTGGTATGGGCAAGGTCGAGGCTGACCTGTGGACCTTCCTGGCCCCTGCCGATGGCTCAAGGGTCACCGTCTCCTTGACCTACTCTCCCAACGGTAGTACGGTGGATCCTGCCACCGGCCATACCTTTGATACACTCGTCAACTTCAATGTCTATGGTGACGACGGCAAACTCTTCGCCCAGTCAACGCTCACCGGTACGGGCGCCCAGCAGTGGAGTTTTCAGTCCACCAGCGTGCATCAATACACGGTACAGGTTGCCAGTTACCTGCAGGCGAGCCCCGTCACCTACTCCCTGTCCATTCAGAATGCCACGCTGGCGGCCCAGCCAACGGCAACGCCTACGCCGAATGTCCTCCTGCCCCGGCCCACCAGTACGCCCCTGGCGACGGTGACCCCGCTGCCGGCGACCACCGATATTGGCACGGGGCCGGTGGTCACGCCGTTGCTGCCGGGCGTGCTGGCAAAGGCGGGGGACAGCGTGCAGGGCAGCCTGACCGGCGCTCTGATTAATACCGTCCAGGATTTTCAGATCGCCGCCACTCCCGATGGCAGCGCCATCACGATCCAGCTCACCGCCCAGCAAACCGGCGTCATCGCCGGCTCGTTAGCCGGCATCAACGTCTATCAGATGCAGGGCGGCGTCAAAGTGCTATTTGCCGTGGGTCTACCCGCCCCGGAAAACGCCGACGTGTCCATTGCCGTCTTCCCCGGTGACAGCCACGGCTACGGCGACTTCATCGCCGAAGTCTACAACGGCTCGCCCGGCGTCACCCTGAATTACACCTTGACGCGGAAATAGCGGTGCGCAATGGCGATGACGAAGGTATTCACCCTCACCGACTTGTTCGAGCTGCCGATCGACGATCATTCGACGGACTATTACGAAATCCTGGGAGGGAGACTGGTCGTTCTGTCGGCGCCGGATGAGCCTCACTCCTCCGTGGTGATTGAGCTCCTAGAGATGTTGTTGGCGGCGCGTCGTGCCGGGTACGGTGACGTGCGCACAGCGCCGCGCGCCGTGGCGCTGGACTTCGAGCAGCGCGGCATGCAGTCGGAGGACGTCCCGCAGCCGGATATCTTTTTCGTACGCCGGGGACGCGTGGCGATCCTGCGCGACCGCGCCGTCCACGGTGTGCCCGATCTCGTCATCGAAATCCTTTCCCGAAGCACACGGCGCAAGGACCGTCCCGGCGGCGAAAAGTGGCGGGCGTACGAGCGCAACAAGGCGCCCTACTACTGGATTGTCGATACTACGGCCCGAACCATCAGCCAATACGAGTTTCATGACGGCGTACTGCGCGAAACGGCACGGTTGCAGCCCGGCGACGTGCTCAGTTGTCCCTTATTCCCCGATATTTCCCGCGAGGTGGGCAGCCTGTTCACCGCTATTGGCGATGATGCCTCACCCTACCCGAATGGCTAGGCGCTCGCCTGCCTGAACAGACGAGCATGGCGTCGTCAGGATTTCGTACGCTCTGATCAGGCGGCAAAGGTCGCTGCCGATAGACAAGAGAGCGCCGACAATGCCGAGTATTGCCGAGCGGCCCGCCGGGGTGCTGGCCGCCTATTCCGACCGTTTGGCGGACGCCGTGGAACGCGCCGCCGCTGCCGTGGTTCAGGTGAACGGACGGCCGCGCCAGGCGGCCAGCGGCATTATCTGGCGTGCCGATGGCCTGATCGTAACGGCGGCCCATGTGCTGGAGCGGCCCGAAGGTTTCACCGTCGGCCTGCCCGATGGCCGGGGCGTTGAGGCGAAGCTGTTGGGCCGCGACGCTGGAACCGACGTGGCGCTGTTGCGGGTCGGTGGCGGCGATCTCACGCCGATCGCGCGGGCGGCGGCGCCGCGCCTCGGCCACCTCGCGCTGTTGGTGGCGCGCCCGGAAGGGACCCCGGCCACCAGCCGCGGCGCCGTCAGCAATGTGGAAGGGCTAACGGCCTCCCCGGCCGGCGGGCAGATCGACGGCATCATCCGCACCGATGCCATCTTCTATCCGGGCTTCTCCGGTGGAGCTGTCGTAGACATCACCGGCGCTTTGATCGGTCTGGCCACCTCGCACTTTGGCCCGGCCGGCGTCGCCATCTCCACCGCCACCATCGAGCGTGTGGCGGCGGCGCTGCTCCGGCACGGACGTGTGCGGAACGGTTTCCTGGGCCTGCGCAGCCGGCCGGTAACGCTGCCGGACGGTTTGCAGGCGAGTACCGGTATCAGCCAGGATCAGGCCCTGCTGGTCGTCGGAGTGGAAGTAAACGGGCCGGCTGCGCAGTCCGGCATCCTGGTTGGCGACATTCTGGTGACGCTTGACGGGCAGCCGGTACGCCGAGGTGAGGACCTGGTCACGCTCTTGAGCGCCGAGCGGGTGGGGCGGGCGGCTATCGCCCAAATTATCCGCGGTGGGGTGCCGTTGACCCTGACAGTGACAATTGGCGAGCGCAGGAACGAGGAATAGGCACAACAATGACAAACGCGACATTTACCCCTGAAGACGTGGAACAGGCGCTGGAGGAGACGGCGACGCGCCTGCGCGCCAGTGTGGCGGAGGTGCGCTCCGGTGGCAGTGGCGCCGGCACGATCTGGCGGCGCGAGGGGATGATTGTGACCAATCACCACGTCGCCGGACGCGACCAGGCGGAGATTATTCTCCCCGATGGACGGAACTTCCGCGGCGCCGTCACCGCCCGCGACCCCCAGAATGACCTTGCCGTGCTGCGCATCCCGGCCCTGGACTTAGCGCCTGCCGCCATTGGAGACGCCCGAACCTTGCGGCCCGGCGAACTGGTGATGGCGGTGGGTCATCCCTTCGGCGTCCGCGGCGCGTTGACGGTTGGTGTGGTGAGCAACGCCCATCGCCCGGTGCATCGGGGCGCGGGGCGCGAACTCGTGGTGGCCGACGTGCGACTGGGCCCCGGTAACTCCGGTGGGCCGCTGGCCGACGCCCGGGGCCGCGTGGTCGGCATCAACGCCATGGTAGCCGGTGGCATGGCCCTGGCGGTGCCGAGCCACCTCGTCGAGCGCCTTATCGGCGCCAGTGAAGGCCGCCCGCGCCTTGGCATTGAAGTGCAGGACGTTGAACTCGCTCCATTGCAGGCGGCGCAAGCCGGCGACCGGTTCCAGCGCGGCGTGCTGGTGGCAGGGGTGCGCGCCGGCAGCCCTGCGGCGGCAGCCGGTGTTACCGTCGGCGACATTTTGCTGGCGGTGGATCGCCAGCCTACGCCCGACGGAGCCGCCCTGGCTGACGCCCTGACCCAACGGTCTGATGGCGCGCTCCCGTTGCTCCTCATGCGCGGCAGCGTGCTGGTAGACGTGCTCGTGGGACCGGCTAAGGTGCAACGTAAAGCGGCGTAAGTAAGCGACCTACTCTGCCCGCCGCACCTCAATGCGGTTGCCCTGGGTCCGCACGGTGAAGCTCGGCTGCCGGACCGTCGCCGGGCCCTGCAAAACCTCGCCATCCTGCACGCGGAAGCCGGAGCCGTGGCAGGGGCACACCACCATGGCATCCTGCACCTCACCCTCCGCCAGCGAGCAGCCAAGGTGGGTGCATGTGTCGCCCATGGCATAGACCTGGCCCTGGAGGCGAGTGAGCAACACCGGCACACCGTTCGCATCGACGTGGCGGAGCTGCCCTTCTGCCACGTCCTGCACGCTCGCCACATTCACCCAGTCGCTGGGCCCTTCCTGAAAGGCGGTGTGATCGACGCCGAGGCCGAAGCGATAGGAGAGTTCGCCCCCCAACCACCCGGAGACCATGAGCAGGTTATAGCCCAGCGCCGATAGCGCCACACCGGCGCTGCGGTTGCCCTTGGAGCGCGCCACCAGGGAGCCGGCATAGAGACTGGAAGAGACCACGTTCGCGGTGGCGTGCACGAAGCCAACGCGTTTCGGCTTGTCCATGGTGTAGCTCCAGTCGGCGATGCCGAAGACGGCGGCGCCGAGCGCACCGACCAGTCCAACGGCGGTGATGGTGTCGCTCGCCTGCCGCATGTCTCGATTCACGCCGAAGGCGTCCAGCAGATCCAGCACACAACTGGCGGTCCAGGCGCCGATAGGGATATCGGTGAGGATCGGGTGGACGGCGTGACCGAGCCAGGAGCCATTGAGAATCGTGCGCAGCCCGGCCCGCTGCGTCAGAAATTGTTCCAACGGTTGCTTGATCGGGTCGATGACACTGTCCAGTTGTGTTTGATTCTCGATGGCCTGGGCCAGTTGTTGCAGAGCCCTATTGAGTCGCGTTGCCACTGGTGCTGCCGCCACGTCACTCCCCTTCATGCCTACGCCGCCAAAAGCCGACGCGCCAACGGTGTGGCCATTGAACGATACACGGCTATCGCAACAATCGGGCCGTTCCCTCAGGGGCACTCGGTGCCATCGGAGTTATAGAGTCGACCCGCACCCACCATGTATCGCTTCCTGGCACAGTATTTGTATGGTGAGTCCCTATAAGGCCTGGAGAGGCAGGCCACAGGGAAGGTTCAGGACCATTCGTGACGGCGCTATCGGAACTGAGTCACACGCCAAACGGCGTCGAGCCCCTGCTACACCTGGTGCGGCTCTCCCATCAAGTGGGCGACCGACCGGATGTGTGGGGCATTGCCATTTATGCCGAACCGGTAGCGCGGGGACTGACCGAAGAGATTGCCGCCGACTCTGGCTTTGAAGGCGTCGCCTGCGTGGACGACGTAGCCCGCGCCGCCCGCCTCGCCTTACGGCTCCACCAACTCGATGGCGCACCGGTCGGACTCAAAATTGCGCAACGCTGGCTCTCCTTTGTGGAGTACATGCAGTTACCCGATGGACGCTTCTGTAACTTCATCGCCAATTGGGAAGGCCGGCGAAACGTTGACGGTATCACGTCAACCCCCGGTGGCAGCCATTGGACCGCTCGCGCCCTCGCAGCGCTCGGCAGAGGCTACCAGGTAACGGGCGATCAGCGATATCAGCAGGCATTTCTCCGCGGCTGGCCCACGCGCAGCGCCCCGGCGACGGATCTGGCCGCCATCCTGCTCCAAGCGGCGCTCAGTTACTTGCAGCGCTCGCCGGACTCCGCCCTGGAAGACGACGCCCACACACACGCCAACAACATTCTCGCCGTGCAGGAGGATGGCTACCTCATGCATCGCCCCGGCGAGCGGGAAGTACACTACTGGGGCTACGATCAGGTGACGGCGTTGGTGGCGGCATCCCGTTATTTTCATGAACCAGCCTATCTGCACGCCGCGGAAGCCACAGCGCAGCAGCCGCTGCGCCGCCAGGCGCTGGAGGGGCCGTACCGCACCTATCCCGGCCGCAATCAGGAGTCGCTGTGCGCCTACGACGTGGCGGCCTGTTGTCGTGGTCTGGGCGCCCTCTACGCGGTGACGGAAAAGGCGGAGTATGCCGACTGGTTAGATCGCCTCTTTGCCTGGTTTGATGGTGCGAATGCAGCCGGCCGCCCCGTCTATGATCGGTCGGAGGGGCGCTGCCACGACGGCATCGATCACGGCATGCTCAACCCCAACTGCGGCGCGGAAAGCGCCATCGAGGCCGGATTCGTGGAGGTGGAACGGCGCCTCCTGGCCGCCGGCCGGCACCTGCTGCCGCGTCGCGCCTTGGGCCGCTCGGCGGCCTGAAGCGCCGATGGGGCAGCCCATTTGGCGGTAATCCGCACCCTGGTGCGAGATCGCCGTTGCGCGTCCCTTATAATTCGGCGTATGATAAGACATAACAAACAAGCACTGACGCTCCTCGCCTTCGTGGCAGCATGCCTCTCCGCGATCATGCCCGTCGCGCCGGCTGCTGCGGACGCCGCCACGACCGCCCCCGTCCTGGCCCTCTACTACGCCTGGTATGGCCTGCCCTCCTGGAACGCCAATAAGATGTCGGATCTGCCGGCCACGCCCTACAACTCGGCTGATCCGGCCACGATCCGGCAGCAGGTGGCAGAGGCGCCGGGCGCCGGCATCGACGCCTTCGAGGTCGATTGGTATGGCCCCAACGACCCGGACGGGATCGACAAGAACCTCCAGACGCTCCTCGCCGTGGCCCACGGCACGGGCTTTCAGGTCACCGCCTACGTCGACCTCAACCTGATCGCCACGGAAAGCGACCTCGTCAACGACTTGACCTACCTCCAGCGCTACTATGCCGATCCCGCCTGGTTCCACTTCCACGGCAAGCCCTTCGTCGCCTTCTATCACACCGAGAAGTTCGCCGTCGCTACCTGGCAGCGCATCTTCGCCCAGGTTGATCCTACTCACCAGGTGACCTGGCTGGGCGAGGGCATCGACTTCTCCTACCTCGCGGCCTTCGACGGCCTCCATCCTTTCTCCATCGCCTGGTCGCCGGACCCCGCCGCCCAACTGGCCACGTTTGCGGCCAAAGCGCGCCGCTCGCCCGGCAAGCTCTGGATGGCCACCGTCATGCCCGGCTGCGATGACACGCGCCTTGGGCGCGGCGCCGCCGGCTTCGCGGTGGACCGGCGCGCCGGCGCCTACTACACCAGCGTCTGGCAAGGGGCCATCGCCACCCAGCCGGACCTGATCCAGATCACCTCCTGGAACGAGTGGTTCGAGGGGCACCAGATCGAACCGAGTCGCAGCTATGGCGACCGCTACCTCCAGCTCACCAAGCAGGAGAGCGACGCCTACCGCGCCGCCATGGGCGCGCCCGCCGAGCCGGCAGCGCCGGCAGGATCCGCTGCGCCGCCGACCAGCGTGCCGCCGCCCGCTGCGAGTGGCTGCCGGTTCGTGCTGGGCTTCGCCACCCTGGCCGGCGACCTGCCCCAGAAGGTGGGCCAGTGCGTCAGCGACGAAGGCCATAACCCGGCGAACGGCGATGCGCTGCAGCGCACCACCGACGGCCTGCTGGTCTGGCGGAAGCTGGATAACTGGACAGCCTTCACCGACGGCTATCACACATGGATCAGCGGCCCCCGTGGCGTCGCCGAACGGCTCAACACCCAGCGCTTCGCCTGGGAAGCCAACCCAGGCGGGCTGCCGGTCGTCAGCTAACCGACAAACGCAGCGCCGCGCGGCTCGTCGCGGCGTTCGCGCCGGTGAGGAACCAGGATGACCGCCTCAGCCAGGCGGCAAGCGCCACCGCCTCCATAGGCCGGCCGACGTAGTAGCCCTGGGCAATATCACAGCCGATGGTGTTCAGCAGATCCCAGGTCGCCTGATCTTCTACCCCTTCCGCCGTCACCAGGAGGCCCAGATCGTGCCCCAGGCCAATGGTGGAGCGCACGTGATCGCGCGGTCCGAATCGTTGTGGATCATCCGTTGCATCGCTGACCGCAAAGATTGCCGTCATCACCACCGCCGGCCCGTAGCCGTAGCGCATCGCGACCGACACGATCATGGAAAAGAGGAAATAGGCGAACGGCGAGTCGAAGCCATTGCTGATGCTGATCAGCATGGCCAGATTCAAGATGCTGTCGGCGACAGTCGTCACGAAGCCAATCGTCGTGCCCGCGACCTGATGGCGGATCATTCGATGGATGGTGAGGTTGTATCCGGTGGCGAAGAGCAGCACGCCGTAGGCGGCGATCCGGTGCTGGGGAGTCAGGTCCATCAGGAAGAGCCCTGGTGTGACAAAGAAGATCTCCACCCAGCGGACAGCGACCAGCCGCCAGTCGAGTTTCAGCGAGCGAGGAAGGTCGCGCGGGCCGCGCCAGAGATAAGCGAGACCATGTCCCCGGGCGCGGAATAGCGTGTTCACAGGGTCCGAACCCGCAGGGCGAGCTCGCGCGGGCTAACCGGCTTCGTCATGTACTCGTCGGCGCCACCAAGAAGGCCGCGTTCTCGGTCGATCTGCTGGCCTTTGGCGCTGAGCATGATCAGGTAGGTGCTCTCGATATCCGGATCTTGCCGGATATGCTCGCAGACCTCGTAGCCGTCCATGCGGGGCATCATGATGTCAAGAAAGACGATTGACGGGTGCAGGGAGCGCACCCGGCTGAGTCCATCCACGCCGTTATTGACGGTTTCCGTGACATATCCTTCGCAGGTCAACAGATAGCTGAGCGAACGCAAGATATACGGTTCGTCATCGATGATCAGAATTGATCCTGATCTTGGCAGGGTATCGTCCGAAGGTGGTGCGGTCATCTTGAATAACTCCTTTGTCGCGGCACGATGGCCACTTTGCCGCGGTCTTCCCCCGATCGATCCAGGCAGCGCAGGCGTTTGCCCAGCGCCTGCGCTGCCACGATAACCGTCCGCACGACCAATGTCGGCCGATAGAGACACTTGTCAATCCACATTGGAGGGAAGCAGTCGTCGTCGGACGTCGATGCTGACGCCATGACGCCATCAAGGTAGCGCACCCCGGCCAGACAACGCTGGCGATCGCGCGGAGAACGCTCCCCCGCGCTCATCGTGGCGAGGCCTAAGACGGCATAGGCAGTTTCCTCCGCCGTCGCCTGGCCGTAGAAGCCCCACGAGCCATCGGGATTCTGGGTCTGCCGTAACCATTCGGCGGAGCAGGTGATCAACGGTTGGGCGGCGAGCTGGTGTCGCGCCGGTAGCTGGGAGAGCACGCACAGCGCGTGCGATGTCGCGTAATAGGGGGAGATGTGCCACTTGTCGAGCCAGTACATGCCATCGCATTGCTGGTCGGCCAGATAGTCCAACAACTGGTCGATTGCGGCGTGCCGCTCCGGATGGCCGGGTAGACGGGAAAGGGCGTGCAGGACATGCACGTTCACCCCCACCGAGCTGTGGCGCTCAAACGGAAAGGTGACATAATGGCCGTCCGGTCGGGCGAAGCTGTCAAGCACCCGCACGTCCGTGGGTTCGCCAAGGTCGTGCAACAGGAGTAGGGCGACGGCGGTGTCGTCGGCGTCGGGAATCGGGAACGAGGGGGAGAGACTGACACCGCCGGTCGCAAGCGCCTGACGCAAAGCCACGCGCTCGGCCTGGTCGAGGAGCACCTGGCTGGGAATACCGGCGAGGTGGAGGTGGTAGGCGGACCACAGGGTCTCAAACGTTTCACAGGGGTGGAGGACGGGCGCCATCACCCCATCCGTTCGGGCGATGCACTCTTCGAGGTAGGTAAGGGCCTGGGCGTCGCCGCTGAGCGTGTAGTAGAAGGCGGTCGCGGCCGGCGAATTGCCGATTGCTCCGTTCGCTGCTTGCGTCGTGCGCAGGCCGGCAAGGTCGGCCTGATCGCCCAAAAACTCGAGCGAGTGGGCGACAGTGGTGCGGGGTGAATAGAGCGCCGCCGGCGGCAGGAGGCGTAGCTTCTCCTCGCGTTGCTGGTCATAGGCGTTCAGGTAGGGCGGTACCGGAATACCGGCTTGCTGGGCGCGTCGCACCAGCGCCGGCAAGAGCAGTTCAAACCCCACGAGCTCCATCTTCTCGCTCTGCAAGAGATGGCCGTGCTGCCAGAGATACCGTGTTCCCCGTTGGACACCGGCGTGGTCAGCCGATCGCCGGCCGAAGGTCGCCAGCGCCGGCAGCGCCGCCAGGGTGCAGATCAGGCGGTCGTGCTCGTAGCGGAGGCTGCCGCCCCAACTCCCATCGGCATGCTGATGCTCAACGAGCCATTGCAAGGCCGAGGGGAAGTGTCCACTGTGCTTCCGCCGTTCCGCCGGCACGCTGGCCAGCCATGCGGTGTCGTAGGCGGTCCCGGCGATACCGGGCCGCCCCTGCGGATCGCCCAGCAACGTCGGCGCCTGGCGATCGAGCAGGCGGGCGATCGGCGCCGTTCGGACGGCGCGTTCTGTCGGTAGGACGGTGAGTAGGCTCGGTTGGCTGCGACGATGCAGAAGCCGGCTGGCGGCGGTCATAGTGTTGCTCCAATCTGGCCCCGTTTGGCGGCTACTGCCCGCAATTCGCGGCTGGGAGTCTGCCGTAATTGCGTCCCCACCGTGTGATAGTCGTGGTGAACATAGAAGTCGCAGACGAACCGGGCAATGTCCGCAATCGCGGCCTCCGGTCGGCCTGTCTCTGTCCTAGCAGTGTCGCGCAGAATGGCGAGTTCATTCAAGCTCTCGGTGATTTCGGCACGCACTCGGGCGGTGGCGAGCGCATGCGCCTCCGCGAGGCTAAAACCGCTCCCGATGGCCTGCTGGCTGAGCAGCACCAGGGCGTTGATCTTACCTTCTCGCACTTCTTTATCGAAGCTTTGGAGGTCGTTCGCCAATCGGATACAGATGCAGGCGGCGCGTTCCATGGCGCGCAATTGGGATAGGCGCTGGAGGGCGGAGGGATCGTCAACCGTAATGAGCGAGGCCCAGACGTGGGGTGGCCCCCCGATGCTATAGAGGCCATTGGTGACGTAGTCCGTGTAGCCGCGAAGCGCCGCTGCACCGCTGCGTTGGAAGGTGTTGCGCCATTGGTGCTCGCGCATCATGGCATCGATGGTCCCGCAGAGCGCCGTGGTCCACGCCTCACCGAGCGACGAAAAAAGCGAATAGTGGGTGAGGTCGTCGCGCACTTCGCGAAGGGCCTGGGCCAGGCTGTCCTCCGCCTCGTCGGCCGGCTGATCGCGGGCGATCGCCCGGTAGCGCGCCGCCCGCCGGCGCAGCTCGACCATCAGTACGCGTTCGTCGTCGAAGAGATCGTCCAGTGTGAAGACCCAGAGGCTGAGTCGGGCTGTGGCGATGAGCGCTTCGACGCTGCAAAACGGCGCCGCCGCGGCCACGGACAGCGCCAGGGGCCAGACGCGTTCGCGCCGGATGAGGGGATAGCGAGCCGCCCAATGATGGAGCGTGCGCGAGGCTCGGATGCTCAGGTCGAAGATGTGTACCTGGTCCCTGGAGGGCAGCATTTTTAGGAAACCAATATCCAAGCCGGCGACAGGGGAAATGACGGCGGTCCCGTTCGTTCCTTCCAGTCCCGTATAGGACCCCGCCAAGCGGTGCCCAATGTGGACCTGAAGTAGCGCGGTAAACGCAACGACCAACGCGCCGAAGAGTACGAGTGTGTGCACTGATACAATGTCCATCCCGTCCTCCTCTCGCCCCAAGGCAATACATTTTGTAATGCCACTGGATAGATCATTACAGAGTTGTAAGTTGATTATTGACGGAGGATTTGATGCAAAAACCTGATGACCGCCGATGGCGTCGTCCAAGAGCACTGGCCAAGACAGTCCTCGTGGGCGGCTGTCTGATGCTGGCAGTCGGGACGGCCGACGCCGCCTCGCCCTTCCATGGCAGCATGGACGAGCACTTTGCCATGGCAGCGTGTCCCGCCGGCACGTCCGCAACCTTAGCCTGCGCGACGGTGACGGGTACGGGAACGCTGAGTCACCTGGGAGAGTTGGCGCGCCATAGCCTCACACCTCGCGTCGTGTACGACGTGTGGGCAGAAAGCCCCCGCTACCGGCGGAATAGGCGCAGGCGAGCGGCAAGCCACTTGATGATTGGACCAGATCGGGGCGGCATCCTCTGGGTGGTGTGTATTGTGGAACGCCCGTGGCAACCCGGTCTGTGGCGAGCGATTACCGGGTGGCGGGCGGAAGACGAGGATGAAGCATGGTACCGGAGGAGCACATGAGCCGAAAGACAGAAAAAGAGCTGGCGAAGGAAGTGTTCGACAATCGGCGTGAGCCGGGCGCGTGGTCTGATGAGGCCGAGGTAATCGAGGCCCGGCCAAGTCGGACTGCCGTCGTCTCCTGCCGCCTCCCCCTCGAAGAGTTTGAGGTTTTGCTGCAGGCGGCACAGGAGGCTGGAGAAACCTTGTCCGACTATGTCCGAACGGCGATTGCGTTGCGCCGACAAGGTGGAGTACCGCCGTCAGGAATCCGCACCTCGTCCTTCGGGGCGCATGTCCACGTCATCTCAAACCTTCCAGCCCTGGGCTCGTGGAGTGACGCTCCTCGGTCGCAAGATCGAACTATCTAGAGCCCATTGGCGAACTCCAAGGGATGCGCTAACAATGCGGCGAACGCCAGTGAGAATCGGGAAGGTCATCCCGAGCTGGATGGATTCAGCGTCCTGCGTGCTGATCGGCGTTTGCGTCAATACCCCCCTTCCGCCGCCACCTTCACCTTGCCCCGGAACAGCCGGTAGGTCAGGATGAAGTACGTGGCGGCTAGGAGCATGCCGATCAGCCACCATATCAGGCCGATAACCAGGCCGTAGTGCCCGGCGGCGGCATTGTGAATGGTGAGGCTGTAGGCTGGATTCACGGCCGGTAGCACGTTCGGGTAGAGGCCGAACGCGGCGCTCGCCAGCAAGCCGAGTAGGAACGCCCCGGAAGCGAAGAAGGCTGCTCCGTCCTGGCCCCGTCTGCTGAACCAGCCCACGCTTGCCAGGCCCGCCACAACCAGGGCTGGGAAAACAAGACCCAACGGAGCGTTGTGGAAGTTGCTGAACATGGTCGGGCGCAGGCTGTAGGTGGTGATGCTGCTGGGTATGGTCAGGACGATCGTCGCCGGCCAAGCGTTCCGCACTACCCGCCGCGACCGCATCTGCACCGTTCCTTCCGTTTTCAAGGCAATCCATGTTGCGCCGTGTACCGTCAAGGCGGCTAGGGCGAGCAGTCCGATCAGGATGGTGTACCAGTCCAGGATGCCCGGCGTGGCGCTCGTGGGGTCGAAGGTGGTCCAGAGCGGCTCGAAGAAGAAACGGCTGGCGTCGAGCGGCACGCCGCGCACGACATTCGCCAATGCGGCGCCGAAGAAGAAGGCCAGCAGGGCGCTACTGAAGGCGAACACACCGTCCCAGAATGCCGCCCAGACAGGATTGCGCACATGCGACCGCAACTCAATCGCCGCGCCGCGCAGCATCAGCAGCCAGAGCACGATGATTAGCGGCAGATAGAAACCGCTGAAGCTGGAGGCATAGAGGAGTGGGAAGGTGAAGAAGAGCGTACCGCCGGCGGCGATCAACCAGACTTCGTTGCCGTCCCAGACCGGACCGATGGCGCGGATGATCGTGCGACGTTCCACGTCGTCTTTTGCCGCAAACAGGTGGAGCACTCCCGCCCCAAGGTCGAAGCCATCCAGCAGCACGTACATCGCCAGCATCAGCCCCACCAGGATGAACCACAGTGTCGGCATGTATCTTCTCCGTCTCTCTCGCTAGAAGGCCGTGAAGCCCTCAGCATCCTGCGGCCCTTCCTCCGTCGCCTCGTGCGGCCCGGCCACCGCCTCTTGGACCACCAGAATGACATACAGTAATCCCAGCACCAGATACATCCCGGCAAAGCCAATTAAGGTGAACAGCACATTGGCGGGAGAGACCGTGGGCGACACGCCGGCGCTGGTCGGCATGAGGCCGTAGACGATCCAGGGCTGGCGACCCAGTTCCGCCGTCAGCCAGCCGGCGCTGTTGGCGATATACGGGAAGGGTGTCGCCAACATCAATATCCAGAGCAGCCAGCGTGCCTCGAACAGGCGACGTCGCCAGAGCAGCAGCACGGCGAGACCCATGATTGCTACGAAGAACGTGCCCAGACCGACCATAATGTG
Organism: Chloroflexota bacterium; assembly: GCA_051003235.1. Taxonomy (GTDB): domain Bacteria; phylum Chloroflexota; class UBA4733; order UBA4733; family UBA4733; genus UBA4733. Next base: position 510 of record JBPCLN010000171.1, on the reverse strand, counting down.
ATACGTGTAGTAGAGCAACGGCACGTTATCCGGCCACGCGCTCTTCGGAAAGGCGTCCAATCCCTTCACCGCTGCCGTCCACTGATGGTAGGTCAGGAAGCTCAACACACGGGGCACGATGATGGCGTTGTCCAGCGCCTGCTTCACCATGTCGGGCTGACCGAGGATGACGATGCCGGCGCTCGTTTCACTGTGAAACAAGCCTTCCATCGCCGCCAGCGTCGGCGGCTGCCCGCTCGTCACTTGCTGCCCTTCCAGGTCGCCGCTGGGCAGGATCTGGAAGATGCTGGCGATGATGCCGACACAGACGCCGACGCGCACGAAGAGCCGTCCGAACTCCTCTCGTTGGCGCATCAGCAGGTAATAGGCGCCAACGCCGGCCATCACAAAAGAGGCTGTGACGACGGAGCCGCTAATGGCATGCAGATACTCGGGGAAGGTCCACGGGTTGAGCAGCACGTCCAGGTAGTTGGTCAGTTGGAAGGTACCATCAGGCAGCCGGCTATAGCC
>JBPCLN010000170.1:0-5953 GCA_051003235.1 Chloroflexota bacterium | reverse complement strand
GCGGCGAGCCGCCGAGGTCACAAGGAGCGGAGGCACTGCGTGCCCACCGCAGAGACCAACAGCGGCCCTACGGACCGCAGCAAGGGAGTGCTGCGCACACCCGCGCCGGGGCACGCCGGGGACCCCTGGCCCCGTCCTCCCCAGCTAAACGGAGCGCCGCCGCGCCGTAACAGGAATGCTCGGGCTCAGCCCGGCACCTGCACGCGGGGGCTGTCCCCGTGCAGCACACCGGCTTGCCCTTGCTCTTGCAAGCTAACGCAGCCGGGAGCCACCGCAAGGGTGAAGGTCGCTGCGCTCCCCGCGCTCCGCGCGCCCTTGCAGCGGCGCCACCCGTCCGCGTTGTGACGCTTGCCGCAAGGGCGGCGCCGGCGTACTGCACGGGGACAGGGAAGCACCTCAGCATCCCAACGAAGGACCGCCGGAAGATCGGCAACCACACCGGAGTGCGGGGGGCATTCCGGGCAGCCAGAACCAGCGCACTGGCAAGAGAAGCCGACCGACCGCGCCTACATGTCGGCGTCTAGTGCCGGGGTCTCCAATCCCTCGTAGACCTCCGGCGACGGCGGCGCTTTGATGAGGGACGTGTGCAGGAGGCGGCGCTGCCCGGTCGGGTCGAGGCGGTAGTCCTGGCGGAACGTCACCTGCTCCCCGGCGGCATCGAAGCGAGTGAAGACGGCAAGCACCGACTCGTTCCCGTCCTCCACTGCCGCGCTGGTCTGTTCCCACACGTCGGTACGGGTGGGGCGATAGAGGAACGGTCCCTGCTGCGCCGCACCGGCCGCAAGGTACCAGCCGTCCTCCCGCCAGAGCCGTACCCCATCCGCCAGTCTGGCGAACGGTGCACCCGCTCCTCCCGCTGCCAGCACGTCGCCCTCCCGCTGTCCCCAGGCGTTCGCTAGCTGGCCTTGCCTCCCGTCCGAGCCTGGCGCGCCGCCGCGTGGATGTTCTCGGCGGCTTTCTCTACGGGCATCTCGTGGTTTTTTGCCGCCTTTTGCAGGTCATCGAGCGTGATATCGCCCGGCTTATGGCGTTCGTTCGGCTCGCCGCAGCCGCAGTTCAGGCACATTGCTGTCGCCCTTTCCTATTCGTTACCGTGCCGGCCGGTCGCCGGCCACGTCCACCCTGCCGCAAGTCCAATGCCGGATAGCGCGCTGTGGGACGATTCGGCCGGACACCGAGAGCCGGGACCGTGCTGGTGATCGGTTGGCTGCGGCGCTGCGGCGAGCGAGCCAACCGCCAATGCAGCGTGGGGGCCGGTGCGTTGGCACCCTCAAGGGCACGAGCCGCGTCCCGGATGTGCCGGGTGGGCGCCTTGACCGGCCTGCCGCCGTGCCGATACCGGAACGTTGGCTACACCGCAACAAGGCTAACGTTCCAGCGAGGAAAAACATACTACCGCCCAGCCGGACGGGAAAGGGAATCGGCACACGGAGGAAGCGGTTCGCCAGCGGCTGGCCTGAATCTATGAAAGCAACAGATGCACTGTACGGTTAGGTTTAGGGAGCCAGATGCGGCGATTCCCGGAGATGACATGCTGTTCGCCTGAGAGGAAGCGACGAGCCGCGCTGGTTCCCTTTTTGACAAGCCCACCGCAACGCGGTAGCCTCATCCCATCCGGCGGTACGTGCCGCCGTCAGCGAAAGGAGGCCTGCGATGTGTGAGTACACGTCTGGGTCTGCCTCCGGTACGGCAAGGGGCCGCTCGGCGTTGTAACCACGGCGATAGTGCCGTCGGTCGCGCGCCGCTGCCCAACCTTCTCCGGGGTTTCCCCATCACGCGAGTCAGCCTGACGTGCTGCTCACATGGTGATGTGCGGAAACACGTGATGAAGGTTGAGGTGTCATGCCCCAGATCAAACGACGATCCCTGTTCGCCACGCTGTCGGCGCAAGTGCCGGCGGCCGGCTTCCTCTGGCGCCGGTCGCTCGCCCTCGTGCTCACCGCGGCGCCGCAGCAGACGGCCGCCTTGGGCGCCGTCATGCTCCTGCAGTCGTTCCTGCCGGTCGGCACGTTGTGGGCCTCGCGCGGCGTCGTCAACGCCGCCGTCCGGTCCTTCGGCGGCATGGGGCCGACCACCAATGGCGGAGCGGCGCTGCCCTTCGCCGCCTGGATTGCCCTGGCCGTCGGCGCGATCGTCGCTCAGCAACTGCTCGCGCCGTTCTCCCAGGCTGCGCAAGAAGCGGTGAGCGACCGGCTCCAGGCCCACGTCAACGGCGAACTGATCGCCGCCGTCAACCGCTTCCGCGGCCTTGCCCGCTTCGAAGACCCGAGCTTCGCCAATCATCTCGCCACGGCACGGCAGCAGGCGGTTGGCGGCGCCTTCAATCTGCTCTACTACGGCGGCCACCTGGTGGGGCGGCTCTTCACGATTGTGGCGATGAGCGCGGCCCTCTGGCACGTGCAGCCGCTCGCGCCGCTGCTGGTGATCCTGGTGTCGCTTCCTCAGGCGCTGCTCCAGTACGGCGCCGACCAGCGGATGGCCGACCGCATCTATCGCCAGAGTGAGGACGGCCGCAAACTGCACGTCTACCGCAACGCCCTCCTGGAGGAGGGGCCGGCCAAAGACGTGCGGCTGTTCGACCTCGGTGCGTTCTTTCTGCGCCAATATGACCCGGTGTTCCTGCGCATGACCGCCACACTCGGCGGCCTGCGCCGGACGCTCTTGCGCCGGATGCTCCCCGCCATTGTCCTGTCCGGCCTCGGCACGGCGGCGGTCTACCTCTACGCCGTCCGGTGGGTGCTGGACGGCAGCCTCAGCTTGGGCGATCTCGTCCTCGTCGGCGGGGCGTTACTGGGACTGGAAGCGGCGCTGCTACAAGCCGGCTGGAGCGTCGGCCTGTTCGCCCAGTACTTCGTCTGGCTACCCAGCCTGTTCATCGTCCTGGACGCCGAACCGGACCTACCGTTGCCAAGCCAGCCAGTGCCTGCCCCTCGCCTTGTCCGCAGCGGCCTGGTGCTGGAACACGTCTCCTTTCGCTATCCCGGCACGGCGACGACCATCCTGCACGATGTCTCGCTGACCCTTCGCCCGGGTGAGCGCCTGGCGCTGGTCGGGCGCAACGGCGCCGGCAAGACGACGCTAGTGAAGCTGTTGGCCCGGTTGTACGACCCGACCGAAGGCCGCATCCTGCTGGACGGCGTCGACCTGCGCGACTACGACCTCGCCGGCCTGCGCCGCCAGATCGGCGTCGTCTTCCAGGACTTCGTCTCCTACCAGCTCACCGCCCAGGAGAATATCGGCTTGGGCGACGTCGGCCACCTGGAAGACCGCGCCCACGTCGAGGCGGCCGCGCACAAGGGCGGGGCGGCGACGCTGATCGAGGGCCTGCCGCAGGGCTATGCCACGCAGTTGGGCACGCAGTTCGGCGGCGTGAATCTCTCCGGCGGTCAGTGGCAGCGGATCGCCCTCAGCCGCGCCTGCATGCGCCAAGCCCAACTGCTGATTCTGGATGAACCCACCGCTGCTTTGGACGTCCAGGCGGAGTACGACGTCTACCTGCGCTTTGCCGAGCTGACCAAAGGGGCCATGACGGTGCTGGTCAGCCACCGCTTCTCCACGGTGCGCATGGCCGAGCATATTTGCTACCTGGAAGATGGTCGCCTGCTGGAAGAGGGCACCCACGACGACCTGATTGTCCGTGCCGGCGGCTATGCCCAGCTCTACGGCTTGCAGGCGGAGTTGTACCGGGATGGGGAGATGGGGAAATGAGGAGCAAAAAGACTGACGCCGCATCAGCCGGACGACGATCTGCCGCATTCCGCGCCGTCCGGCGCCTATTCCTTTCCGTCGCCGTCGCCATGCCTTCCCATGAAGTCTTCTCCCCATCCCCCTACCTCCCGATTCTCCCATCTCCACTACGCACCCTCCGGCGCACCCTGGCCCTGATCTGGCAGGCGGATGCGGGTCAAGCGACAGCGCTGGTCTGCACCATGCTGCCCATGAGCGGGCTGCCGCTGGCGCTGGCCTGGCTCTCCAAGCTGATCCTGGACCGGCTGAATGCCGTGGTAGTGCTCCACCAGCGTTCTTCGGCGACGGTCGCCGCCGTCTTTGCCGCGGCGGCGCTCTACGTCGGCTTGCAGTTCGTCAACCGCCTCCTTGATCCGATCGAACGGCAGGCGGAGAGCAGCTTGAACACCAGCATCCGGAGCCTGGTGGATCGGCGTACGATGGCGACCGGCGGCGCCATCCCCGACCTGGACCACTTCGAGCGTAAGGAGTTTCACGACGAGATTGCGTTCCTCCTCGGGGAGATCAGGCACCGTCCGTCCGTCCTAGTCCATTTCCTGCCGTTCATGGCGCAGCAGCTCTTGACCGCGATCGGCTCGGTGCTGCTCCTCGCCCACATCTCCCCGCTGCTGCCCGTAGTGCTGATCGTCTGTACCATCCCCCAGGTCGTGGTGCAGGAGCGGTTGGACGAGGCTCAGGTTCAGGGGATCAATAGTCGGTCGGAAGCCGCGCGCATGATGGCCTACTGTGCCAACGTCGTCACGACGGCCGACGCCGCCAAAGAGCTGCTAGTCTATGGCGTCGGTCCCTGGTTCCACCGGCGCTGGCGACGGCTCGCCGACGCCGCCCTCCTGGAAACCGCCCACCTGCGGCGGGTCCGGCTTCTCGCCACTGCCGGCGTCGTGCTCGGCTACGGCGCGGGGCTGGCACTGATCTATGCCGGGGTGGCGGCCGGGCTGGGCAGCCACCGCCTCAGCGTCGGCGACTTCGCCCTCTACCTTGGCGTGGCCGCCAGTCTCCAGCAGACCCTGGCCGGCTTGGGCGGTGGTGCAACGTCGACCAGGATCGCTCTGCGGCTCATGGCGCGCTGGTTCGCCTTCCTGGACGGTACTCGCCCCAGCATCGCCGTCGCGCCGGCGGGGACCGGGCTGCTCCCGCCGCCCCGCCTTCAGCAGGGGCTGGAGTTGCGCAATGTGCAGTTCACCTATCCCGGCCAGGAGACGCCGGTGTTGCGCGGCGTCACCTGCAGGCTCGGTGCCGGCGAGACGGTGGCGCTAGTGGGCGAGAACGGCGCCGGCAAGACCACCCTCGTCAAGCTGCTCACCCGCCTCTATGACCCGACGGCGGGAGAGATGCTCTTGGACGGCATCCCTTTGGCGGCGTACGATCTCACCACCCTCCGCCAACGCAGCACCGTCCTCTTCCAGGACTTCGCCCACTTTGCCTTGAGTGCCCAGCACAACATCGGTGTTGGTGACGCCCCCCACGCCGAAGACCGCGAGCGGATTCTCGCCGTCGCCAAGCGCACCGGCGCCGCTGCTGTGCTGGAGAAGCTCCCCCAAGGGCTCGACACGCCATTGACCCGCGCCTTCGAAGGCGGGGTGGACCTCTCCGGTGGCGAGTGGCAGAAGATCGCCCTGGCCCGCGCCGCCATGCGCGACGCCGCCCTGGTGATCCTCGATGAGCCAACGGCGGCGCTGGACGCTCAGGCCGAATACGAGCTGTTTCAGCGCTTCCGGGAACTGGCCGAGGGACGGACGGTGCTGCTAATCAGCCACCGTTTCTCCACCGTGCGTATGGCCGACCGCATCCTGGTGCTGGAAGGCGGGCGGATCACCGAAGCCGGCAGCCATGATGAACTGATCGCCCTGGGCGGCCGCTATGCCGCGCTCTACGAGATGCAGGCCGGACGGTATCGCTAATGCCGTGAATGAAAGGGCTGTCCCGCAGTGAATCTAACAGGTGGGCTAGAACGTTTCATTCACAGCCGCCAAGGTGTGCCGGCTGCGATCGGAGCAGCGGGTGATCGTCATGGTGGCGTGGCGACATCATGGGACAGCGCACACGAGCCAACGGCACCCTGATTCGAGAACGTTTAGTTTCTTACAAGTGAGATTGGTTGCAAAATGCGCATGAGTTCAGGGCTGGCTGGGCAGGAGTCCGGCGAGGGAGGGGATGACGACGAGTTCGCGCAGCTTGAGGGCAGTCAGGACCACCTGCTGGCCAG
>JBPCLN010000169.1:0-4739 GCA_051003235.1 Chloroflexota bacterium | reverse complement strand
CACTGACGGGGACAGTAGCTATAGTGCTCCAGCGCCGAGATAGCTACGTCGGCGTCCTCCACAAGCCCATCCGCATCCAGCGTATCCACCGTTAGCCTTCGAGGCGGGTCAGGGCGACACCACCGGGTAGATCATCGCCACTGATCTCTACCTGATAATCACGGAACTGCCGCGGCAACGGAACCGACGCCCGGGCCGTGATTCGGTCGAACAGACGATGCGCAGGCGCATTGCCGAGGGCGCTATCGTGCGAAAAGACATAGAGGTCCCGACACGCCATCATCCCGCGCGATGCGGAGCGATCAAGATCCCACATCTGCTGGAGAGCCTGCCAGAACAGCGCCAGGTCCTCCTCGATGACGCCGGTCTGCGTCGCATAATGCGGATTGAAAAAGCCGGAGGCGCGGTACAAGCCGTACGGCACGAGCGTCTTCCGCCCCATCTCCGTCTGCTTTGAACCGGTGCCCAAGGCGCTATCCTCATTGACGACTACCTTGGTATCCTCCTCTCTCGTGACGGCAACACGCGTGATGGAAAGGTCAAGCGGGACAATGGCATCCACGGAGCGCGCGAAGGTGAGCTGCAACGGTCCACGGACCTGACCACAATTGATGCCCGTCGTCATGACGGCGCCGAACATCCGGATGTCGAAATAGTTGTCGCACATCCATTGCCGGGCAATTTCCACGTCGCCGCGGTTCTGCTTCGCCCCGGTTGACGTCAGCCGATTCGCCTCATAGGCCCGCTTGTGGACGGTATTGAGCGCCTCACCACTCTGGACGTAAATCTTGTAGCGGCCTTCATCGCCGCGGGAGGCGTCGACCCAGTCGCGAATCTTTCGCTTGATGGCCACGTCGGTCACCAGACCTTGCATGGTTTCCGGATCGACACGGGGTAAGTTGCCGGCGTCCGGATCGCCGTTCGGATTCCCGTCGGTAACGTCGAACAGGAGCACGAAGTCTTGTCGACGGCCGACATCAGAGTACGGTGCGCTTGCCATATCAGTTCTCCTCTACCCGATCTTCCAAATCCAGGGCGTCGCTCACAGTAAGGTCGATAGTCGTTCCGACCAAGCCGGCGGCGTTGCGGCGTGCAATCGCCTCGTGCGCCTGGGCCCGGTTATGCGCACGCTGGTGGTAGTACCCAAGGGAAAAGAGCCCTTGCTCGGTAAGCGTCAGCGTGCGAGGGAAGGTCGTGAGGCCCGAGAGCACGTCTTCCAGCTGCGCCTGTAATCCGACATAGGTTCCATGTCGGTCACGCTCCAGTTTCGACAGGTGCGGTTGAGCGCCGCGCATGAGGCGCCCGAAAACGGAGGCCGGCGCCGATGACGCCGTCCCGAAATAACGATCGACGACCGTGGCTTTGACGCCTTGGACCGCCCGCCGCTGGATCTCTTCCAGCACTGCCAGCAAGCGTCCGCAACGGTAAGCGGGATCGATATTCGTCTCGTCTAATCCAACCATGTCCCTTCCTCTCGCGACCCTGCCGCTATACACCAGCACCATCTTGGTGAGCATGGCCCGTCCATGCGTCACGCCGCCCTCCGCCCGGTTTCGGCGCACAGCCTGGAAGAGTAAATCCTGTGGGAGCGGCACACCGGTAAGCGCCGTCCGCACCATCGAGCGCGGAACCTCGGGCGTCAGGTCCTTGCTAGGGTCGCGCACCGTGGCGCCCGCAAGCTGAAACAGGCCCAAAGGGCGCGGACGTTCGCCATACGGGGTGACGATCTCTTGCGCCCCGAACCAATCTTGGAGGTGGCGCTGCGCCTCTCCGACAGTTGTGTCAATCCAGTCGCGAACGACCACCCGAGCGCCGCTGCCGGATAAGACCGTGGCATAAAAGGCCGTGGCGTCAACATCCAATGACTCCTTGCCGGAGCGAAGTGACGCCAGCATTGCGCGAACTTGCTCCGAGTCGGGAGTCGTCATATACGTGAGAAAGTCGAAACTGACCTCCTGCCGGGTCCAAAAGATGAACGCCGCATTGCCCAAGGTGAGCCGATGTGACCGGTCGGAGAGCAGGGCGTTCAGGGCCCGGGTGAACTTTTCACCGCAACTGGCGCACGTGGGCGCGACGAGCGAAGCCTGGAGGCCGTAGCTCTCAAAGGCGCCGCTGTTGGCCGAGATGATCGAGGTGCCGGAGGTCTGCCCTCCTGGGACGCCCTTGATTTTCCCCTGCAACCGTTCAAGCACGGGCCGGACGTTTCCGCAGACGATGCACTGCATGTGGGGAGCAGACTTCCGCGCGGGGTCGTTCTCGTCGGCCCAGAACTGCCGGACGCTCGGTAGGTCCACCGGGAAAACGTCGCCAACACGGAATACGACGCTCGCGCCGCGATCGTAGTTTGTGTCAAACTCGAGCTGGCCGGCAGGGTCCTGCGCAAGAAACCGCTGCACGGCCTGGACCGCGGGCTCACCCGTCACTTCAGCGCAGCGCTGCAGTAGCTCCAGGTAGGCACGGTGGCAAGCGGCCACACGCTCCGGCCTCGATGCCTCCCGCGCCAGCTGTAGCGTGTATTCAGCATTGTCGGCGAGAAGCAACGGCTTGATGCCTTGCGCGCGTGTCACCTGGGGAACCAGGCGGGGTTCGCCGCGCCGTGTCGCCGGGCTGGTCGCGTCCGCCGTGTCAACGGGCCGCCGGCTGGCTGGGCGGCCGTCAGGAGTGAGTTCAATGATGTAGCGGATCGGTGCTTTGTTATACAGCGTCGGCCGGTCGTCGACGACGCCTTCCCGACCGGCATACTCAACCAGCCGTTGCAGCAGCATGGTCGTCCCTTCCTGTCGTGACGCGCGCCGGAACATGGAGGATGCCGCGCTCCAGGCGCGCCGAGAAAAAGTGCGGACGATAGCGGCTTTCTGCATCCTGTGCGTAATCAAGATCAAGCAGCATCGGGCCGAGTTCCTCATTAATGTCCAGTGGGCGCTCTGTACCATCCGGTGTCGCAAACGCCGCGGCAAACTCCCGGCAACCGAGGTACGGCGTGGCGAAGCACCGCCCCGTCGCCACGCGACGCCGGAACTGGTCGCGGAACTTGGCGGGATCTTCCGGTACATCGGGCTTTACGTCGACCTGTGCTTGAATGACGTAGGCCACGTCCCGCAGGGCGAGCGTGTGACATTGTGGCCGGTCGTGACTGGCGACGTACCCGCCGCCTTGCTTCGACCAGGCCTGGGCCAACCGCTCGCTCGCCCGGCTATTCACCTCGTTCCGTAGGATGGAGAAGTACCGGATCGGACGTAATACCCATATCTCAGTGACGCGCCAGGTGAATTGCGGCTTCCAGCAAATGGCCTCCAGGATGCCCCGCGCGGCCGATGGTGTTGGGACCGGATAGGTGACGCGCTCTACCTTCATCTCCGGGCGAGTGAAGGCGGCGTATTCGCCCCACACTTTGACGCCGACCGGTGGGTACTCCACGTTCATGCCACTCCGTTTCCTTTCGTGCTACTCCGCTACGTGGTTTGTTTCAATCCTCGCGGGGTTCACGTCCTAAACACGAAGACGCCGCGCTGTTCCGCTCCGTGGAGCGTCCAACTATCCTGTCATCATGCCGCTCGCTTGAACAGATGTCCAGCAAGGAAGTACGATGATCAGAACACGAGACGGTCAATCGGCAGATCTCTTCCGGTGACACCTTGAGTCTCGTCGTACTCGCCATGCCATTGCCAGACACCGTCGATGACTTTGCTGACGAGGCCCTGCCGGCCGAAGTGGTCGAGTTCCCGTCTGCGCATTGCGACGGTGTACGGCTGGATGTGGCGCAACAACGCTCGGGCTTTCGGTGTTCCTGCCCGAAGCTCTTCTACCATCGCACGCACCCGGCCCTGTTCCTGCTCGGTACCGTACTCGACGACGACGGCATCGCTTTCATCATCGATCATCCGAAACGCGCGCGCGACATCGGGATACTGCCACTTCTGGCGAAGTTCCTGGATGCGCGCTGGGTCGGCATCGAGCGTCTCATACAACAGTTGGAAGTACCGTCTCGCCACCGCAGGGTCGTCTGGGTCAAGCGGTCCCTCTCCGGCTAGCTTGCGCGTGATCCCGATTCCAATCTGGTAAGCGCCCGGCGGCGCCCCGCCGTCTGCCGGATCGAACACGATGACGTGGCCGCGATCCAGGAGACCCTCACGATTGCAACGACCGGCTGCTTGGATGATACTGTCCAGCGGGCCAATTGCCCGGAGCACGAGCGGAAAGTCTATATCCACACCAGCCTCCACGACCTGCGTGGAGACAAGGCGGCATCGCCCACCGGCAGCCAGTCGCTCTCGCACCGTGTTGATTACTCGCCGACGATGCGCGCTGCAGAGGGATGTGGACAGGTGCAACGCGTCCGGGTCGGCCAGCGCATCAAGCAGCATCCGGGCATCACGCTTGGTATTCAGAATGGCCAGACCCTGCGGCTGCTCTGCTAACAAGGCGGCGACTTCCGCCCAATCCAGCGGCAGTTCCGTTCGCCAGTCGTAGGTGACGCGGCGCAGCGCGCCGAACAGCTCACTTGGATTATCGACGATCTCCCGCGCATTGAGCTCCCGAAACGCAGGAATAACCTCGAAGGCGGGCTGTGTCGCCGTCGAGATGACGACTGAGGTGTGATAGTGCCGGCAAAGTGGCTCTGGTGCAGGAAGTGGGGAGGGACTCCCTGGACGCCGAGGGTATCGCCCATCGCCGGTTGCCCGGTTCTCCGGCTGGTGGGGCCGAGCCGCCAGTCCGTCGGCACGAGTTGGGTTCGCGGT
>JBPCLN010000168.1:0-5744 GCA_051003235.1 Chloroflexota bacterium | reverse complement strand
GAAGTAGACCGTCTCCCCAGCCGGCACCGCATCAAGATGGGTCTGATAGTAGCTGATGGCCATCTGGAGCAGTGTTACCGTGGCGCTTTCCGGTGCGCCATGCGTGTCACCGACGAAGGCGAGCGCCAACTTCCCGCCCCCAATCCGGGTCGCAGTGATGGACCGGCCTTGCACCGACGTTCCGATAGTACTGGTGCGCACGATGGGATCCTGGACGATCGGCAGGTTGCCGATATTGGCCTCCCAGCTAAAGCGCTGCTGGTTGCGCCGCTGCTCCAGACTGAAGGGGCCATTGACCCAGGTGGTGGCGCCATCGGTGAAGGCCGTGAAGTTATCCGCCTTGCGCCAAACGAGCAATCCGTTGGCGGTGTGTTGAAGGGCGTCGCCGTTTGCCGCGGCGGCCTGATCGTCTACACATTCGCCAATGGCAGCCGGAGCGAGGCGGTGGAGCAGCGCAAAACCGAGGACGAACTGGCAGGGGGGCGAGGACTGGGCCCGCGCGAGCGGCGCGCCGGCGATAAGGGGGAGCAGCAGCAGGAGCATGTTGAACAATCGGCGGCCCATGTGGGTACTCCCTCGTGTCGGCTGACGTTTGGCCGGCGGCGACTTTCCGCGCGCCCCAATTCCTGACCTATTGACGCTGCACTATACCCGCACTGCCTGCTCTCTAGTCCAGTTGGAGCACCGTAAAGGCCTCGGCAAGTGCCAGTCCGGCGGGGGCGCCGATTACGCCCGCTCGTTGTCGCCAGCCGACCTGCAACGCCACCGCATCGCGCGTCTGACTTGCGTGGGCCAGCCGCGCGGTGAGCTTTCGCTCGAAGCCGGCGGCGATATCGACGTACTGGTCGGCGATGGCGCTAGCGAAGAGCCACACCTGCTGGACGGCGTGCGGCGCTAGCCCGGCCTGGGCGTGCTCGGGGAAGGAGAGCCGATCCCGCGCTAGGGGATACACCGCGTCGCGGGCGGCGCGCCCGACCACCCGATGATCGCGATGACTCAGGAAGGGCGGCCAGGGATGCTCCGGGTCGTGGGTGAACAGCACGGCGGGCTGCCAGCATCGGATCCAGGCGACCAGATCGCCGCGCAAGGCGCGTGTATCCTCCACGTCACCATCGGGATAGCGCAGGAAGGCGACCTCGGCAATACCCAGGCATTCTGCTGCTGCGGTGGCTTCGCGCTCGCGGAGGGCAGCCACCTCTACTCCGTTCGCGTTCGAATCGGCGGAGCCCTTGTCGCCCGATGTCACCAGCAGGAGGCGGACCACCGCCCCGGCGTCGATGGCGCGGGCGAGGGTCCCGGCGCACCAGCTGTCGATGTCGTCGGGGTGGGCCGCGATGGCCATTACGGACCCAGCGCGCGGCGGCTCAACGACGGGCATTGGTCATTCCTCCTCCGCCTTCAGTCCACCAGCATACCGCTCCCCGGCGACACTGCTGGACTCCTGGGTGCTTCGGCCACACCCGTGCGGCGCAGCGCCGGCGTCAATAGCCATCGAAGCGGTCTGTCTTGATCGCTTCCGGTGCGCCCCCAAGTATGCGCAAGAGGGTTTCGGTGGCATCGACCATACCGGGCGGACCGGCGACATAGCTCCGGCGCTGCCCATCGGCCATAGCGGGGAGCATCGCCCGCCGTTTCCGTTTGGTGAGCCGACCTGCCGTTGCGGTCGGAACGTACCGCACGGTGAAGGCAATGAGCAGGTCCGGCTCCGTCGGCGCGGACGCGAAGGAATAGGTCCGGCCAACGGGAAACTCCGGCGTGGGAAACCGGATATCCAGCCAGTCCCCTGGGCCATACGTGAACCCGCGCGGCTTCGCAAAGCGGAGCGCCAGGCAATCGCGCGACACGGCGCGCCGGCCTGTAATCCGCAGCGGTAGGTTGAGGTTGATGGTGCTGTCCTTCCGGTTCGCTACGTATCCTTCGCGCCGATCAGCCGGGCGGAGTTGGCGATCACCGGGATCGAGGACAGCTCGTGCAGCAACGCCCTGGTGACCGGCTGGAGGATGCCGGGGATGGCCAGCCCCACCGCAATGGCCAGGACGCCAAGCGAGAACACCAGGTTCTGCTTGATGGCGCGCATGGCCTTGCGGGAGAGACCCAGCAGGTGCGGCAGCTTGGAGAGGTCGTCGGAGAGCCGGGCGATCTCCGCCGTCTCGATCGCCACGTCGGTGCCCCCCTTTCCCATCGCCACGCCCACATCGGCCGTGGCGAGCGCCGGCCCGTCGTTGACCCCATCCCCCACGTAGGCCACCGTGCGACCCTCCGCCTGCAAACGTTGGACGATTGCGACCTTCTGCTGGGGCAGCGCCTCCGCCTGCACCTGTTCCAGCGGGAGTACCCCGTCGCGCCGGATGGTGACCCGGTCCGGCAACAGCTTGGCGAGCGCCTCCAGAGCGTTGCCCGCCCGCGCCGAGACGAACTCCTCCAGCATGCCGCCCAGGAGCAGGAACACGGCGACCACCGCCGCTGCCGAGTACTGGCCGATGGCGATGGAGGCGGCGGTGGCGAGAGAGACGGGCATGTCGGCGGTGGAATCTCGCTCGCGGATGCCCTGGATGGCGGACCACCAGATGTAGGCCGAACCAACCAGCGCCGCCGCCAGGTAGAGGTGCGTCCCGGCGTGGGCGACCTCGTTCAATCCCCTTGGCTGCTGAATGGCCGCCGCGATCAGCAAGAGGAGACTGGCGAACGTAAAGAGAGTACCGGGAGCGAGCAGGAACTCCCGATAGCGGCCGGTGAAGGCTTGCGTACCACGCACGCACGTCGCGCACATTGCCTGGATGGATGGTGCCATTTCCCTCTCCTCCCTGCCTACCTGCGCAGTTCCTCAGGGGCGCGACCACCGATTCAGCGCGCGGGGCACCTCGCCCAGACCCTCGCTGTCCTTCCGCTAGAAGTGGGGATGATCCGGCAGGCCTCGTCGGACGTGGTCGGCGTGGGACTCCGCCTCGCGGAAGAGCGCCGCGACGTGATGATCGTCCAGGGCGTAATACATCACGGTGCCCTCTCGCCGAGGCTTCACCAGCCGCCGGTCGCGGAGGAAGCGGAGTTGGTGGGACACGGCCGATTCCGAGAGGGCGACCAGGAGCGCCAGGTCTCGCACGCAGAGCGGGCGGCCAGTGAGGGCGTAGAGGATGCGGGCGCGAGTGGGATCGGCGAGCGCTTCCAACACGCCCACGACCGCCGCCAGGATTCCCTCCGGCAGGGCGGCGGCAGCGTCCAGCGCCAGCGCTTGGCCCGCCCCGGCTGGCGGTTGTCCATCACGATCAGCAACTCGTTTGCCTGCAGCCACGGCATCGCTTCCGTCGGCAAGCCAGCCGTCGATGGGCACGTCGTGCGTTCACCAGCGGCGCCCATGCCTGACACCGTATCATGCAACATATGTTGCAAGCGTCTCCCAGGAACCAGTCGGCGAGCACCGAAGCGCTGCCGTCCTCTAGCGAACGCCACGTTAGGCGCTGGCTGCTCTTGATCGACCACTTGCCGTCGCAGCCGTCGTCGGCCCGCTCGGCTATCTGGCGGGAATCCAAGCGGCTCGGCGCCCTCTCGCTGCAGCACGGAGTGTGCCTCTTGCCGAACATGGAGTCTAGCCGTGGGGCCCATGCCCAGCCACCGCTGGCGCCGGAGGCGGAGGAAGCCGCCGGCCAGATCGACGAAGACGACGAGGAGGACTAACGGCCATGCACCTCGCGAGCCAGGATCTCATGCGCTTCCTCGCCACCTACGGCTACTGGGCCGTGCTGGTCTTCGTGGCGATCGAGAGTTCCGGCATTCCGGTCCCCGGCGAGACCATGCTGCTCGCGGCGGCAGTCTACGCCGGCACCACCCACCACCTGCAGATCCTTTTCATCATTGTGGCGGCAGCGGCCGGCGCGATCCTAGGTGACAACCTGGGCTTCTGGGTGGGTCGGGAAGGCGGCTACCGCCTGCTACGCCGCTACGGGCACGCCGTCCACCTGGACGAGGGCAAGTTGAAGCTGGGGCAGTACCTCTTTCGCCGGCACGGCGGCAAGGTCGTCTTCTTCGGCCGCTTCGTGGCCGTGCTGCGCGCCTGGGCCGCCTTTCTGGCGGGCGTCAACCGCATGCCCTGGTCCCACTTCCTGGCCTACAACGCCGCCGGCGGCATCCTCTGGGCCACGCTGTACGGCTACGGCGCCTACGTGCTCGGCGATCAGGTTCACCGGTTCACCGGGACCGTGGGTAAGGCGCTGGCCGTAGTAGCGGTGTTCGCCATCATCGCCGCCGTCGTTTTCTTGAAGCGCAACGAGCGGCGGCTGGAGGAGGAGGCGGAAGCGGCGATGCCTGGTCCGCTCGATCAGTACCAGCCCCGACGACGGCGGCCGCGCGCCACCTGACATTGTCGTGGCCGGAGGCTTGGCCTGGCGCGCGGGAAGGGGACGGCGATTGGGCCGAGGGCCGCTCCTCCGCTGATGCGCAGCACGAGGATGGTCCTGGCTCGGTATTTCTATTATGGCGGACCCCCACACTGGTATGCTGACGGTCTAACGGCAGTTAAATAATGAGGCTGACCATGACCTGGCTCCTGGTCATCTACACGCTGCCGGCGGAGCCGTCCCGCAAGCGCGCCTTCGTCTGGCGCGAGTTGAATAAGGCCGGCGCGCTGTACCTGCGCGACGGGGTTTGTGCGCTGCCGGAACGGGAAGTGACGGTGGCGGCGCTGCGCGCAATCGTCGCCAAGATCGCAGAGTTCGACGGGCAGGCGACCCTCGTGACCGGGGCGCAGATTGATGGGCGCACGGCGACGGCGCTCATCGAACAGTTTGGGACCGCGCGGGCGCGGGAGTACGCGGAGGTGGCCCAGGCGGCGGAAGGGTTTCTGGCGCACATCCAGCGGGAAACGGAGCATCGCGACTTCAGCAACGCCGAGGTGGAGGAGTTGGAGACCGACCTGGGCAAGATCCGCCGCTGGTTCGGCCAGGTCCGGGCCCGCGACTACTTCGGCGCCGACGAAGCGGGTCGGGTGGCGGCGTTACTCACGCGGGGTGAAGAGGCCCTCGGCGTGTTCCTGGAGGCCGCGTCCAATCACGCGGAGATTGCTCCGTGAAGTGGATCACTCGCCGCAATCTGCATGTCGACCGTACCGCCTGCCCCTGGCTGATCTGCAAGTTCATCGATCCCGATGCCGAGTTCGTGTTCGTCTCGTCTGTCACCGACCTTGCAACCCTGGAGGGCCACACCTTCGATATGCGCGGCGGCGAGTACAGCCACGCCGACGGCCACTGCACGTTCCAGGTGATGCTGGCGCGTCACCACCTGGAAGACGACCCGGGCCTCGTTTAACTGGGGCGAATCATCGGCGATGCCGATGTCTCGCCCAGCCGGACGCGCCGGCCGGAAGCGGCCGGGCTGGACGCCCTCATCCGGGGCTTCCAGCTCTCGACGCCCGATGACGACGAGAAGCTGCGGCTCACGGCGCCGGTCTACGACGCCTTCTACGCCTACCGCCGCGCCAAGGTCAGCGATCAACACCATCCGCACGGCACGCCGCGCCCGACGCTGAAGTATCAGCGGTTGGTGGCGATCCATTTGGAGGAGGACGCGTAATCAAATGCTGGTGCAGCATCAGTCCTCTGCTCAGACTGACGTGCCGCTCTTCGCCTCAGAGCTTGTGAAGCTTTGCCTGATAGGCGATAGTAGCGTCTGGGCGATGCAGGGGTGACGGGGGCCGGGCGATGGCGGACCAAGGGGCGATGGCGGACCAGCAGACGGGCGAGTCCGAAGCGCCG
>JBPCLN010000167.1:0-16636 GCA_051003235.1 Chloroflexota bacterium | reverse complement strand
CGCACCCAGTTCGGCTTCATCCCGGCAGGCGGCCAGATCGGCATGAATAACATCATCCGCTCCTACGGCGGCGAATTCTACGATCAGGCTGGTCAGAAGCTCACCATCGACGCACCGCAAGCGAAGGACGCGATCACCTGGCTGCAGAAAATGTGGAAGGATACCTCGATTGTCTTCGGTAGCGGCCTCAACACGGACGAGCTGTTCGCCAATGGGCAGATTGCCATGGAGCAGGGTTGGTGGGGCAGCCAGTTCGTGCCGGGTGAGGCGGCGATAAAGGGGAAGTTCAAGTGGGACTTCGTGCCGATGCCGAAGGGACCCGGGAACGTCGTCGGCACCCAGTTGACGATCAACGGCATCGCCATGTCGTCGATCACCAAGGAACCGGACGCGACGTGGACCTACATGAAATGGCTACTCGACCCGGTCAGCCAGGTCGAGATTGTCACCGGTGGCGGCGGACGCCCGGCGCCGCGCCACGCCGTCCTCGATAACCCGGAGATCCAGTCCAAGCTCAAGGCCCCCTCGGTGTTCGTGCCGCAATACACGAACGCCCAACCCTGGCCGGAGCCCGGCAACCACCGCTGGCCGGAATTCAATGCGGCAGTAGATCAGGTGTTTGGACCGATCTGGACCGGTCAGGCGACGCTGGACGCGGGGATGAAGGACGCGATCTCCAAGCTCCAGGAGATCCTCGACAAGCCGAAGGCCTGAGCCGTGGCAGAGCGCGCCATCACCCGGCCGGCCATCACGCGGACTCGGCGCACGTCGCGTCGGGCCCGCAACGAGAACATCGCCGGCTGGCTCTGGTCGTCCCCCTGGATCGTGGGCTTCTTCCTCTGGACCTTTGGCCCGATGGTCTATTCCCTTTACCTGTCGCTCACGAAGTACAACATCGCCAGTGCGCCGATCTGGATTGGCCTCGCCAACTTCCGCCACGCCTTGAGCGGAGCGGACTCCTTATTCTGGCCGTCGCTGATCCGCACCTTTACTTGGGCCGTGGTGATGGTGCCGTTGAGCCTGACCGGCTCCTTGCTGGCCGCCCTCCTGCTCAACCAGCGCCTACGCGGCACGCATATATTTCGGACGCTCTTCTTTCTGCCCTCGCTCACGCCGGCGGTGGCGTCGGCGCTCCTCTGGCAATGGCTGTTCCAGCCCAATTTCGGCCCGATTAACTACCTGCTCAGCCTGGCCGGTGTGGCTAATCCGCCACTCTGGTTCAGCGACCAGCACCTGGCGATGCCCAGCCTCATGATCATGACCCTCTGGGGCGCCATCGGCGGTGGCACCATGATCATCTTCCTGGCCGGCCTGCAAGGCGTGCCGGCGGAACTGCTCGAGGCGGCGGCTATGGATGGCGCCGGCGTGCTGCGGCGCTTCTACAACGTCACTCTGCCGATGATCACGCCGACGATCTTCTTCAATCTGGTGATCGGCATTATCGGCGCGTTGCGCACCTTCGCCACCGCCTTCGTGGCCACGAACGGCGGCCCCCACTACGCGACCTGGTTCTATATCCTCCACCTCTACCAGACCGCCTTTCAGAACTTCGACATGGGCTACGCTTCGGCGCTTGCCTGGATCTTCTTCGTGATCGTGATCTTCTTCACGACCATCAACGTCCGGCTCTCCCGCCACTGGGTCTACTACGAAGGTGAGACGCGCTAAATGGCAACCACCGTGCGCGTGGCGCCGGCTCCCAGCCTGGCCGGCGTCCGCCGCCGCAATGGGTCGCGCCCCCTGGCGGGACGCTTGCTGCTGTACCTGCTGGCCATCCTCGGCGCTGGTGTCTTCATGGGCCCCTTCCTTTTCACCATCGCCAGTTCGCTCAAGACCGTCGCCGAAATCCACGCCTTCCCGCCGACACTCCTGCCGAAAGTGCCGCAGTGGCAGAACTACGTCAGTGTCTTCACCATCCCTGGAGTCCCCTTTGCGCTGTTCTACCGCAACACGGTGGTCATCGCCGCCCTGGTGCTGCTCGGTGCAATGACGACCTCGGCCGTGTCCGCCTACGGCTTTGCTCGCTTTCGCTGGTCCGGGCGGAACTTTTTCTTCCTGGTCCTCTTGAGCACCCTGGTCCTGCCGGACGAGATCACCCTGATCCCGAAGTTCCTCATGTTCAACAACGTCCCCCGTCTGCTGATCCACCGGACGTTGATCGATACCTGGTGGCCGCTGATCCTGCCGTCCTGGTTCGGCGGCGGGGCCTTCAACGTGTTCTTGCTACGCCAGTTCTTCCTGAGCATCCCGCGCGAACTGGATGAGGCGGCCGTGCTGGACGGCGCCAACTCCTTCCAGATCTTCTATCGCATCGTCCTGCCGCTGTCCCGCCCCGCCCTCGCGACCGTCGGCATCTTCTCCTTCCTCGGCACCTGGAACGACTTCCTGCATCCCTTGATTTATCTCAATACCAACTCGAAGTTCCCGCTCTCCGTCGGCCTGCGCTACTTTCAGCAGCAACCGGCCGACGCCTCTCAGCCGCGCGACCACTTGCTGATGGCGGCCGCGCTGCTGGCGGTCGTTCCGGCAGTGCTGCTCTTCTTCTCCGCCCAGCGCTACTTCGTGCGCGGCATCGTGATGAGCGGCATCAAGGGATAGGACAAGCAATTCTCCCCGACTATGC
Source organism: Chloroflexota bacterium (assembly GCA_051003235.1). Taxonomy (GTDB): domain Bacteria; phylum Chloroflexota; class UBA4733; order UBA4733; family UBA4733; genus UBA4733. The sequence continues at coordinate 14,013 of JBPCLN010000167.1, read as the reverse complement.
GTCGCCACGCCGATCAAGGATCTGCAGGAAGGCCGCCGCGGTGACGATCTTGGCGCCTCCGTACTCCTTGAGCACGAGCAAGTCCTGGTCCTCGGTCACCAGATAGTCCGCCGCCGCGGCAAAGGCGGTGGCCAGGAACTTGTCGTCTTTGGGGTCCCGTGCGATCGAAGGAAGAGCGGCGAAATCAACGATCTCGGCCTGAGCGAGGAGGTCCACCACTGCCCGTATGTCCAGTCCGGCGAGGCTGCGGAACTTGGCGGCCAGTTCCGGACGGGTGAGCACCTCCAGGATCTCTTCGACTACTGGCGGGGAGAGGACGAGCTGGTAGTCCTGGCTGCGCCCGAACACGAGCCTCCTCCATAAGCCGTGGGGGGTGATGAGGCAGCGGACAAACACTACGGTGTCGAAGACGACCCTAAGCATGGCGCTCGCGCACGGCGCGCACGGCGGCGGCGATCGCCTCGTCGATCTCCTGTTCGCTCGACTGGCGGGCCTCCTCCCGAACGGGGGCGAACCGCCGGTACAAGTCCTCGAGCCAGGCGGAACTGGGTTGCGCCTCCTGGACGCGCACCGGGCGCAGGCGCAGTTCCCCCTCCGCCAGAGTGAGTTGAAGGAAGCTGTGCTCGGTGATTCCCAGCTGCTTGCGAAACTCGGCGGGGATGGTGACCTGGCCACTGCGCAGCGGCCGAACGATCTTGGTCATGGGCGCTCGGTCTGTCATCCGTTGCCGCCTTCCCCGCCCTTCGCAATGTAGAGAATACAGAATAGCGCAATTGTGTGTTTTCGTCGAGCAGCCCGTGCCTGCCACTCAGCCTTTGGTGTCCTCCTCGGCCTCGAGTGTCACCAGTTCCCGGTCGATCGCCGCAATCAGCGTGCGGAGTGTTTCCGCTGAGACCTGGCCGTCGGTGTAGGCATCGTGCGCCGCCTCCCGCTGGACGATCAGCAACCGGCGCCGGGCCTGCCGCTCCTGTGCGCGGGCGAGTGCCGGCTCCGTCCGGTACAGTGCGCCGAGCTCGGCGCGCAGCTCTCGTCGCTGCTTCGCGTAGAATTCCGCCAGCCCATCGGTCGGCTCTCCTACCGCCGCCCCGGCGCGCCGGAGCATGTCCAGTTCGGCCATGGCCGCTTCCGTCAGCAGAAGCCGCCCCTGGGCCAGTTCCACCGTGCGCCCCTTCCCCTGCGGCGCCGCGATTCCCAGCCGGTCCAGCAGCGGCCGGATGGTCAGCCCTTGGCCGAGGAGGGTGAAGAGCACCACGCCAAACGTAAGAGTAAGCAGCAGGTCTCGCTGAGGCAGCGCGAGCGGGACGCTGAGGGCCGCCGCCAGCGAGACGCCACCGCGTAGTCCTGCCCAGGAGACTACCAGCGGCCAGCCGCGGGGGAGCGGCCGCCGCCGCAACGTCTGCAGCAGTTGGACGCTGCCAACCGCCAGGGCGCGGGCGACGATCACTGCGACAATGGCCACCATGAGCAGCCACCACAGCGTCACTCCCTGGCGCGTCACCGCCAACGCGCTAACGGAGCGCAGCGCCAGGCCGACCAGCAAAAACAAGAGAGAGTTCGCCAGGAAGTCCAGGAACTCCCAGGTCGCCCGTGCCTGCATGCGCGTCGTGGGCGACATCACCCGCTCGCCCTGCGCCCCCAGAAACAGGCCGGCAGCCACCGTTTCCAAAGGACCGGAGCTGCCCAGACGCTCGGCCAGGAGGTAGCCGCCATAGGCCATAATCAGCGTCACCGTCGTCTCCAGCAAGGCGTCGTCGATCCGCCGTAATACCCGCCCCCCGACCAGGGCCACCACTGCGCCCAGGGCCAGCGCCCCGATCACGGCAACAACAAACTGTTCCGCCGTCGCCGCGACGTCCACCGCGTGCGCGGTGGCGATGCCAAGCGCCGTGGCGAAAAACACGAGGGCCGTACCGTCGTTGAAGAGGCTCTCCGCCGTGACGATGGTCGTCAGGCGGCGCGGCGCCCCGAGTTCACCGAAGACGGCGAGCACAGCCACTGGATCGGTGGCGGCGACGATCGTGCCGAAGAGCACCGCGACCGACCAGGGGAGGCTACCGGCAAAATGCAGCATTGCGCCGACCAGACCGGCCGTCGCTACCACCCCGGGTACCGCCAGCAGCGCGATGGCGGTGAAATTCGCGCGAAGCTCGGCAACGTCGAGATTGTAGGCGCCGTGGAAAAGCAGCACCGGCAAGAAGACGGTCAGAATGATCCCCGGTGTGAGCGCGATGCCCGACACGTTGGGGGTGACCGCCAGGGCAAGGCCGGCCAGGACGAGCGCCACAGTGTACGGAATACGGACGAAACGCACGAATGCCGCGACGACCGCCACCGCAACGAGCAAGCCCAGGAAGACGCCGACATCCGGCCCCCCGACGTGACTCACGTCCCCTCCCCTGCCTGCGCAGGCGCCCGTTACCCAGTGAGCGCCCGCTCAAGCGCCGACCTGGTTCCGCGTCGGCGCTCCTATCGGATGGCGATTGGCGTCGAGCTGCGCCCAATTGAGGGCGACGCCCTTAGAGTGCTCGGTCCACAGCTCCGTGGCCTCCGCCCGCCGGCCATCCCGATGCCGGCAGTGTACCTGCCTGCACCGCCGGCCGGTAGCCCGGCGAACACGGACGCGCTGTGTCGACCGGCCCGTGCCTGCTATGCTCTGTCCCAGTCCAGCGGACAGGGCAATGTGACAAAAGGGGGGGCGGTGACTGGACCGTTGCGTGCCGTCGTCGTCGGCGCCGGCTGGGCAGGTGAGGGCCACACCAGGGCGCTGCAATGGTGTAACGTCGAAGTCGTCGCTATCTGCGGGCGCCAGCCGGCGGTCGTGCGTTCCGTGGCCGATCAACTGGGCGTGGTCGAAGCTTCCACGGACTGGCGCGCCACGATCGAGCGGCTCCAGCCGGATATCGTGACCCTGGCCACGCCGGCCATCCTGCGGCGCGCGATCCTGGAAGTGGCCGCCGCCCATGGCTGCCATATTCTCTGCGAGAAGCCCCTGGCGCTGGATGCGACGGAGGCGGCGGACACCTACCGGCTCGTCCAGGAAGCGGGCGTCAAGCACGCCTACGCCGCTACCCAGTGCTACGGAGCCGAGATTGCCTGGCTGGCGGAGCTGGTGCGCGAGCGCGCCGCCGGGGCGCTGCGGGAGATCGTTGGTACCTTTCACGGTGGCCGTCCCGGTCCGCCCGGATTGGCACCCTGGTCCTGGATGGCGGACTGGCGCTCCGGCGGTGGCCGCCTGAACAACGGCTTCCCTCACGACCTGGCCATCCTATCTACGATCATCGGCGGTGCACCGCGGCGCGCCATGGGTCGCATCGCCACCATCCAGCGCGAGTTGCCGGTGCTCCCCGACCTCCACGACATCCGCCGGCTGCGGGAGGTCGCGCGCACGCTGACGCCGGAACTGGCCGAGCGGCTGGAACACCGCTCGGCGGAAATGGAGCAGAGCGTCGCCGCACTGCTGGAATTCGCCGGGCCGGAGGGCCCGGTCCCGGTGACGCTGAGCGTCGGCTCCGGCATCCCGGCGCCGGGCGACATCGACGGCTGGCGGTTGTACGCCGACGATGGGACGCTCCTGGCCCGGCGGGTAGGCGGGCGTTTCTCCTACACCGTCTCGGTCATTCGCAACGACCGTGAGGAACCCCTACCGGTCCCCCAGCGCCTCCTGGATGATGTGCCGAGCGTTGGCGATGACGAGCAAAACAAGTGGTGCGCGCTCGTACGGGACTTTGTGGCCGACATTCGTGGCGAGCCGCACCGACCCTATCGCACATTGCGCGACGGCTGGCGCGACCAGATCATCATCGACGCCATCCGCGAAGGCCGCGGCTGGACGACAGTGCCCCGCTGAGGGCCGCCGCCCAGCCCTTTCAGTCCATGCGCAGCGCTTACCGCCAGGCGCGCTGGATCTTGGCGATCGCTTCGGGAATGTGTTGTACCTGCTTCGGGTCGGCCAGCAGCACCGTTTGCGGCAGCCAGACTCCCTCTGTCGCGCCGGCTCGCTCCGCCACCGGTAAGGGATGCTGCCCTCGGTCGTCCTGCCGGCCCAGGCGAGCACCGAGTGACTGAACGGCATTGACCACGGCGGGGCTCCGGTGCAATAGTTCGGTGTATCCGGCACTGCCCGGCACCCCTTCCGCCCGTAGCGCCGCCAGGAACTCGGCGCGGGGATGACCGCCGAACGCTGTCGGGTCGTAACGGAGCATATAAAGATGGTGGGCGTGGGCGGTGACGCGGGGATCGCGCGCCTGGGGACGGATGCCGGGGATGGCCGCCAGCGCCCGATCCAGGAACTGCGCCGCCTGTTCGCGGCGGGCGAACTGTTCTTCCAGCCGCGTCATCTGGGCCAGCAGCAGCGCCCCTTGAAACTCCGTCAGCCGGTAGTTAAAGCCAAGGATATCGTGCTGGTACCAGCCGCTCGTGCGCCAATCCTCGCCGAGCGTACGCCCCACGTTGTGGAGCGACCAGACCCGCCGGAACAGCGCTTCGTCGTTAGTGACTATTGCCCCCCCCTCGCCGGCGTTGAGATTCTTGCTGGCTTGAAAGCTGAAGGTGCCCAGATCGCCCAGCGCGCCGACGCGCCGCCCTCGCCACTCCGCCCCATGCGCCTGCGCGGCATCCTCCACCACCCGCAGACCGTGCCGCCGCGCCACGTCCAGCATCGCGTCCATATCCGGGGGGCAGCCGGCGACATGAACGGGAACGATGGCGCGCGTTCGCGGCGTGATGGCCGCTTCCACCGCCATAGGATCAAGCTCGTACGTATCCGGATCGATATCGGCAAAAATGGGTAAGGCGCCGGCCAGCAACGCCGCGGCCGCCGTGGCGATGAAGGTATAGGGAGGCACGATCACTTCGTCACCGGGCGCAATTTCCAGCGCCCGCAGTGCCACTTCCAGCGCCGACGTGCCGTTCACCACCGCCACGCAGTGCTCCGCCTGCTGGAACCGACCCCACGCCGTCTCGAATTCCGTGACCTTGCTGCCGTGGACCATGCCCCAGGTGCCGGAACGGAGCACCTCCAGCAGCGCGCGCTCTTCCCGTTCATCCCACACCGGCCACCGCGGCCATCCCCCACTGTGTACCGCCGTGCCCCCTTCCAGAGCGAGAGCTTCTTGTATCACTGCCATGCATCAACTCCTTTCACCTGGCGCACCAATGCCGCGGCCTGTTCCGTCACCGCTTCGCCGGACTGGGGAGACCAGGCGGCGGGATACCCGTAATAGCGATAGGCAACCTCGACTTCGTAGCCACCCTGGGGGTAGGCGTCGCGGGTCGGAAAGTAGCCCAGATTGTCGTTGGTCCAACCCGCCACCAGCACCGGCTGGTCCGGTGCCGCCGCCTTCACCTGCCGGCCGAAGTTGGCGAAGAACTCACCGGGTAAGGCCGCCACGATGACCGGTCCAATCCGCATTGCCTGTACTTCGGCGACCAGGGACGGTAGCGGGTCGGAGCCCCAGTGGAGGCGGGCCAGCCGGCGGCTATGCTCCCGGTGCGTCACCGACCCCCCGCGGTAGGCCACGCTCTCCGGCGCTTCACTGCGCTCGATGCGCGTCCACTGCCGCCAGAGGGCGACCAGTTCCTCCCGCCCCGCCAGGGGTTGGAAGGCAACTGGAACGAACGCTTGCTGCGCCGCCACGGCGGTACCACTGCCCTTGGCGGCTGTGGCCTGACGCCATAATGCCAGCGCCGCGGCGCCGATCTCCTCCCCCGCCGCCTCCACGGCCGGAAAGCCGCGACCCGCCATGCGCGGATTGACATCCCCCGCTGCTCCATTAATCATGAGGACCGGACCGCTGCCCGCCGCTTCCAGCAGGCTGCGGCTGATACCGCACCAGTCCGCCGTGGCCAGGCGGTTCTCGGCGCCGGCCGCCACCGGATGGCATGAGTAGTGCACCAGGGTCCCGATCGCCCGTCCGGCAGCGTCCTGAATCACGGCGACGATCAGGTCACGATCCACCGGCCCGGTCGTGCCTTCCGGCGCCCGACGATTGATGGCGACGCCGCATTGGCCCCGTTGCCAGCCGATGCTGGCCGGTTGCACGGCCGCTGCCGCCTCCCCGACGAGGTCGACGAGCGTCTGCTCCAAGCCAAGCAGATAGGCCGGATCGGCCGCCCCGGTGTGGGTGATCACGCCGGTCTCCGGGCCGCCATGCGTGTGCGTGCACGCATACATCTGGTGGGCGGCGGCGATGCCGGTCTGGGTTTCCACTGCCGCGCGTACCCGCCGGACGAACGCGGCGCCCAGGCCAATCAAGTCGCAGGAGACAAGCGCCACCCGCATGGCGCCATCGGATGCCACCAATGCCGTTGCCGTCAGCGGGTCGTGCACACCAAGACAGGGTCCGGTCCGCGCCAGGAAGCCGGAAAGGTCGATCCCAACGGGCGGCGAAATGTCCCGCCGGGCGAGACCACAACGGAGCGATCCGACATCTGGGTGGGTCATAGGTTGGGATGGACTTGCTTGTTGATCTTGACCTGGGCCAGGATGGCGTTGATGCGGTCGGTGGCGCTCCGGCAGGCGTCCTGGGCGGTCTTCTGGCCCGTCAAGGCTGGATTGAGTTCGGCGCTCAAGGCGGCCCGCCACTCCGACCAGTGGGAACTGAAGTCGGCTCCTTGAAGGTACTGCGCACTGTCCAGTAACACCTGCTTATGCGCCGGAGCCTTCCCCTGTTCCAACCAGGCGGGCTGCTGGGCGGTTGGCTTGTACACCGGTACCGAACCGCCGGCATAGCTCTCCACGGGCCGGCCAGGACCGCAGTAGGCCTGTACGAAGGTCCAGGCGGCGTCGGGATTCCGGCTGCCCTTGCTGATCGCCACGCTATCCGGCCCGCCATACACGGAGCGACTCACCGGCCCTTTGGGCACCAGGGTGACGTCCCAATCGAACTTCGCTTTCTGCCGATACGTGTCGATGGTGTAACTGCCATCAATGGTCATGGCGATGGTGCCGTCCTGGAACGTCGGCGCCACTGTGCCGAGCTTTTCCCCCGGCTTTGGCGCGATGGCGTTCTTGACGCACTGGTCGGCAACCAGTTGGACGGTACTGGTGGCGTTGGGCTGATCCAGCATGCACTTCGAAAAGTCGTCGTTGAGCACCTGCCCACCATAGGCTTTGATCCAGGAATCCAGGATGGAGTTATCGACGCGGGCGGACATGCCGAAGTGTGAACTCGTCGGATCCGCGCCATGGACGGTGAGTTTTGTCGCCGCATCGATCATCTTCTGGTAGTCCCAGGTCTCGTCGGGCGGCGCCACCCCCACTTTTTGGAGAAGATCCTTGTTGTAATAGAGCAATGACGCCACCCAGCGGGAGGGGAAGGCGTACATGTCGCCGCTCGATGGATTGGGGAAGCGTAGGATGGAGAGCACCGGCTGGAAGTAGTCTTCCAGTTTGAGCGAGCGGTTGATCAGCGGTTGCAGGTCCAGCGCCAGGCCGTTATTGGCAAAATCCCAGGTGTAGGCGACACTCTGCCAAAAAACATCCGGTGCATCGGCCGAGGCGCCCATCGTCTGCAGCTTGTCGAAGTAGCCGTTCGTGTTCCAGGCAACATAGGTCGCCTGGACCTCAATATCGGGATGCTGCTGGCGGAACTGGGGCAGGAAGCTCTTGTTCTCAGTCTGCAGGGCGATTTGATCCCAGGTCCAGTACTGGATGGCCGTCGCCCCCTTTCGGACGGCCGTCGCCGCCGTGCTTGCCGATGTCGATATTGCGCTGGACTCGGTAGTGGTGGCCGCGGCCGGGGCCGACGTTGTCAGCGTCGTTGCTGCCGTGGCGGTCACCGTGCTGCTGCCAGCGGCCGTGGTACTTCCCGCCGCCACCGTTGACGTCTGGGTAGCAGCGGCGCTTCCCAATGTCGCTGATGCGGACTGAGCCACCGTGGCGCCACCGCCGCACGCGCTGAGCAGACCAAGGGCTGCCAGGCTACTCAGCGCCGGCAAATGGCCGAGGAGTTGTCGACGCGACCATCGCGCACCACCGTGCGTACCAGGGGACATAAATGAAGGCATGCCGTGCTCCTGTTCTTGGCTACGAGATACGGACCGCCTGTCGCGGCCGTGTTCAACTATCGTCACGGATCAACGACTCGCCGCCTGGCGGATCGCCTCGCCAATGTCCTGGGCGTCCTGCGCCGTGAACCCTTCGTTGCAGGGGATCACCACCAGCCGCGCCAGCGCATCTTCTGTCTGGGGGCAGACCCCCGGCTCGTACCGCACTTCCGGCAGACCTTCCCGGTCCGGCGCATCCCACGGATAATGGCTGTGGCCATACACTTGCTTGTTGCGCAGCAGATCATACAGAAAGATCGGCTTGCCGATATAGCCGTGGCCGGCGGGGATGCCGAGCTCCCGCAGGCGGCGGGCGAATTCGGCGGTGGACCAACCGAGTTGCTCCGGCTTGGTGAGCAGAGGGTAGAACCAGTAGCTATGCCGCCCCGCCGGCGGCGCCTGTGGCGGCAAAAGGCCTGCAATGCCGGCGATAGCGGCCGTGATCGCCTCGGCGGCGGCCCCGCGCCGCGCCACTACCCCTTCCAGCTTGGGCAGTTGCGCCAGCGCCACCGCCGCCTGCAACTCCGTCATGCGGTAATTGACGCCGAATATGACGTAATCACGTCCACTCTGCCCGTAGTTCGGCCAGCCCTTGTTGGCGAAGAGGGCCATGCGATCGCCCAGGCGCTCGTCATTGGTGATCGTCAGGCCGCCGTCGCCGCAGGTAATGTGCTTACTCTGTTGCAAGCTAAAGCAGCCAATGTCGCCGATCGTGCCGACCAGATGGCCTTTGTACTCCGTCAGGTAGGCCTGGGCGCAGTCTTCGATCACGGTCAGGGAATGCCGGCGGGCGATGGCCATGATCGGGTCCATATCGCAGGCGTTGCCGGCCAGATGAACGGCGATGACGACGCGGGTACGCGGCGTGATCCGCCGTTCCAGATCCGCCGGGTCCATGCAAAGCGTGTACGGGTCAACATCGGCAAAGACCGGCACGCAATTCTGGAGCAGGATCGGGATGACGGTACCCATATCGGTGATCGGCACCGTGATCACTTCATCGCCCGGCTCCAGTTCCAGCGCCCCCAGGGCGACATGGACGGCGGCGGTGCCGGAGGTGGAGGCGGTACAAAAGCGTCGCCCGTAGCGCGCAGCGAAAGTGCGTTCCAGCTCGGCGACCTTGCTCCCCGCCCCTCGGTTGAGTTTCGCCGAGCGAATCACCTCCGTGAGCAAGGCGATCTCCTCGTCGCCCAGTGTCCGCCCCGCTGGGTCGTTCACGCCCGGAAAGGGCGCCGTGCGTAGCCGGGTCAGTTTCGTTTCGACGGCCATACATCCTTCTCCATCCAAGTTGCGTTATCGCAGGGGATTCTACGCTGCCCATTCGGCTTTCGCCAGGGGCGCCCGCTACGGCGGTGCGGCTGTTGGCTTGCGCCGCGCAGCCGCCGCCCTGTTACTCCCCGTCCGCGTCCAGGCGGTAGTGGATGGCTAACTCGGGCGTCTCCAGCCGGATGCCGCCCTGCCATAGCGACTCCATCACGCGATCCAGGATGCCGGTGGTGAGAAGCGTGCGTTCCACCGGATGCGGCGCGCGCCGGAAGGACACCAGATCCTGGATCTCCTCCACCAGGTAGGCGAAGTGACCGAACGGCTCCTGACTATGGCTGCGAAAGCGCGTCGCCACCACGTCGGCTCCCCACTCGCCGGCGCCGGCCAGCCTGGCCGCGAACAGCCAGTTGCGGACGGCGCCATCGAGCATACACACGGCGGAACGCAGGCCATCTCGGTACTCGAGCAGAAAGACGACGGGATGCGGCGCCAGACGGCGCGGGTCAGCCGCCGGTGGCGGATCTTCGGTCGCCAGCGCCGCGCTGAGCAACTGTGCATCCCACTGTCCGGCGGCGCCTGCCTCCCACATGGCCTCCCCACTGAGCGCCTGCACCGCGGCCACGCCAGTCTCGCCGCCGGCGCGTCGCTCCACCATGCATTGGAGCACCTCCAGGGTGTGGAAGCCATAGGCTTCGACGGGACCGTACCCTACTGCCAAGGCCCCGACTAGCTGCACTCCCAGGGGCAGCGCCAGGGCCGGCTGCCGCCAACCTACCGGCGTGGTAGAGATGGACGAGCCGGCCGCCAGCGGCGCACCCAGGGAACGGGCGGCGTCGTACATCCATTTCGCGTCGGCCCAGGCGTAGCCGAGGTGCTTGTCGTTGAAGATAGGCACGGCACGGCCACTCTCCCGCAATACGGTGACGACTTCCTCAAAGAGGCGGCGGCGGGGGTACTCCTTCTGGCCGCGCGCGTTGGTCGGGTAGTCGCCATGCTCGCCGATGATGAGCACGCCGTCGACGGCGAGGTCCGCGCCGCCCAGGGTCAGCGCTTCACGGACGGTGGGGAAGATCGGCACGCCGGCCCGCGTCGCCCATTCCCGGCTGATATCGTTGGCCGGCGCCTGGTCAATATAGAGGGAGATGACACGCAGCCGCGGCCGGCGCAAGTTGCCCTCAGCATCGGTCGGCAACGGCGCCTCCGTGAGATCGCGTACCTGCTGGTGAAAATCAAATCCGTCAAGGTTCCGCGGTGCGGGGTGCGTGAAGTCGGCGAGTAGTTTGGACACGATCACGTCGGCATGGGAGCGGGGATAGTAGGCGGTGACGATACAGGCCACGCACGGCATACTATCTAAGGGCATGGCAATCACCAACTTTCACCGGCGCGGAATCGCCCAGTAGACTCGCCTCAGCGCCGACAAGTGACGAGGTTGAAAGTCTAACAGGGCGGCAATCGCGGTCGTGCTCCCCGGTACGGCGACACAGGAGGCTCAGTAACCAAACCGCCTTAGTCCTTAGCCGTCGCCTCTGGCGCATATACTGCCTCCGCTTCGAAGGGATAGAGCGAGCGTCGCCGCTGGTGGTAGGTGAAGCGGCTGAGATCGGCGGTCGTGATGCCGGGGGTATTGACGAGCACCATCTGGGCGGCGATTGGCGCATAGGCAGGGCGGGGTGACAGCACGCCCTTGGCGATCACGACCTGATAGCGCTCCGGCCGGATGCCGAGCGACGCCATCTGCTGGATGCTGGTGTTGCCGATCACCCGGCTGGTGAGGACGAGCGTCTGCTCCTCCGTCGTCTGCAGCACCACTGTCGTCCCGGCGTCAAAGAAGCGCCAGCCGCCGTGCGTCGGCGTCGGGTCTTCGAATCTGCCGTCCGAGATCAGGCGAACGTGCCCCGTTACCTCGACCGGCAGCTGGGGCGTGTCGGGATCTTTGCCGCCGACCAGCAGTGTCACACCAGTCCCGACGCCGACCCCGACGCAAGCAGCGACTGCACCAGGATCGTACAGCGTCTGCAAGTAGCGGCGGACGCCGAGACGCCGGGCCTCCGCCAGCAGGACCGTCGAGTCGCCCACGGTGCCGCCGCCGATATTGTCCCCCACATCCAGCAACACGATGGGGCCGCGCGGCGCCAGCATTGCTTGCTGCAACGCCTCGGTGGGGCCAGGGATCCGCGCGACGAACGCAGTGAGCCGTTGCCAGGCCAGCGTCGCCAGTTCCCGCGCCGCAGCGCGCGCTGCGGCCGGATCGCCATCGTGGATCGCGAGGAAGGCGGCGCCCATCTCGGGAACGTCGGCGTAGGGGTAGCCCATGGCGATGCTGGCCGACAACATGCCTGGACGAGCAATCACGGCCTCCGTCGCCGCCATCAGGCCCTGCATCGGCTCCTCGTCCGTCCCCTGCGTGACGATGTTGATGACGAGCGGCGGCGTCTCCAGCGCCTGGACGGGATGGATCTCGCCCCGTACCGTACGCACGACGAACGTCGCACATTCCAAGGCGCGCAGCCGCGGATCGAGGTGGGGATTGGTGCGGTAGAGCACCGTTACCGTCGCCTGGTCGACCATGCGGGCGGTGACGTTGGCGTGCAGGTCCAGCGCCAGCCCGATCGGCACGTGCGGGCCAACGGCGGCCCGAATGCGCGCGACGACCTCGCCATCGGCGTCCGGATACCCCTCCGCCACGGCCGCGCCGTGGAGCGCCAGGAGGACACCGTCCCAGGGCCCGTTCGCTTGCAGCGCCGCCACCAGTTCATCAGCGATTCGCTCGAACGCTGCTCTGGTAATCATGCCGGAGGGATTCGTCGTGGCGTAGTACAGCGGGACCACTGTCACGTCGAAGCGCCGCCCCGCCTCCAGGAAGCCGGCGACGGTGCTATGCGCCTCCGCGTGCCGCACCACCAGTTCGTCGCCGCGCAAGATGCCGTGCTGGCCAAAATCGGCGTAGTCGGTGGGCCGCGTGGCAAAGGTGTTCGTCTCGTGATGGAAGCCGAGCAGGGCCAGGCGCATGCGCAAGCTCCTTCGATCAGCCGCCGGGCCCTGGCGAGCGGCTACGTCGCGTGGTACTTGTCCAGTATGACCTGCGCTTGCTGTTTCATCTGCGCCATCGTGGTGTTAACGTCCTGTTTGCCCTGCCACAGCGGTGCGGCCGCCTTGTTCATAGCGCTCGCCATGTCGTCGCCGGCCGCGCTGAGGATGTAGGACGGCGTTTGGGCCTGCTCCATCAGCTCGTTGGCCCGCTTGCGCCACGGCTGCGCCTTGATTGCGGCGGGGTCGTTGGCGACCGTCGGGAGGCAGGCGATGTCCCACGCCCCCTGGAAGGTCTGGATGTACTTCTGCCCTTCGGGACCGGAGTGGAACTTGACGTACTGCCAGGCGGCGTCGTGCTGCTTGGAGGGCGCCGTAATCGACACCAGCTCGGCGATGAAAAAGCCAAACGTCTTGCCGGCGGCGCTGGGACCGCCCGGGATCGGCCACTGGCTGAGCGGCAAGTCTGGGGCGATCTTCAGGATCGTGTAGCCGATATCCCAGACCCCCATGAGCTCGGCGGCGAGCGCGTCGTGGGCCAGGGCATCGCCCGAACCGGCCTTGAACGGCTTCTGGTAGGCGCTGATCGTGTCGGGGCCGCCCAATTCCTTAAGTTGGGTCGCTACCCAGTTCAGCGCCTCCGTGCCGGCCGCTGAGTCGAAGGTGACTTTGGTACCGTCGTCGCTCAGCAGTTGCACGCCGTTCGCCTGCAGCCAGCCGACGGTGTCCGTTGGCCAGCCCCATGTCGGCACGAAGCCCACCCGCTCCAGATTGTCGCCGCTCTTCTTCGTCACCTTCTGGTTCATAGCGGCGAGGTCATCCCAGGAAGCGGGGCCTTTGGCGGGGTCGACGCCGACCGTCTGCAACACCCGATCATTCTGATAGATGGAAGCGACATCGAGGTGATCGGGCATCCCATACACCTTGTTCTGGTACTTGATGCTGATGACCGCCGCCTTGTAATACTGGGACAGGTCCACTTTGTCCGCCGCAATATAGCTGTCCAGCGTCGCTAAGATGCCGCCTTTCGCGGCGTACTGGAGCATGCGGTCTGGCGTTGGCATGAAGACGTCCGGCGGTGTGTTGGCGGCGACGGCTGTGAGGAACTTGTCATACCCGTTGGTGTAGCTGATCTCCGCCGACCAGGTGTCGTGGGTCTTGTGGAAGTCGGTAAAAATGTTATCAATCGACACGTTCTTGGAGCCGTTGGGCCACCAGATTTGCAGATGGGGACCGCCCGTGCCGCCCAGGGTGACGGGAGCCAGCGCAGCCGGAATCGTTGGCGTCGGGCCCACCGCCGCCGCGGCCGTGCTGGACGCCGCGGCTGAGGACGAGACAACAGCAGTGGTCGCCGCGCCGGTCGCGCTGGTCAAGGTAGCGCTCGCCGCGGACGACGCGGCCGAACCCGCCGGTGGGGCGCTGGACGACGCGCCGCAGGCGTCAAGCAGACCAACAGTGGCAGTCGTCGCCAGGAGCAACAGTGCCCGGCGCCGGTTGATGCCGAGACGTCGAACGGGGAAGTTGATCTCAGCAGCCACGGTTCCTCCCATTCTTCCGCGCCGAAGCGCAGAACAACGCCAGTCCGGGCCCTTCGACAGCGTAGCACGCCGGGCAGAGTGCGGCGGTAAGCTCGCCGATCAGGCGCAGACCGCGTCTATTCCCATTTGCCGT
>JBPCLN010000166.1:0-111015 GCA_051003235.1 Chloroflexota bacterium | reverse complement strand
GCCGGGAGCGACGACATCGACACCCCCCACGTGGCGGAGGCCCTCACCTATCGCCCCCGCCAACGCTGAGCAATTCTGGTTTGCCCGATTCAACGCTGCCGGGGTTCCAGCTCGCGTCCGCTACAATGTCCCGGTGGCCAACGGCAGTCGCTATCGCTGTGAACACGGGAGGCATACCAGTCCCTATGACACCTGATCAGACACCCTCAGGAGCCGGTGGCGCCGGTTCAGCACCGGACCCGCGCCTCGTCATGGTCACTCGGGAGCCCTTTAACGCGGAGACGCCCCTGGCTGATCAGTTGGGCGTCATCACGCCGACGACGCTGTTCTATGTGCGCAATCACTTTTCGATTCCAACGCTCAAGGCGGATGAATGGCGCCTGACTCTTGATGGTGAGTTTCACCGGCCTCTCCAGTTGACGTACCGCGAACTGCGCGCCATGCCGAGCCGCACGTTGTTGGCGACCCTGGAGTGTGCCGGCAACGGTCGCTCCGGTCTCCAGCCAAAGGCGGACGGTGAACCATGGAACTATGGCGCCGCCAGCACCGCCGAATGGACCGGTGTGTCCCTCGCCACGGTCCTTGACGGTGCCGGCATCAAGGACAGCACTACCGAACTGGTTATCGAAGGTGCGGACCAGGGGCATGTTCCTGCTGCCGAGCGCACCATCCGTTATATGCGTTCGCTCTCGCCCGAGCAGGCTCGCCAAGCGGACACCTTGCTGGTCTACGCGATGAACGGCGAAGTGTTGCGTCCGGAGCACGGCTTTCCGGTACGTCTGCTCGTTGCCGGCTGGTACGGTATGGCCTCCGTGAAGTGGGTGACGCGCATTTCGGCCACGCAGGAGCCGTTCCGCGGATTCTATCAGGTCGACCGCTATGTCATGGCCCACCCAGAACGCGGCGAGACAACGACCACACCGCTGGAAGCAATCCGGGTCCGTTCCATCATCACCGATCCTGGACCGGGCACCACCCTCGCCCAGGGACTCCACCGCCTGCAAGGCGCCGCCTGGTCGGGAGTGGCGCCCATCACCCGTGTCGAGGTCAGCGTCGATGGCGGCCGGCAGTGGCAACCGGCGCAGTTGACGAGCGCTGCCGAGCGCTACGCCTGGCGTCGCTGGGAGTTCCACTGGCAGAGTGCCACGCCTGGTGTCGTTGAACTGCGCAGCCGCGCCTTCGATGACGCCGGCAACAGCCAGCCCGTTGAGCCGGAGTGGAACAAGCTCGGCTATGCCAACAATGCCATCCAGGTGGTAACGGTGACGGTGGGCCACCGGCCCTGAGAGGTTCCCATGTCTCGCTATCTCATCACCGGCGGCGCCGGCTTTCTGGGGATCAATCTCACGCGCTATGTGCTGACACGTGGGGAGCAGGTGGTCTCGCTCGATCTGGCCCCGTTTGACTCTCCCGACGCACGTGACCAGATCACGGCTGTCCAGGGTGATATTCGGGATCGCGCTGCCGTGGATGGCGCTATGCAGGGCATCGATATCGTCGTCCACACTGCAGCGGCTCTGCCACTCTACAGCAAGGAGGCGATCTATTCGACTGACGTTACCGGCACGCGGAACGTGCTGGAAAGCGCGCTCCAGCATCGAGTGCAACGCGTGATCCACATTTCGTCTACGGCTGTCTACGGCATCCCCGACCATCATCCTCTCATGGAGGACGACCAGTTGCAGGGTGTCGGCCCATACGGCAAGGCGAAAATCGCGGCGGAGCAACTCTGTCACGAGTATCGGACCAGAGGGCTGTGCATTCCGATCATCCGGCCAAAAAGCTTCGTCGGACCGGAACGGCTTGGCGTCTTCGCCCTCTTCTACGACTGGGCCTATAGCGGGAAGGGCTTCCCGATCATCGGTAACGGCAAGAATCGCTACCAACTGCTCGACGTGGAGGACCTCTGCCAGGCGATTGTCCTCGCTGCAACGCTTGATTGCGCGACCGTCAACACAACCTTCAATATCGGGGCGGCAGAGTACACTACCTTTGCGGAAGACTACCAGGCCGTGCTCGATCGCGCCGGCCACGGCAAGAAGATCGTGCCGCTGCCGCTCGTCCACACCATGATCTCAACGCTGCGGTTCCTGGAATTGTTGCATCTCTCACCACTCTACAAGTGGGTCTACGAAACGGCGGCGAAAGACTCTTTCGTCTCGATAGAGAAGGCGCAGCGACTGCTCGGCTACCAGCCACACTACTCTAATAAGCAAGCGCTGGTGCGCAACTACCAGTGGTACGTTGACCACCTGGACCAGTTCGCCCACGCGTCCGGCGTTTCCCACCGTGTGCCCTGGAAGCAAGGCGTATTGCGGCTAGCGAAAGCCTTCTTTTAGATAGCCAGGGCGGCGTTGCGCCGGTCTGGCACAACACTTGCACCCATGGCGAGCCAAGGGGTCTCGTGTGAGACCGAAGAAAGGAAGGCCAGTCGATCATGGATCGCGCAACCAGACCGGAGGGCAATATCGCCGACGTGCAGCATGGCTGGGACGTCTATGGCTCTGACGAAGAGAAAGTCGGCAGCGTCTCCGAAGTACAGAACGACTACATCATTGCCCACAAGGGATTCTTCTTCCCCAAGGATCTGTACATCCCCTTCTCGGCGGTCGCCCGCATTGAGCATGACCGCGTCTACCTGAACATTGTCAAAGATGCCGTCGACGGCCAGGGTTGGGACGTCTATCCCGATCAACACGGCGCCACGAACGACAGCGGCATGCGGGGAGCATCGTCGACGCGTGCTCAGATTCCAGACGCCATCGGGACTCCCGGCCTTTCCGGAACGACGGACGAAGGCGGTCATACTGTGCGGGCCTCTGGCACCGGTATGGCGAGTAGGGGCGAGGCCGCCGACCGGCGTGAAGAAGCAGTGCTGCCCGTCAACGAAGCCACGGGCGACACGATCCATCTACATGAAGAGCGGTTGCAAGTAAACAAGCAACGCCAGGAGAGCGGCGAAGTCCGCATCGGCAAAGAGGTGGTCGAGAAGCAGGAGACCATCGACGTACCGGTGACACGCGAAGAGGTGTTCGTGGAGCGCGTTCGCGGCGACGGTCAGCCCGATTCGCATTCTATGGATGAGAGTGCCGGCGAGACGATTCGCGTCCCCGTCTCGGAAGAGACGGTAAACGTGGAGAAGGTTCCCGTCACGACCGAAGAAGTGCGCGTCGGCAAGCGGGAAGTGCAGGAGACCCGGCAGGTCACGGGCACCGTCCGGCAAGAGCGCGCACGCATCGAGAACGACGGCAACATCCGCGTCGAAGATGACACCGACATGACCGAGCGCGGCAAGATCTAGCCGCAGACACGCTTGTGCCAGGGGGGCTGCAATGCAGCCCCCCTGTTGCATTTAAGACCACCGAAGGCGTTCGGTTGTTGCCTTTTTTATTGCATCATTGCCCTGTCACCGTAGCACGGCCACGCCTCTACCAGGACTCTTTAGTACTATTGGGGTGGGCTCCTACGCCATGAAGTACTTACTTGGGATCCGAGACCATATGGGGCAAGGCTAGCCCATTGAGGCTAGCGATTTCTTGATTCCCTCCATTGGGCATAAGCTGATCATATCGCGTGTGCGATCAGTCTTTATGCTCTGGAAAGGGTTACCTTCCCCATGCGAATGCGACTATCCTGGCTGAATAGCCTTCTTCTCACGATGGGCCTCCTGTCATTCGGTCTTACCACGCCGGGACCGGTGGCCGCCGCGTCCACCAATAGTGCCGTCGAGCAGCAGATCCTGGCTGCCGTCAATCAAGATCGCACAGCAACGGGGTTACCGGCGCTCACCCTTGATCCGCGCTTGACGGCGGTGGCCGAGGCGCGAGCGGAATATCTAATCGCCAAGGGATTCTTCTCCCACTGCACCGGCGGCGAGAGTGACGTACAATGCGGTCAGTCCGGTTTTGACTTCTTACCGCGCGACCAGCAGGTCGGCCTGGGCGTCAAAGTCGGTGGGACGACGTTGGCCGAGAATCTCGCCCTGAACAACGATGCTCCCGATACTGCGGCAGCGCAGACCAACACCGCCTGGTTGAACAGCCCCGAACACCGCGTGAACATCATGGACAGCCACGTGAGCTATGCTGGTGTAGGCGTGGTGTGCTGCTTCTCCGGCAGCATTGGCGGCCAAACCGTCAGCGCCTCCGACAATGTGTCCATCTATGTCCAGGAATTCGCCGGGGGCCCCGGCGCCATGCCGACGACCGCCGTTGCCACCACCTTTGGCGCGAACAACCGCACTGGCTGCCAGTTTGTGCTGGGGTTTGCCACCGTCGCCAACTCCCTACCGCAACAGGTGGGTAGCTGCAGCGACAATGAGAGCCATAACCTCCAGAACGGTGACGCCCTGCAGCACACCACAACGGGCGGCCTGCTGGTGTGGCGCAAGGCCGATAACTGGACCGCCTTCACCGACGGTTTCCATAGTTGGATCAATGGCCCCAACGGTCTGCGAGAACGCTTGAATACACAGCGTTTCAACTGGGAGGCCAACCCTCAGGGCCTCGCCGTAGTGTCGTAGCCGCAGCTCTCTAAAAATCCCCTCGTTTGTCCCCGGCATCGGGCATGCAACGCGATCTGTACCCTAACCGTGGTCAGCAGGTAGCATGGTGGCCGGGGGTAACGGAGGAGGTAGCGTTGAGTGGACCGTTCTGTCCGGCTTATCGTCCGGACGTAATGGGCGGCCCGCCAAGGGAACGACAGATCCTCGCGCGCGGCTTCTGGCTAAAAACGGAGCGGTGCGGGATGCTTGTCGTGCGGGCGCCACAGCCATGGTGTCCCCGTCCACTGGGCGAGTGGCTCCTGAGGCGCCTTTTAGAGCAGTCGAAGTACTTCGCACAGTACCTGCCCATTGTGCCGTTGTTCGCGGTACAGGGGAGCACGGGTACGGTACTGTTGCAGCACTATCGGGAGGACTCGACGCCGCTCCGCTGTATCAGCGCCGCCCAGTTGGCCGATCCGAAGGTCGTGCAGGCGCTTTGCCACTTCTGGCGGGCTGTCGAATCTGGTTGGCGCGCGGCCGGCCGGCTGCCGGATATCGGGGGCCGGGTATACACACCGTGGGAGCTCTACTCTCCCCTGCGCACTGCCAATGTGGTCGTTGACACTCGTGGGAATTGCTGGCTCGTTGATGTCGGCGCCGACACCATCTTTCATAACATGCAGTCCCCGCTCGGACGCCTCCACGGATTTCTGATGTTGCGGGCGATCCGGCGCGCCAGGCGGCGCTTAGAGTGTGCCGGCGAGGGGCCGCGGCTGTGACCAAGGCCATGTCGGCCGGCCAAACATGTGGGCCGGCAAGCCGCCGACCCGTCCCCTGGATCGGCGCGCGAGTCACCCGTCTTCTTACCGGCGTCGCCTTGCCGGAGGAGGCAGTGAGCGCGGCCTTCCGGCTGCTGGGCCTACAATCCAGTTGGGCGCAACTCCGCTTCTGCTGGCGGATGCTGCTGGCGCCCTCGCCTGGAATGCGTCGGCTCCGCACCCGGGCCGCTCAGGCGATTAGCGATTATCGGGCGATTCTGCATGCGGCGCCCCATTTGCGGAGCTTGATGAAGCTTGACTTCACCATCCTCCTTGGTCTCTATAGCGAAGCGCTAGGAATTACCTGGCGGCAGGCGCTCGACGCCGGGTTGGTGGAGGTCTACTGCCATCTGGCTGCCCTGGTCGACGCCTATGACGACCTCCTCGATACGCCGCAGGCACGCTTGACACCGTTGAGTAAGGATGACTTCTTGAGTGGAGACACCGGGCGGTTACGCCAGGAGTTGGTTGCCGCGTTGCAGGTGCGGGCGGATGGGCGACCCGCCGTGGCGGCGCTGATCGACGACCTCGCCGCCTTCGAGGCGCAGGCCCTCGCCGGTCATCTGATGCTGGACGTCGCCACCGGGCTCGACGCGCCAATCGAGGCGGTGGTGCGCGCCCGTGCCGCGACGTCCGGCTTACTGTTGCGTTTTGCCGCCCATCTCTGGAGTGTGCTATTGGCCCTCCCCGCCGACCTCGCCGCCTCCAGCGAGCGAGCTGGCGAAGTCTTCGGGCTGGTGGCCCAATTCGCCGATGACGTCATGGATTGGACCCAGGATGACGGTGTCGCCCAGAATCTCCTCGGCGCCGCCCTCCGCCCTCACCCGCAGGAGTTGGCGGCGCTTCGGACCATTGCTCGCAACGCGCCGGGCCGCTCCATACCCTACGGTGTACTGGCACGCCTAGCGCCCCATTCGCTGGCCTGCCTGAACCGCATACGCCGCAGCGTATCGTGTTATCCGGACCATCCCCGCTACGCCGGCTTGCGCCAGTTCGGAGACGACATCTACGAGACGCTCCTGCCGGCCCTTCCCGCCATAGACTTTCGTCAACTTGATCCCATCCGTCTGGCCGTGCAAGCAGCGCTAGCCGAGGTCTAACCCGAAACCTGATAGTGACATCATCAGGGGGGCGGGCCGGTGGCTCGTCTAATTACCCGCGGAGCTTTCGCTCTGACCGCACTTCCCCGGGAATAGGCAGCCGCGTCTGGCGTTCTTCCACCAGTCGCAGTACCTCGGCGTGCCCGGCGCAAGCCTCGGTGGCGGTACGGTAATCGCGCACCAGACCCTGGAGGAGCGTGGCAGTGCCTTCCTCGCTGTGCGGCGAATGCAGGTCAGCGACGGTTCGAAAACTCGCTTCTCCATCGTCGCCGAGACCGGCCGGAATATAGGCCGTCGTCACGATCAGATCGTACCAACCGCCCTCCGTCTCAAAGGAGACAATATCGCTCAGTGGAAACCCTGCCGCCATCGCTGCTCCGCCCCCTCACGGTATGATTCGTACCACCGTCCTCTCCATAGTACGACGGAGTGTCGCCCGGCCGTGCAAGAAAGCGCCGTTCGCGCTAGACTATCTGGAGCGTCGCCGGTTACGGGAACCCTCTAGGGTACAGCCACAGCGCACTGGATTGGGGCATCGGTGAATCTAGAGGAACGAGACGAAAGTCGTGATCGGAGCTCCGAGCGCGCCGTGGAGACAAGACGGCGACACGGAGACGACTTTTATGCCCGCATCGGCCGCAAGAGTTGGGAGGTACGCCGGCGAGCCCTGGCCGGTGACGCAGAAGCGGTCGAGCTTTTGCAGCGCCGTCGTGTGGCGCGGGCGCGGCGCCGGGAGGCGTGGCAGGATCTTCTGGCGGCGCAGGAAGCTGCCACGTTGCTCCGAGAAGAGTTGCACAGCCGCATTCGTGCTAATATCGACGCCTCCCGCGCGCTGTCGGAACAGTACTTTTACTATACGGAGAGCCTCCGCCGGGAGTTGAGCGTGGCGGAGGCCCGGCTCGCCCGCTTGCGGGCCGAGCACGACGCCATCCTCCTGGATTTGCGTGTGCTTCCGGATGTGGATCACGCCTGACGACCAACACAGCGGCATACCAGGGTGATCGGCGGCGGTCAGGTGGCGAGTCTCCGCGCATGCCGTGATTGGGCGCCCTCTTTACCGAATAGGTTGGAGCACCGGCCCCAACGTGATGGTCTGATGCTCCTGTCCTGACTGGTATGCCGCCAGCGCAATTTGAATCGCGGCCCGGCCATCTTCCGCCCGCACCACCGGGGGCTGACCGTGCAGCACGGCGCCGGCGAAGCCGTCGATCATCGCCGCCCGATCGCCGGCGGCGCCGCCGGTGGGCAACGGCAGGTCCTGCCACTCTCCGGCTTTAAGACCCTCCAGGGCCTTCGTCACGAAGAGGCGCGTTGGATTGGCGAAGAGGACCTGGCCGGCATCGCCGTAGATGCGGTTAACTTCCCGCACCGGGTCGCGGCCACGTATGGCGGACCCCGCTTCCAAGGTGCCGATCGCCCCATTATCGTACCGGTATGTCACAGCGACATAATCTTCAACCTCCACCGGCGTAGTGAAGGTCTCGTACTCGGCGGAGACGCGCAGCACTTCCAGGCCGGTGATGAAGCGCAGGGTATTCAGATCGTGGATGGTATTCATAATCAAGACGCCGCCGCCCGATTTCGCCTTCGAGGTGCGCCAGTCCGTCTGGATGCGGCCGGAGTAGCCGCCGTGCCAGTAGCTCTCCGGCTTGTCGCCGCGGTAAATGATGCGCGTGCCGACGACTTTCCCGATAGCATCGGCGGCGATTAAACGTCGCACCGTTTGCGCCACCGGATCAACCTGCGCCAAATAGGCGACAGAAAGCGTGACGTGCGCGTCCCTAGCGGCGGCGATCATGGCGTCCGCCTCCGCCAACGTCGTGGCGATCGGCTTTTCCACTAACACGTGCTTGCCCGCCCGGGCTGCCTGAATCGCCAGCGGCGCATGCAGGAAATGAGGTACGGCAATGTAGACCGCCGTCACTGCTGAATTTGCCAGCAACTCTTCTACCCTGGTGGTGTGCGGCACACCGTACGTAGCGCCAAGGTCGCCGGCCACCCGGTCATCGGTGTCCATCACCATCACATGCTGCCCCAGCGTGGAGGCGGCGATACCCTTCGCCGTCTGCACGGCAATCTCGCCGCAGCCGATCATGCCGATGCTGAGTTTCTCCGCCATGGTATTTCTCCCCTTGTCCCCGTCCTACCAGACGCCGGCACTCTCACGCTGCAAGGAACCGAGAAACTGCGCAGCGGCGGCCTCTTCCGCCGGCCAGCGTTCCATCAGCGCCGCAAGGTCAGCTGAGACGGAAGGGTTGCGCCGGTTCCGCATAAAGTAGACGGCCGGGGCTAAGCGGCCGGCGTCCAAGGCGGCTTCCAGGGTGTCGAGTTCCTGCGCCATGCTGGCCATTTCCGCGCTCAGCCGGTCGAGGCGGACTTCCGCTCGGCGCTTGCCGCTGGCAGTCGTCATCTTGCTGACAAAGTCCCGTCGTTTCCCTTCCACCCAGGCCGGCAACTTCTCGCGGACGTAGGGTTCCAGGTATTCCTGCAAGGAAGTGGCCAGGAATTCGTCCAGCGAGGCGCCGCGGGCGGCATACTGACGCTCCATATTGTGCATGCTGATCTGGATGTTGCGATAAAAGGCAGGGTAGCCAATGTTCGCGTCGATCGTGTCGGCGTCGTAGAGGCAGCGGCCCTCAATGGAGGAACCGGCGCTGACGGTGAGGTGGGTGATGATAATTTCCTGCACATGGTCGCGTAGCGCTTGTGGGTAGCCGTATTCCGCCAATAGGGCGTCGGCGATCCGCGCGCCGGAGAAATTGTGAATCTGGCCGTGCAGGCCCATCTGATCGTAGAGGTCGGTGACGTGGTTGCGCCGGGCCGGCGGCAGGAACTCGTTGTGCCAGAGCCCCTTCTCGTCAATGACGCGCTTACCGTCCTTCATGATGATCTCGCCATCGTACGACTTCGTGATGTCGTGGAGCGTCGCGCCAAGGTCGAGCGGGCGCGTATTGCCGCCTTCCTCCAGACACAGGTGCATGGCAAGGTTCCGCACGCGGCGCACATGGTCGTGGGTGTAATTGCGCCAGGAGAAACCGACCCAGTCTTCATCCCAGAGCAGATACGTCTCCCGGGCCAGTTGAATCAGTTCTTCCAGAACCGCGGCGTCCGCCGGATCCGGCGCCACCGGCAGTGCCAGCTCTTGCGCTAAGGTCTGTGTCAAGCGAGGCTCCTCCCCATATCGTTTGCGGGTCTGATCGCCCGCCTAGTGTAGCGCACGGAGGGACCGCACGCTCCCGCAACGTATCCGTGCCTGCCCTCACGCGCAGACCGACCTCAAGCCAGGATATTCACCGCCCGAGCCGCGACCAGAGCGACGATCAGAAGGGACGCCAGCGACTGGACCAGCATGAGCAGCTTGGCCCAGGGTGTGAGTGGCATCGTGTCGGTGGGGCTGAAGGCGGTGGCGTTGGTGAAGGCAAGGTACAGGTAGTCGATAAAGCCGGCACGCCAGGGGGCGGATGTTGGCGACGCACAGACGCTTGGGTTTTGCATTTGCGGGAAAAGAAAGGAAGGATCATCTTGCGCTTCGGCCGGGCGCAGACGCGCCCCTGGACCGCCCCGATCCATCTCCCAGTACCACAGCGCGAAGACGATCACGTTCGTCAGCCACAGCTCGATGGCCGCAATCAGGAGCTGCTCCCCTTCCGCCTTCGTGCCATGTAACAAGGCGTAGATCAGCAACACCAGTGAGCTGACGTTTGCGACAT
Organism: Chloroflexota bacterium; assembly: GCA_051003235.1. Taxonomy (GTDB): domain Bacteria; phylum Chloroflexota; class UBA4733; order UBA4733; family UBA4733; genus UBA4733. Next base: position 100,904 of record JBPCLN010000166.1, on the reverse strand, counting down.
TGATCAACGCAATCAGCCCGATGGCGATGGCCCGTTGCCAGGCCGGTTCCTGGCCATGCCGGTGGGGCGCCACGAATGACAATGGCGCAAGCAGGAGGATCGTCAGCAGCGGAAATAGCCAGGTGGGACCGATCGTGAGCCGTTCGGGCAGGGTGACATACAATGCCAACGCCACCAGTACGGCCAGGGACGCCGGCCAGCGCGGCTCGCGAATGTGCTGGACCTGATTGGGACGGTGAGTTTGCGGCAGGACGCTCACGCCGGTGGTTTGAGCGCGTTCACCTTCTCACGGGCCGCATCCTTATCTTCGAACCAGATCGCGTTGATCGTGGTGTACTCACTCTGGTCGTCGGGCACCGCGTCTTCGCTGAATATGGCCGTTACCGGACATTCCGGCTCGCAGGCGCCGCAGTCGATACACTCGTCCGGGCTGATCAAATAGATGCGATCGTCGTCGGTACTGTAGATACAGTTCACCGGGCACACCTCCACGCAGGAGGCGTCCTTCAAGTCTACGCAGGTCTCCGTGATGACGTAGGTCATGGCGCCTATTTCTCCTCTGTTCCCTCTATCCACGGCGCGGCGTTCCGCGGTCCGTTCGTACCTGCCTAAGCGTAACGCCTGATTGGGCTGCGACCGTCCTCTTCCGTCGCGTCTGGCGTGGTACTGAGGCGTTTTCCAGACAACCTCCAGATTCAGGCGAAATGTTGCCGCTATACTGCCGTGATGCAGTTGATTGCCCGATCACGAGTGCCGCCGGTCACCCCGGCGATGCTCGTTGGGGCGCTTGGCGCCCTGGCGGTCGCCTACGCCATCGCCGTACTGAGCCCGGCCTATGGGTTGCTCGTCATTCTGGGCGCGCTGCTGGTCGGCGCTATCCTGAGCCGACCATTGGTGGGGCTCTTTCTACTGATTCCGTCCGTGCCCTTTCAGTCATTGCGTTCCTTTGAACTGGGGCCATTTCCCGCCAGCAGCACGGAGTTGCTGGTAGGCGTCACCCTCGTTGGCTGGCTCCTGCGAGTCGTTCTGACCCGTCGCCATAGCTTTGCGCCGATGCCGCTATTACTGCCGCTGTTGCTCTTTCTCACCGGAATTACCTTGAGCTTCCTCTCGATCATTTCGGCCCCACCCGACCAGGGCTCGCTCGTCTGGGGATTCAAAGAGCTGGTGAAATGGGTCGAACTGCTCATGGTCTACGTCCTGGCTGCCAACCTGCTGACGACGCGCCGCCGGCTACAGTGGGCCGCCTACCTGATCGTGGCCAGCACGGCGTTGGAAGCGCTCGTCGGCCTTTACCAGTTCGTGCGAAAAGTTGGGCCGCCCAGCTTCCTCATCCACGGACTCTTCATGCGTGCCTATGGCAGCTTCGCCCAGCCCAATCCGTTCGCCGGCTACCTCAACATGGGCGTATTGCTGGCGGTGGCACTTGCGGCGGTCTCCTTCCGGCAACGCGGTGGACGCCGGCTGGCGCTGGCGGCGGCGGTGATAATCCTGGCGATCGTCTGTTCGCTTTCGCGCAGCGCCTGGCTGGCATTAGCGGTGGCCGCGGTGCTGCTGCTCGACCGGGGCGGCAGCCGCTCCCGGACGCTGGTCGGCTTTGGTGTCGCCGCCGCCATCCTCCTCACCTGGCTGTTCGCCATCCATCTGGTGCCTGGGAGCGTGACGACCCGCGTGGTGGCCGCATTTGACATTTACAACGTCGACGTGTTGCACCCGACGCCGGCCACCTACTCGGCCGCCCAGCGGTTGGCGTTCTGGATTGCCGGCGAGGCGATGTTCACCAGCCACTGGTTACTTGGCGTAGGGATGGGCAACTTCGGCGTCGTCTATCCCCATTACGCCGTGCCGGGCTGGAACGTCGGGCTGGCTCACGCGCACGATTACTATCTGAACCAGGCCGTGGAAACCGGTCTCGTCGGCCTTGGCGCTTATCTCGTCTTCCTCATCAGCGCCTTTCGCCTCATGTGGCGACCCCTGGCAGCAATGCGTGACCCGTTCCTTCGGGCGATCGTTGCCGGCGCGCTCGGCATGCTCATGACCTTATTCGTGCATAACTTGCTCGACGATCTCTATGTCCATGGCACCGTCGTGCAGATCGCCCTCTTGCTGGCAATGGCCGGCGCCGCGATCCGCGTCGATCGGGACACGTCATCCTCAGTGGACGGCATGCACCGCGGGGCTGGCCTGGGCGATCGCCAGCCGGCTTAGCCGGTCATCGTCGCGCAGCACCAGGGCGTCGCGCTGACCCTCCCAGCCCGCTCTCGCCAGGTAGAGCGCCGCTTGCGACGTGTTCCGTTCGTCCAAGGACACTTCAGCGAGATCTTGCCAGGCGGTACCGTACCCGCTTTCCAATCCCGTGCTCCATTCCAATTGGCGGTGGGCGATGGCGAAGGTCAACGTCTGCACCGGCGATCCGGTTGCCATTAGCTCGCCGTGCTCCCGTAGCAGGTTGCCACTATTGGCGAGCGCCAGGCTGACGATTGGCCGGGCGGCCAGGACCAATACGATTGCGGCTGCCGCCGCCAGCACCGCCGTGCGCGGAGCGTGCCAGGTGCCGCCGGACGCCGGCTTACGCAGGAGGCGTCCGCACCGCGCCAGCCGGGCGGTCAGGGCCGCGTTCGCAGGAAATGCCAGGGAGACGCCTTGCAGCCTGGCCACGCTCAACAGCACCGCTATCGGCAACGCGACGACGTAGAACGTGCGGGCATCGCCCCAGAAATAGGCATCAACGCCGCCCTGTGTGAGGGTACCCAGCAGCGCGCCGGCGCTGCCCAGTACCGCGAGGCGCAGGCCCCGATTCAGGGGCAGGGCAAGCAGGCGGAGCGTGCCGTGCAGGCTGCCCAGCAACAGTACGACCGTGCCGACCAGGCCAACCAACCCGGAATCGAGGTAGGTCTGCAACAAGAAGTTGTGAGCGTGCGGGATGTCCCGTGCTTCCATCGGCCAGGTGTAGGCCGGCATTCGCACAGGAAAGGTGCCGGCGCCGGGGCCGGTGATGGGGAAGTCGGCAAGCATGCGCAAAGCGGTATGCCAGATGTAGAGGCGATCGACACTGCTCCAGCCGGTGGGTGTAGAGGAAATGGTGAATTCATAGCCCGTCACGCCGGCCAGTAAGAGGCCAAGGGTGAGCAGCGTCGGCAGTGGCGCCAACCAGCGCGCCCGACCGCCATTGAGCCAGATCATTGCGCCCACGCCGATGGCCAGGCCGAAGAAGGCGCCGCGCGACAGGGTCAGGATCAAAGCAAAGGCGAACCAGAGAGTGGCGAGCGCCGCGCCCAGCCGGAGCAGCCGGCGCCCCGTACCGGCGGTAAGCGCGATGCTGAACGGGCACGCGGCGACTATCAGGGCAGCCGTGGCGTTCTGACTGAAGCCGACATTGTCCAGATGAGGCCAGCGACCAAACCAGCCGTAAACGGCCTGACTCATGGCGTTGAGTTTTGCAAATTGGATATCCACCTGGATCGTCGCCAGCAACACCAGCGCGCAAGCAATGCCAATGTACAGTGCCAGGCCGGCGCCGAGCCGCTTCCGCGTCGTCCACCAGTGGCTAACCAGGACGGTGACGGCGAAAGCGCCGACAATGCCGGCCAGGGTGGTGAGCGAGACTGCCAGATCAATCGTGACCACCAAGCTGACGACGCTGCCGGCGACGAGCAGGCCCGCACCGACGACGAGGCCATCCCATCGCCGAATCCGGCGTAGCGTCATGGCTACGATCGGCGCGCTCAGCAGCAAGCTCCAGGGCGTCACGGCGCCGAGTGCCACCAGCAATACCGGCAGCAGAACGACTGCTCGCCTCGACGAGAGTATGGCGCCGCACCGGCCGAGCGCCACAGTCGCCGCGTCGGCTGTAGTTGCGCTCATCAAGCATCCTCATCATGTCCCGAAGCCCTGTCCCAATGGCATGGTTGAAGCGGCATCCCGTCTCCCCAGAGCAATAGTCGGGCCACCGCTACCCCTAAGTTAACACGGATGAACGCCAGGAACTACGGAAATGGTCGCGATTTCATACGTGGCCCTACTCCCGCAGTTGCGGCCCCACGACGCCGCCGTGTTATGATCCTCCCCGAAAGGGGCACGCCGTTGGCGGTCATGTCAGATCTGGCGGCCCTGCAGACGGTCGATAGCGAACTCGACCGCTTGCGCCGTAACGTCACGGACTTACAGAGCCGAATTGCCGACGATGCCGCGTTACGCGAAATTCGAGCGGTGCGGACGGCGGTGGCCGCCTCCTTGCAGCAGCACCAACTGGCGCAACGGCGCTATGAGGGGGAAAGCGCATCCGAGCAACTGGAAATCGAGAAACGCGAGCAGCGGTTGAGTGGCCCCGCCATTCGGGACATGCATTCCTACCAGGCGACGCAGTCGGAAATTGAGCAGCACACCGGTAATCTGCGCAACCTGGAAGATGCGCTCGTGGCGGCGATGGAGGATGTCGAACTAACCACCCAACAACTGCACGACCTTGATGCCAAAATCGCCGCAACAGAAGCAGAGCGCGACCAGCAGGTAGCAGCCTGGCGCCAGGAGTTGCGCGCCGTCCAAATCGAGGGTAGCCACCAGCAAGAGGAGCGCGCTCGCCGCTTGACGCCACTTCCCCCAGGGGCGGTGGCCACCTATACGCGGCTCCGCCAGCAAAAAGGCGGCCGTGCCGTGGCGACGCTCAAGGGCAACATCTGCGGCGCATGTCGGGTCGCCGTGCCCCCCACAACCGTATCCAAGGCTCGACCGGGTATCGCCTTTGTCCCATGCGACAACTGCGGCCGCCTCCTCTACGTGCCGCATTGAATCGCCGTACCTACCCTCCGGCCGTTGCCGGCCAGTGGACCGTCTATGTTGACGGCGCGGCGCGCGGCAACCCGGGCCCGGCTGCGGCCGGGATCTGCCTATTCAACCCCGAGGGTAGCCGGGTCCGGGCAATTGGACGGCCTCTCGGACGCCTACCGAACAACCAGGCCGAGTATCAAGCGCTTCTCCTGGCGCTTGGGGTCGCCACGCCCCACGCACCGCCCGCGCTGCTGGTGCGCATGGATAGCGAACTCGTCGTCCGCCAGATGACTGGGCAGTACCGGGTGAAGAACGCTGCATTGCTGGCACTGCACAGCCGCGCCCAACAGTTCATCCGCACCCTGGGCGTCGTCCGTTTCGAACATGTGCCGCGGGCCTTGAATGCCGAAGCGGACCGCCTGGCGAACCTGGCGCTAGATGGTACGCCGGTGGACGAGGGCGACTGACGAAACAGCGTGGCCGCTATTGCGGTCGGGCCTGCGGCCACTGCACCTTGTGCGGATGGCGGAACTCTTGCAAGGCGTACGCCAGGCGGTGGTGAAGGCGGCCGCGCGCGAAGCGCCGGAGGGAGCAGACCTGATCAGGCGTGGGGGCGGTCTGGCGGCGCGCCTGGCTGACCCGGCGGGTAGCATCATGGACGGACCAACCTTCATCCACCAGAACAGCGGCGGCCGCAATCGGACCGCGTCGCCGCCCCGCCTGGCAGTGGATCAGCACACCCAGCCCCTCCCGCCGCCAGGCGGCTACCAGATGGACAATTTCCTCCAACGCCTCCTGGGGAATGGCGATGCCATCGGCGACCACCACACGCTGATAGCGCAGGCCGTTCCGTTTGGCGACATCGGGACTATCTTCGGGGTCGTCCTCAGCACGGACGGATAAAAGGGCATGCACGCCGTGACTGCGCAGCCGGAACATCTGCTGACGGGTCGGCTGGCCGCCCACAGCAAGCCCGGGCACGACCCAGACAAAGTCTGCGTCTACGCCCGGAAGCCAGCCGGCCATTCGTCGCTCGATTCACCGCGCGCGAGGCGTCAATTCAGGAATGCCTGCACCACGCCGGGCAGGTAGCATGCATCATATAGTAGCAGACCCGCCGGGCGGCATAGGACCGGCTCACGATCATTATCGGTGTGGCATGTACGAGCGGATTATGGTCGCGCTGGACGGCTCCGGCGCCAGTGAAGCGGCCCTCCCCCACGGGCTCGCGCTGGCCCGTGCCTGCTCAGCCGAACTACTGCTGCTGCGCGTCGTCGCCGGCTCTCGGACCTTGCCGGAACTTGTATTGTCGGCCGCGGAGCCATCGCCGGCGCCGGGCGCCGTCGATGCCCAGGCGCTGGCCGGTGAAGAGACCGACGCCATCGCCTATCTGGATAACCTGATCGCGCGCTTCGACGCGGCGGAGATCAAGATCAGTCGCAAGGTGAGCATGGGGCCGGCCGCCCGCACCATCGCCGCCGAGGCGGAGATCTTCCGGGCCGATTTGTTAGTGCTGGCGACACACGGACGCGGCGGCCTGGCTCGCCTGGTCCTGGGGAGCGTCGCTGAAGCTGTGCTCCGCCTCACGCCCTGCCCGGCGGTGCTCGTCCCCGTACCGTCGACGCGCGGGGAAGACGTCGCCCCGACCGCTGGACAGGTACTCAGCTTTGAGGACGAGGCGCGTCGCGGCGGGCCCCTGGCGCCCAAGCCGTTGGGACTGCGGACCGTCGACGTGGCGCGCATCGTCGGCAGTGTTGGCCGGGCCCGCGAACTGGGGCCGGATTTCCGACCACCCCTGCGGGCCCAACGCCGGCAGGATGACGAACGCTACGAGGGCATCGTCAAGGCCCTGGCCCGTGGCGAAGTCATGCCGCCAGTTGAACTCTACAAAGTCGGCTACAACTATTTTGTCCTGGACGGCAACCATCGAGTAGCGGCGGCAAAGGCGACCCACCAGCGCGACATTGACGCCATTGTCACAGAGTTTCTGCCGGTCAGTAACGAGGAGACGGCCACCGTCTTTAGCGAGCGGCGGGAGTTCGAGCGAGCGACCGGGCTGATGCGGATCGGCGCCAGCCGCGTCGGCCACTATCCGCGGCTGTTGGCGTTGATTTGCCACTATGCCGCCGACCCCGCAAACAAGCCGTCCGGCTATGCCGCCTGGCAGGATGACGACATGCGCGGCGCCGCCCGCCACTGGTATTACAGCGTTTATGAACCGGCGGCCCGCGCCCTTCGGCTGGCCCGCCTGGCGCGTTGCTTCCCCAGCGAGCGCACCGCCGACATCTTCGTCCACCTGGCGAACTTCCGCGACGATCAAGCCCAGATCAGTGGCGTCCACCTCACCTGGGACCAGGCGCTGCAACGCTTCAGCGACCATTACCGGGACTGCTCCGGCACCATCTGGCGACGGCTCCCCGGCCTCCGCAAGCTGCTGCGCCCCCACATCCCCACCGCGGCCGGGTAGGACGTGGCAGGCTCAATGGGGGATGTACAATGCAACGGCCCGCAGTCGCGGCCCTGCTGAGGAGCAACAACCATGCCGGAGGTCGCCCAGGCCATCGCCGATTGGGTTGCCGATTTCGACCCTGCAACACTGCCGGCCGACGTCCGCCACGAAGCGAAGCGCCGCTTGATTGATAGCATCGGCGTGGCCTTCGCCGCCTATGATTGTCCGCCGGGTCGCGCCGCCCGTACCCTGTGCCAGCGCACGCAGGCCTTCCCCGGTGCGACGGCCTTCGGCGCATCTTCAGTTTGCTCGCCCGACCTGGCTGTTTTCCATAACGGCGTGCTGATTCGCTACCTGGACTTCAATGACACCTATCTCTCGTTGGAACCCGCCCATCCGAGCGACAACATCGCGGCCGCCCTGGCCGCGGCGGAACTGGCCGGCAGCAGTGGTGACGACCTCCTCGCGGCTATCGTGCTCGGCTACGAAATTCAATGTCGGCTTTGCGACGCTGCGAGCCTGCGATCGCGCGGTTGGGATCACGTCACGTACGGCGCCATCTCCACGGCGCTGCTGTCCGGCAAATTGCTAGGGTTGTCCGCCGCGCAACTACGGCACGCCCTGGCCCTCGCCGCCGTCCCCAATGTCGCCCTGCGGCAAACCCGCGCCGGCGAACTCTCAATGTGGAAAGGCTGTGCCTTCGCCAATGCCGCCCGCAACGGCCTCTTCGCCGCCTTGCTCGCCGCTGAGGGTATGACCGGACCATGGGAGGTCTTCGAAGGAGCGTTCGGCTTCTGGAAGCAGGTCACCGGCCCGTTCGCGCTGCCACCTTTCGCCGGCGTCACCGGCGACGATTGGATGATCCGTCAAACCTATATCAAATTTTGGCCGGTGGAGTATCACGCCCAGAGCGCCGTTGACGCTGCCTTACAGTTACGAGCGCAGGTCAATGTCGAGGCGATTGAGCGCATTGAGATTGCCAGCTTTGACGCCGCCGTGGACATCATCGGCAACGATCCAGAGAAGTTCCGGCCGCAGAGCCGCGAGACGGCCGACCATAGCATGCCTTACTGCGTAGCGGTGGCGCTGCTGGCTGGCACGGTCACGCCGGAGCAGTTTACCGCGCCGTGGCTCAGTGATCGACGTGTCGCCCACCTGCTGGATCGCACGACATTGCAGCGTGATCCACTCCTCAATGCCGGCTACCCGGAAGGCATCCCGAACCGCCTCCACATCACCGAAGCCGGCGGCCGGGTGGTTGAACAGGAGGTACGCTACCCGCGCGGCCACGCTCGCAACCCCATGACCGACGCTGAAGTCGAGCAAAAGTTCCGGGACGCCACCGCCGGCACCCCGCTGGACGGAAGGCAGCAGACCGTGCTGGACCTGCTTTGGACGCTGGACACCGCGCCCACCCTGGCGCAGCTATTCGCGGCGCTGGCCGTCAACGGCATGGGAGCGCACGGCAATGTTGGGTGATGGTTCGGCCGCGCACTCCCCCAGTAAGGCCGCTATGCTGCGGCAACTCTTGGCGGACGAGCACCCGCTGATCCTGCCCGGCGTTTTCAACGGCATCTCGGCGCTGGCGGCGCTGGCGGCCGGCGCCAAAGCCGTCTACATCAGCGGCGCCGGCGTCATCAACGGCGTCGCCGGCTACCCGGACATCGGTCTGCTCTCCATGACCGAGGTGGCGCAGCAGTTGCGCTACATTACCGGGGCGACCGCACTGCCGGCGCTGGCCGATGCCGACACCGGTTTCGGCGAAGGCCTGGCTCTGGGTCGCATGGTGACGGAGTTTGAGCGCGCTGGTGTCGCCGGCCTGCACATCGAAGATCAGCAGATGCCGAAGAAGTGCGGTCATCTTGACGGCAAGCAACTGGTGACGCGCCAGGAGTTCGTGCAGCGCATCCGCGCCGCCGTGCGGGCCCGCAGCGATCCTAACTTCGTCATCTGCGCTCGCACCGACGCCCGCGGCGTCACCGGCTTCGCCGACGCCGTCGACCGCGCCCATGCCTGCCTGGATGCGGGAGCCGATCTGATCTTCCCGGAAGCGCTGACCTCGGAGAAGGAGTTTGCTGCCTTTGCCCAGCAAGTGCCGGGTCCCCTCCTGGCCAACATGACGGAGTTCGGCAAAACGCCCCTGATCACCGCCGAACGCTTTGCCGCCCTGGGCTACGCGGCCGTCATCTTCCCCATGACCGGATTCCGCCTGGCCTTGCGCGCCCTCCGTGAAGGCTATGCCGGCCTGTTGGCCGACGGTTCCCAACGCGCATTACTGCCGCGCATGGAAACGCGCGCCCAACTGTATGATCTCCTACGCTATCCTGATTATGAACGGTTGGATGCCGAGCTTGCAGCGAATGGAGGAACGACATGAGCGCGATAAGCAGCGAGGAGCAGTCCTTTTCGCCCGGCCTGGCGGGCATCACCGCCGGCGCAACGGCGATTGCTACCACGCACGATGAGCTGCGCTACCGCGGCTACCCGATTGAGCAGTTGGCCGAGCAATCGACCTATGAAGAAGTCGTCTACCTGCTGCTGGAAGGCGCCTTGCCGACCACGGCGCAACTGGCGGAATTTAAAGCCGACCTGATCGCTCGCCGTGTTGTGCCGGAAGAGCTCTGGAAGGTGATCCATCTGCTGCCTTCCGGCGCCAATATGATGGACGTGCTGCGCACCAGCGTCTCCTTCCTGGGCTCCTTCTCCAACGGCGGACCCAAGGAGGCGGCGCGCGACGTGGTCGCCAAGCTACCGACGATCGTGGCCGGCGCCTGGCGCGTCCTGTCACGGTCCGGCGAGCCGGTCGTGCCGTCCCACGATCTCTCCCACGCCGCCAACTTCTTCTACATGCTGCGCGGCAAGGTGCCACCGAAAGGTGATCTGCGCACGTTCGACACCTCCCTGATTCTCTATGCCGAGCACGAATTTAATGCCTCCGCTTTTGCTGCGCGTGTCACGGTTTCCACCCTTTCCGATCTCTGGAGCGGCATCACCAGCGCCATTGGCACGCTGAAAGGCCCCCTGCACGGCGGCGCCAACGAAGAGTCGATGCGGATGCTGCTGGCCATCGGCACGCCGGCTCAGGCCGAATCCTATATCCTGGGTGAGCTGCAGGCCAAGCGCCTCATCTGGGGCTTCGGCCATCGTGTCTACAAGAACGGCGACCAGCGTGCGCGCATTCTCAAGGAGTGCATGACGGAACTAGGGGTGCACTGGCACGAGCCGCAGTGGGCCGAGATCAGCCAGATCGTGGAGGATGTCATGGCGCGGGAGAAGCATCTCTACCCGAACGTCGACTTCCCCTGCGGCCCGACGTACTACCTCCTCGGCCTGCCGATCGAGCTCTACACGCCGATATTCGTGGTGGCCCGCTCCGCCGGCTGGTCGGCCCATATCATCGAGCAATTGGAACACAATCGCATCTTCCGCCCCAATTCCCAGTACACCGGGGTAGAGCGGCGAGAATACGTGGCGATTCAGAACCGGAGTTAGCAGTGCCACGGTTCAGACACAGGGAGCAAGCCGTGAACGAAGCCTATCGGCGCTTGTCGTCATGAGACCTACCGGGATCCCGTCAACCAGGTCGGCGCGCGTGGTGTTCTGCGGCACATCGAACCACTCATCGACGGTGTGGCGCCGCTGGGTCTGCACCATGGCTCACGGCACCCCTCCCCTGTCGCGCCAACCGCTCAACAGATATGTCCCTTGGGTTTAGCGGAGCACCGGGGCTCCGCCCAGTACGGCCAGCAGTGTCTCGGTCGACCAGACCGGCAAGCCGCCAACGCAATCACGCCTGGCCGCTGTCGCGCTCGTCCAAGTGCCGGCGCAAACGCGCGAGCTCCGCTTCCAAGGCGGTCGCCCGCGCTTCGCCGGCTCGTGCCTGCGCATCGGCCGTTTGCGCCTGGGCTTCGGCGGCCCGCGCTTGCGCTTCGGCTGCCCGTGTCTGCGCTTCGGCCGCCCGCACTTGCGCCTGGGCCTCTTGCGCCAACAGATCAGCGGTCCAGGCCCGGGCCAGCGCCTCCCGCGCCTCCCGTTCGGCCGCTAGGCGCCGTTGCTCGCTCTCCTTCGGCGTCGGCAGCAGCTCACCGCTCGCCAGATCGACCACCCGCACCCAGTTCTCGTCCACCGTGAAGCCGAATGGGAGCAGCCGGCTACGTAGCACGCCATCTGGGTCCGCCATCTCCGCCGCCACGCCGCTCCCCGTTTCCAGCCAAAACCGTTGCAGTCGAGGGTGGCGAGCCGCGAACTTGCCCTGCGGGTCTACCACGATGTACTCGCGCACGCTTTCCTGGGCGTACCAACGCTTCTTGTCTTCCAGGTCGCCGTTCTCCTCGGAACTGAGGGAGAGCACCTCAAACACCAGGTCCGGCGCCTTGCCCTCGTCCGGGATGATGTAGCGTTCGCGCACCCCGTCCGCCACCCCCAGCGCCACACAGACGTCCGGCTCCTTGTAGTCGCGGAGATTGCGCGGGTCGCGATGCACGCGCAACTCGGCGGCGACGAAGCAGGCGGGCCCGGCGAGCCGGGTACTGAGTGCGTGGTAGATGGCGTCAATCGTCAGCCGGTGGTCCTGGCCAGCCAACGGTTCGTCCTGCTCCTCGTCCTCCACGTAGGTGGGATCAAGCACCGACGATGGTACCAGCCGGAGGGTATCGATGCTCACGGGGAACCTCCTTCGCGTCCCCTAGCCTAGCATGGCGCTACACTGCCCCATCATATTTTGTCGATATCCTCCTGCTTCTTCCTCACGGAGTACGGACGGTTGTGTGCCGGTCTCCGAGGTGTACCGTCTGACCTTCCCGAGCAGAGCGATAGGCGGCTTCGACCACTCGTACCGTTTCGACAGCCAGGTCGGTCGGGAACAGTGCCGCCTCCCGGCCTCGCAACACGCCAACGAAGTTCTGATCGGGAGAAGATTTCGGCGGCAGCGCCTCGTCGGGTACCTGCTCCACTTGGAGATCCCAGCCTTGGAAGAGCAACTTTCCGGTTCGACTATCCTTCGACAGGCTCCCCTTGCTGCCGGCGAAGAGCGTGCCACTGAGGTCCACAAGCGTTCGGTGCTCGGGGTTGGCGTCAGCGAACTGAGTGATGGTGGCGACTGCGCCGCCCCCAAAGCGAATTGTTACAGACGGGCGAAGTTCCACCTCCGCAGCGTCGAAGGTGGCGTTCACCTCAACGGGCTGTAAGCCGGTGACGGCGAGGATGCCCACGTCCTGGAAGTAGCCACCCCCACCCAGGTCGAGGTGGGCGCGGAAGTCTGTCGGTGGTACCGGGACCGGCAGGGAGTCGGGGAAGGCGGCGCGGCCGAAGAAGCCGAGCGCATCGACGTTGGTCAGCGCGTACACCTGGGCCAGGAGGATGATGCCGAGGTCACCCCGAACAATGCGCCCTTGCATGTACCGATGCGCGGCGTCGTAAGGCGGGCCCGCGGCTACCATAAGAGTGAGGCCCTTCGCGGCCGCCAGATCCTTCAGCGCCTCCGCCTCCGCCAGGTGGATCGCGAGGGGCTTGTCGGTGAGCACGGCGAAGCCGTGTTGCAGCACCGCCCTGACGTGCTCGTAGTGCAGGGCATGGGGCGAGGAGACCACCACGGCATCCAAGGGAGCGTCGTCAAGCATTTCGCCGTAGTCGGTGTACCGCCGCGGAATGCCGAAGTGGTCGCCCACTTTCTGGAGCGCCTCGGACGACCGCCGGCAAACCGCCGTCAACTCCACCTCGCCGGTGGCGAGTAGCCTCGGGATATGGGAGTAACAGGCAAACAAGCCGGCCCCCAGGATACCGATCCGTACCTTGTCCATCGCGTATTCTCTCCTTATCGCCGACGTGGACCACGGCGCTCAACTCGACCGTGGCCTGGGCGCCGTTGGCGAACTGCAAAGCCAGGATCGCTGAGTCGTTTGCCGCGTCCATGGGCTGACCATCCGGCCCAGCGTGCTGGACGAGGGTCGCGAGCCGGCTGCCGACACTGCCGGTGTCGCCGACGAACCAGCGGGCCAGGTCCAGCGCGTGCGGCCCAAAGTCGCCCAGGATGCTGTTGGCGCGTGGGCGGACGAGCCGGCGGTCGACCTGGTCGGCCACGACGCCGCCCAGCGGCATGAGCAACTGGGCAAGGGAGCCGAACGCGGCGATCAGGCCCACGCCGAGCGCAGAGTGAGTCAGCGTGGCGACGAGCCAGGCTGGCGCCAACTGTTGCAAACGATCGCCGGCGTAGGAGGCGCCCATGCCGACCCACAGCCAGCGAAACGTCGCCCGACGCAGCGGCGGAAGGTTGCGGAAGCCGGCCGCCAGTGGACGACCGCCAGCGCCCGGACGCAAACGGCACGGACAACGATGCGTTGCATCGCTTGCCCCTTCGTGTTCAAGGCAGCGCGGCGAGAAGGGTGCGCGCCTCCGCAGCAAGCCCCAACAGCAACCGTGAGGCAGCGCCGCAGGCCAGAACGAGTTCCTCCGCGCTCTGCCCAACCCGCGCCGTCCACTGCGCACGCTGCTCGCTGTTCGTGACGAGTTGCAACAGCCCGCCAGGAAGGAAACCCCACCGCGCGACGGCGGAGGCGGCGTAGCCGAAGCGCGCCAGGCGGGCATCGCCCTGCCAGCCGGCCTCATGCAGCCCTGCCAGATAACCATCGAAGGCGATGGCACTGAGCTGCTCGGCCTCCTCCGGCCTGACCTCGCTGCGGAAAGCGTAGAGATGACAATCTGGACGACCTCATCGCCCACGCCGCCGTCCCCGGCGAAGGCCCAGTCTACGGCCACTGTCTCATCGCTGCCATCTTGTCGGCGGCGGCAGAAGAGGTTGGTCCGGTTGGCATCGCGGTGACAGAACGGTCGCAGCAGCCGGTCAAGCGCCAGCAGGAAGCGATCGTGATCCTCCCACATGCGCAGCACCTGCTCACCCACCGGCACCGGGAAGGCCAGTCGGGTGAGCGGCTCATCCCAGATGTCGGCGCGCTGCACGAGCGCCGTATTCCGCGGTGTCAGCGGAAACTTCAGCCAGCTACGCGGCCAGTCACGGCTGAGCCACGGATAGGCAGGCTCGGGCCAGCCTGTCAGATAGGCGCCATTGAACTGACCAAGGTGGCGGGCGGCCGTACCGTACCGATCCAGCGGCCAAATGGCGCCGGCATCGTCGTGGAGTGCTTCCAGCCATAGCCAGACGCTACCGTCCGCTTGCTCCTCGGCGCCGAAGCAGCTTGGGGCCGCCAATTTGCCCGGTAAGTCCTTGAGCATCCCCGACTGGTAGACCAGCACCTCGCGCCGCCAGTAGTCCGTATGGGAGGGATCACGCCCCCAGCCTGCAGGAATAATCCCCCCACCGATCGCCCGGCCGCCGACAGCAGGCGCTCGCGCCACCTTCAGCACGAGCGCCCAGGGCCGCTCCGGCCCTCCGTCACCACTCCGCGCCGGCCCCCGCAGACGGTAGACGCCACCACTGACCGGGTTGAGCTCGACGTAGCCGATGCGTGCCGCTTGCCAAGTGGCGACCGTGGCCTCGGAGTCTCCCAGCGCCCGGCGGACGGGATCGGTCAGGGCAGAAAGTCCGGGCCGGTCAGTGCGTCTGCGATCGTCTCAACACTCATGGTTGTCCCTCCTGACTCGCGAACATTGCCGAAGCTCACGCCCTGATCTGACGAGGGAAAGGTTCGTGGGCATCAAGGGTATGCTGGCCGGCGCGTAGTCGCCAGCCGGCTCAATCAGCGTCGCCCACGTAGCGGGCAGTATAGGACAACCTTAACGCCATGTCAACGGGGACGGGTAGCGTTCGATGCGTTGAAAAGGATGAAATTGGCATCCGATATGCGGCCGAAGGGTTCGGTTACGGTAGTAATACGGTTTTGGCAATAGAACGGATAGGACGTAGGTAGTTGGATGCCACCACTATTCCAGACCTGGCCGCCGGGGAGGCGAATCGAACCGCTCGTCGGCGATGCAGCGCCGCTGGGCGATGACCATGTCGTCTGGCACTCGCTTCCTGTCGCGCCAACCGGTTTGCAGATTTGTCCGTTGGGTTCAGCGGAGCATCTGGGTTCAGCCCAGGACAGCGAGCAGTGTTTCGGTCGACCAGACCGGCAAGCCGCAGCCGCAAAAGTCCTGATCGTTTGTCCAGATGCCGGCGTCCGTTGCCATTGCTGCTGCCACGGTTGGCCAGTCATCGGGGTCGCGGCGGATGCGCAGGCGCGCTTGCGCCTCAAACGGGGCGTACAGCGCCGTGTCGACGATCAACAAGCGCTGCTCCACGGCCTGTTCCGCGACTTGAAGAATCATCGTCGCGGTCTCGTTTGTGAGTTGCCCACGTCTCGCCATCGTCTGGACACGGCGCCGTAGTTCGTGCTGGGTCTCGTTCCAAGCTCGAGCAGATGCTGATAGGTTGAGTTCCGGTCGGAGTACGAGTTCTCGTCCCCGTCGCCGCAACAGTTCGCCAACCAGTACGTTGGCATCAACAACGAGATCCATCACCCAGCGTCATCACTCAACGCTCGTGCCAGGGCTTCTTCATCCAGTCCACTCTCTCGTTGTGCCTTTTCCACGGCTTCTCCCAGCCGTTCGAAGATACGCCGAGTTTCCTGATCATTCGAGTTCCAGCCGGGAGGCGCCGGCAGAAAGTAGCCGATGATTTTGCCTTCATGTTTGACCTTGATCACCTTCTGCGGTGTCGCGTTCTCCGCAACAGGATCCCCTACAGCTGGGACCGTCATGCCCGGTCTTCTCCTTTCACACCGCCGATGATCCCCAGCGTACCACTCCGCTCCAGTGCCCGTACCAGATATTGCCCCGTCACACTCTCTGCCTTCGCTGCGACCTGCTCCGGTGTGCCTTCGGCCACAATCCGGCCGCCATCGGCGCCGGCCTCCGGGCCGAGGTCGATGACCCAATCTGCGGACTTGATCACGTCGAGGTTGTGTTCGATCACCAGGACGGTATTGCCGGCATCGACCAACCGGCCGAGGACGTCTAACAGGCGGTGTACATCGGCGAAGTGGAGTCCGGTCGTTGGCTCGTCCAGGATATAGAGGGTGCGCCCGGTGGCGCGCTTGGCGAGTTCGGCGGCCAGCTTAATGCGCTGGGCCTCGCCACCGGAGAGGGTGGTCGCCGGCTGGCCCAGCCGGATGTAGCCGAGGCCAACGGCGCGCAGCGTCTCCAGGCGGCCGGCCACGGCTGGGATATGCTCGAAGAGAAGGGCCGCTTCCTCCACGGTCATGTCCAATACGTCGGCGATCGAGTGGCCGCGGAAGCGGATTTCCAATGCTTCCTGGTTGTAGCGTTTACCGTGACAGACATCGCACCGCACATGAATGTCGGGTAAGAACTGCATCTCGATCACGGAGACGCCCTCGCCCTTGCAGGCCTCGCAGCGTCCGCCCCGCACGTTGAAGGAAAAGCGGCCCGGGGAATAGCCGCGTACCTTTGCCTCCGGCGCCTGAGCGAACAGCTCGCGGATGGGCGTAAACAGCCCCACGTAGGTGGCCGGGTTGGATCGTGGCGTCCGGCCGATCGGCGCCTGGTCGACGGCGATCACCTTGTCTAGATGCTCCAAACCCTGGAGGCTATGAAAGGCGCCCGGCGGCTCGTGACTCCGATAAAAGTGTTGGGCGAGCGCCCGATACAGCACGTCGTTGACCAGCGTGCTCTTGCCGGAGCCGGAGACGCCGGTGACGCAGATCAGGCAACCGAGGGGAAAGCGCACGCGGAGATCCTTGAGGTTGTTGGCGCGGACACCGTTTAGCACGAGCGCCGCGCCATCGCCCCGACGCCGGTGCCGGGGCGTCGGGATGGTCCGGTCGCCACGCAAATAGCGCCCGGTGACCGATGCCGGTGCTTGCGCGACATCCTCCGGCGTGCCGGCGGCCATGATCTCGCCCCCGTTGTCACCCGCTCCCGGTCCAATGTCCACCAGCCAGTCGGCGGCGCGCATCATCTCCTCATCGTGCTCCACAACCAGGACCGTATTTTGCAAATCACGCAGCCCGATCAGGGTGGTGATGAGGCGGTCGTTGTCGCGCTGATGGAGGCCGATGGAAGGCTCGTCCAGGACATAGAGCACACCGGACAGCTTGGAGCCGATCTGGGTGGCGAGGCGGGTGCGTTGCGCCTCCCCGCCGGAGAGGCTGCCGGCCCGCCGGTCCAGTGTCAGGTACGCCAGCCCGACGTCGAGCAGGAAGCCCAGGCGGTCCAGCAGTTCCCGGCGGATCGGCTGGGCGATCTGACGCTCCCGCTCGCTCATACTTTCCTCACCACCCGACTGTTCTAAGGCTTGCAGCCAGGCGGCACAGTCGTTCAGCGGCTGGGCGACCACCTGAGCAATGGTGCGTCCCTCCACGGTCACGGCGAGCACTTCCGGCTTGAGCCGGGTCCCATGGCAGACGGGACAGGGCAGTTCCGCCATGTAGCGTTCCAGATCCTCGCGCAGGCGTTCATTGGTGGATTCCCGATACTGGCGCTCCAGGATAGGGATGACGCCTTCATAGGTCGTGGCATAGTCACGCTGGCGGCCCTCGCGGCCCACGTAGTGCAGCCGTATGCGCTCGCTATCACGTCCGTACAGCAGCCAGTGACGTTGTTCGGCGCTCCATGCGGACCAGGGCGTTTGCCCATCCTGGCCCACGTGCTCCGCCGCCGCCTTGAGCAACTGCGGGTAGTAGCCATCCAACCCGGCGAAGCGCGACCAGGGGGCAACCGCGCCATCGTCCAGCGCGATATCAGCGTTGGACACAACCCGCTCGGCGTCGAACTCCAACTTGACGCCCAGGCCGTCACACTGCGGGCATGCCCCCTGGGGGCTGTTGAAGGAAAAGGAACGCGGCTCCAGTGGTGCAATCGTGATCCGGCAGACCGGGCAAAGCCAGTGGCGGCTCAGCCGCAGTTCGGCTCCGCCTACCGGCGCCACTACCAGGCTACCTTCCCCGACCCGTAGCGCCGTCTCCACCGAGTCGGCCAGGCGGGCGCGCACGGCATCGCCATCTTCGCCGCCATGACGGACGATGATCCGATCGACGACAATGTCGGCGGTTTGCGGGTC
Source organism: Chloroflexota bacterium (assembly GCA_051003235.1). Lineage (GTDB taxonomy): Bacteria > Chloroflexota > UBA4733 > UBA4733 > UBA4733 > UBA4733. Next base: position 82,674 of record JBPCLN010000166.1, on the reverse strand, counting down.
GGCATGCTCGTCCGCTTCGGACAGGTCGACCACCGTCCCGTCAATACGTGCCCGCACGAAGCCGTTGCGTCGCAAGTCGTCCAATTGGCGGCGTAAGGGTTTGCCCTGGCCACTATCAAGGGGCGCCAACACCATCAGGCGGCTGCCGTCCGGCAGGGCCAGGATCGTGTCCACCATTTGCTGCGGGGTCAGGGCGCGGATTGGCCGGCCGCAGTTCGGGCAGTGGGGCCGCCCGACGCGAGCGAAGAGCAGGCGCAGGAAGTCATAAATCTCCGTTACCGTGCCGACGGTGGAGCGCGGATTATGGCCGACGCCGTGCTGGTCGATGGCGATGGCCGGCGAGAGGCCGTCTATCGAATCGACGTCCGGCTTCTCCACCTGGCCGAGCAACTGGCGGGCATAGGTGGAAAGGGATTCCACGTAACGGCGCTGGCCTTCGGCGTAGATCGTATCGAAGGCGAGGCTTGACTTGCCGGAGCCGGACAGGCCGGTGAACACGATCAGCCGGTGACGCGGCAGGTTGATACTGACATTCTTCAGATTATGCTGACGCGCGCCCCGCACGGCAATGACATCGTGAGACATAGACTCGATGATACCGGAGTTCGGTTAGATGGACACTAACGGAGCCGCTCGTCGGCTACGATAAGGGAAATAGCGGGTTTCCAAGTGCCGCGCGGACGGTAAGGGGGCGGTCAGTGACGACAGAACTTGCGCCGAGTGCGCGCCGTGTTGAAGCGACATTGCGCAACCTTGGCTTCCCGAACGAGGTGATGCAACTGCCCCAGTCGGCACGAACAGCGGTGGAGGCCGCCGCCGCCATTGGCTGCACTGTCGGTCAGATCGTCAAGTCCCTGGTTTTCGAGGTGACTGACGGTGGGCAAGGGGTCGTTGTCCTGGCAAGCGGCGCCAACCGGGTGGACGAGGCCCGCTTGGCGGGTCACGTTGGCTCGGCGGTGGCCCGGGCCAACGCTGCCTTCGTGCGGGAGCAGACCGGCTATGCGATAGGCGGCGTCGCCCCGGTGGGCCACACGCTCCCCAGCAAGGTCTATATTGACCAGGATCTCCTGCAATATGACGCGTTGTGGGCAGCCGCCGGTCATCCGCACGCCGTCTTCCGGCTCACGCCCGACGAGTTGCTGCGCCTCACCGGCGGACAGGTGGTAGCCGTGGCGGAAGTCTAACTTGGCCGGAGGTGTCCCTTGGGCCCGCAGTCGCGGCCCTGCTCCCCTGACGCTAGCAGTCCTACACCATTTGCCATTATGCGCTAGCATGCCCGCTGTCGGGCAGTCGCCGAAACCTGGGGAGGGGACGTGGGAGTGGACCCAGCCGTACGCGTCACTCCCTTCTGGGAGCAGTACTGCCGCTTAAAGGCGCAGCACCCCGACGCCATTCTCTGGACGCGCATGGGCGACTTCTACGAGATGTTCGAGGAGGACGCCCGCGTCGCGGCGCGGGAGTTGCATATCACGCTGACCTCGCGGGAGTTTGGGAAGGACTTCCGGGTCCCGCTGGCCGGAGTTCCGTATCACGCTGCCGAAAGTTACCTGGCCCGGTTGATTCGCAAGGGTTTTCACGTCGCCATCTGCGAGCAAGTCAGCGAGGCGGGCCATGGGCTGGTGGAGCGGGAGGTGCTGCGCGTCGTCACGCCCGGCACGCTGACCGAGCCGGCTCTGCTGCCGCAGCGGTCGAACAACTACCTCGCCGCCTTGCTCTGGACGGACGCCGCCGGCGGCCTGGCGTATGTCGATGTCAGCACCGGCGAGTTCTACCTGGTGCAGTTCGATGGTGACGCCGCGACGGCGATGCTGGAGGCGGAACTGCGCCGCCTCGCCCCCGCCGAGTGTTTGACCCCGCGCGACCAGGCCGAGCCGTTCGACGTGCCGGGGCACCGCACAGTGCGCGAACCCTGGCAGTTTGAAGAAGGTGGCGCTCGCGAACAACTGGCACTGCAGTTTCACACCCAGTCGCTCGCTGCCTTCGGCTGCGACGGCCGTCCGCTAGCTACGGCCTGCGCCGGCGCGGTGCTGCGTTACCTGGGGCAGACCAACCCGGCGCTCCTGCCGCTACTGACGAGCCTGCGCGGCTACGCACCCGGCAGCTATATGCAACTGGATGGCCAATCCCGGCGCAATCTTAACCTCACCAGGGGGGCCTACGGCAGTCAAGAAGGGAGTCTCCTCGCCACGCTCGACTGCACCCAGTCGGCCATCGGCGCCCGGCTCCTGCGCCGCCAACTCGGCCAACCCCTGCTGGATGTGGTCGGCATCGTCGCCCGCCAGGATATTGTCGCCGCGCTCCTCGACGACCGAATGTTGCGGGCGGAATTGCGCCGCTTGTTGAGCCGCGTTCTTGATATCGAGCGGACGAGCAGCCGGATGCACAGCGGCAGCGCCACTCCGCGCGAAGTATGGGTCCTTGGCCAGTCGCTGAAGGTTGCGCGGGCAATGCAGCGACTGGCCGCCTGCGCGTCCCCGACTCTGCAGACGATGCTGCGGCCGCTAGACGGGTGTGACGATCTGGCCGCTCTGATCAACGGCGCCCTGACCGAACCGGGCGCCGGCAAAACTATTGCCGACGGCCATAGCGATGAACTGGACGCCCTGAGGGCATCCTCCAACGCCGATCGCGCCTGGATGGGTGAGTTGGAAGTGCGGGAGCGCACCCGTACCGGCATCCGCAGTCTCAAGGTCGCCGTCAACAAAGTATTCGGCTATTACATTGAAGTGACCAATCCCAATCGGGCCCTGGTACCGCTGGAGTACGTGCGAAAACAGACGGTAGCGGGAGCAGAGCGCTACGTGACCCCGGAGCTCAAGGACGTGGAGGCGCGGCTGTTGCGCGCCGACGACGACCTGGAAGCGCTGGAGAGCCGTCTGTTCGTCAATCTACTGCGCCGGCTGGCTAGACACGCCGACCGGTTGCACGCGACCGCCCAACGAATTGCCGAACTCGACGTCGCCTGCGCTCTGGCCGAAATTGCCGACCAGGAGCGCTGGGTGCGGCCCAGCGTCGACGAATCGACAGCACTGGACATTGTCAACGGGCGCCACCCGGTGGTGGAGCGCGCCATCGGCGCTGAAGGCTTCATCCCCAACGACTGTCATCTCGGCGCGGACGGGCCTCAGGCACTGCTCATCACCGGTCCGAACATGGCCGGCAAATCGACCTATCTGCGCCAGGTAGCGTTGATCGCGCTCCTCGCCCAGATCGGTAGCTATGTACCGGCGGAAGCGGCGCGTATCGGCCTGGTCGATCGCATTTTTACGCGCGTCGGTGCACATGACGACCTGGCCGGCGGCGCCAGCACCTTCATGATGGAGATGATGGAAACGGCGACAATCTGCCGGCAGGCCACCGCCCGAAGTCTGATCGTGCTTGATGAAGTCGGGCGTGGCACCAGCACCGAGGACGGCAGCGCCCTGGCCCAGGCGGTGTTAGAGCACCTGCACGACCATGTTCAGGCGCGCACGCTCTTCGCCACCCACTTCCGCAGTCTGGTCCAGGATGTAGAACACCTTCCGCGCCTTGCGCCCTATACCTTTGCCGTGCTGGAATTGAGCGGCCAGGTGGCCTTCACCCATCGTATTGCCTCCGGCGTCGCCGACCGCAGCTACGGCCTCCACGTCGCCCGGTTGGCCGGAGTGCCGGAGAATATTGTGTTGCGCGCGCAGGCGCTATTGGATGCGGCGGTAACGGGGCAGGGCCGCGACTGCGGGCCCGGGGGGCACCCTCGGCCCGGTTACGGGGAGCGACTGCGGTCGCTTGACACTGAAGCATCTGATGGCACACGCGACCGCAGTCGCTCCGGTACCTTGGCCACCGACCCCAGTTCTGGCTCTGCTCACTCTTACGCGCCCCCCGTTGTTGAGGCGGGCGAGACGCCCGCGCTCCCAGCGACGCTGCCCGAGGCCCTTCCCATTCCTGGTCACCTCTCCGCCTTGCTGCGAGAACTCGAGCAACTGGACCTGGTGCAGACCACCCCGCTCCAGGCATTGGTCAAGCTTGCCGATGTGCAACAGGCCGCCCGGCGCCTGCTCGATCGGTGAGTGACCGCCGGCCGATCGCCCCCTTGCCGCCGGCGTTCATCGAGCGCGTCGCGGCAGGGGAGGCGATCGAACGTCCTGCCTCCGCCGTCAAGGAACTTCTGGAGAACGCCCTCGACGCCGGCGCGACGGAAATCGTCATCGAGGTCGCCGGTGGTGGCTTGACGCTGCTGCGTGTGGCTGACGATGGCGGTGGTATTCCGGCGGCGGAGATTGAACTGGCCTGCCGCCGCCACACCACCAACAAGATCGGTGCTTTCTCGGACCTGGACAGTGTCGCAACGCTGGGCTTCCGCGGCGAGGCGCTAGCCAGCCTGGTTACTGTCGCTGACCTGACCCTGATTTCGGCAACGCTGGACAGTGGGAGCGGCTGGCAATTACGCTACGTCGGCGGAGAGTTGGTCCACTCTGCGCCTGTGGCGCGACGACCCGGTACCACCGTTATCATTCGCCGCCTGTTCGCTGCTTTGCCCGGGCGCCGTCGCTTTATGGAGAGCGCCGCCGCGGAAAATAGCCGCCTGGCATTGCTGGTGCGCCGCTATGCCGTAATCCATCCCCAGGTACGCATTGCATTGCAGGTGGACGCCCGCCTGCTGTTGCGCACAACCGGATCTGGTCAGGTCGAGGTGGCTGTCGGCGAGTGTTGGGGCCAGCCGGTGCGGCGCGCGTTGGTGCGTCTGGCGGCGGAGGCCCTGTCCGGCTTTGGTGTGGATGGTTGGATTGGTGACCGCACCGCCACCCGGGCGACGCGCGCCGCGATCACGCTGGCGGTCAATGGACGGCCCGTAGAAATGGCCCCTTTGCGCGAAGCACTGGAAGCGGCCTACCGCCCCTTGTTGCCACGCGGCCGCCACCCGATTGCCGTTATCGCGCTTACCTGCGACCCGGCCGATGTCGACGTCAACGTCCACCCAACCAAGGCCGAGGTATTGCTGCGTCGTCGCGAAGAGATTGCCACCGCCCTTACCCGCGCCGTACGCGGCACGCTCGCTGCCCTGCCGACGCGTCCAGATGCCGTCGCCTGGACCCCTGGCCTACGCCAGGGTAGCCTGCCGGAATTAAGCAACGCCCGCGCCATCAGCCGCGTGCGCGAAGGTCGGCGGCCCTACGACTCGCCGGAGGAGCGCCTCGCTCAGGGCCGGGGTGTCATGGCCGAGTTACCGCATATGCGCTTACTTGGGCAGGTCCATAATAGTCTGATCCTGGTCGAGGGCAGCGCCGGTCTCTATCTCGTCGATCAGCACCGGGTCCACGAGCGTCTCCTTTACGAGCAGCTCGGCGCGGAACATACCCCGCCGCCTGCCCAGGCGCTGGTTGAACCGCTGGTACTGGAGTTACGTCGCGAGCAGGCGGACCGCTTCGCGGCGCGGCTGGCCGATCTGGCGGCGCTCGGCTTCCAGGTTGAACACCTCCATGGTCTGACGTACCTTGTCCATTCCGTCCCCACCGTGGAAGGCGCTGCGTCCGCCCTGACGTTGCCGGCCGTTGACGATGAACTCTGGCGGGAGGCGACATTGCCCGGCGACCACTGGCTCGATCGCCTGCGTACCTCCGTCGCATGCCGCACCGCCCTCCGTCGCGGGCAGGCGTTGCCTTCTCCGGTGATGCGGGAACTGCTCCACCGCCTGGCTGAGCTGGATGCTCCCACCGTCTGTCCCCACGGCAGCCCCTTGATCCTGGAAGTGACCACCGATTTCCTAGCGCGGCAGTTTGATTGGGGGTAAGCTGGAATGTAGCCGCGATCGGCGCCGGCCTAATCCATCAGTCAGGAGAAGTCAGCGCATGACGGAAGGCCAGCCGATGGTCGCTCGCTCCGACGAAGGGGCGGAAAGCACTTTCGCCGTCCAACGCCTGGGCGTGGTGATGGAACCGAATCCCTATGACACACAGGAAGCCATGGGCGTCCTCAACCCGGCGGCCAGCCGCTGCCCTGACGGCGAGCTCTATCTCTTTCCGCGCATTGTGGCGGATGGCAACTACTCCCGCATCGGGCGGGCGCGCGTCCTCTTTGACGATGACCATAATCCGGTCGGTGTGGAGCGGTTCGGCTTCGTGCTGGAGCCGCAGGAGGCCTACGAACAGAATCCGGCCGGGGCGGGAGGCTGCGAAGATCCGCGCGTCACCTATATCGCGGCGCTGCGACGCTACGTGATGGCCTACGTCGCCCTCGGCGCGACCGGACCCCGTGTCGCCGTGGCCGTATCGGACGATAGCGTCGCCTGGCGCCGGTTGGGGCTGTTGCATTTTAGCCGGGCCCGCGTGGACTTCGGGCGCTATGGCAACAAGGACGCCAGCTTCTTTCCTGAGCCGGTGTTGGATCCCAATGGCAACCCGGCGCTGGCAATCATTCACCGGCCAACCTATCGCCAGCATTTTCCCGACGGCAGCGAGCAGGTGGTGCTGCCGCAGCATATCCAGGATCCGCGGGAGAGCGTTTGGATCTCCTACGTCAGCCTGGAGCGCGTCATGCAGGATGAGAGCCGCCTCACCCACGTCCATGACAACCACCTCCTGCTGGCTCCGCAAGCCGCCTGGGAACAAATTAAACTCGGTGGTGGGCCGCCCCCGGTGCGTATTCGCCAGGGCTGGCTGCTGGTCTACCATGGCATTCGCCCGCTCACGTTACCGAGCGGCGAAGTCGCCGGCCGCGGTGAGTACTGTGCCGGTGTGGCCGTGCTGGACGCCGAGAGGCCCTGGCATGTACTGTATCGCTCCCCTACGCCGCTCCTGGCGCCGGAAGGACCAGACGAACTCACCGGGATTGTCGATCATGTCGTCTTTCCCACCGGGTTAGACGCCCGGTTTGGCCTTGAGGCGGGCCGTATAGATATGTATTACGGTATGGCCGACAAGCGCATTGGTGCTGCCCGCTTGCTGGTGCCGGCGCACCCGCCGCTGCGCATGCATGATCAGCATGCTCGCCATCCCCGCGCCGAGCGTGCGCGCGCCGACACCGATCGGGTCGACGCGCCGAAGCTTGTCCCGCCGGAGCAGTAGCCGCACGGTCGCGGACCGGTCATACATCGGCCGCACTGTTCAGGACGGCAGCCCGATATTGCCGGCCTGCGTCGCCTGGCGTAACACCGTCGCGACCTGCTGCGTTCCGGCCAGCATGTCGTCCAGGGCGGCGTGGATGACCGCGGCCGCCGCTGGATAATGGGGCTGGTGCGGGCCCAACTGGCCTCCGGTGAGACCCAAGCGAGCCAGGGATACGGCGGGATCCACCGGGATCAGGTGCTCCATGCCGATGCTATTGAAGAGATGGCGGCCGGCCGGGCCGCCGCTGCCAAGGTAAGCGCTACTCTCGGCGACGGCCTTCACCGCCGGGTGAACGTCGCCGGTCTGGGCGCGTTGAGTCATACCGGGGCCGGCGCACAGGTCCTTCGTGAGCGTCCACGCTTCGTCCAGATGGCGGGAGATGCGCGCCAGGTAGACGGCAGCGCCGGCGCCATACCAGGCTTCTTTCACCCCCAATGCCACCGGCAACATGGTGAGGTCCCAATCCAGGGGCCGCTGCATGCTATGCAACGTGCTGAGCGCGGAGACGGGGGACACGAACAATGGCACGTGACCGAGCATGAAGTCGATCAGCGGGTCGCCCTCGTACAAGCCGCCGCGTTCCGACGGCGATGCCGCCACCTGATAGCGCATGTACAGATCGACATACGCTTGTGCGCCGGAGATCGCCGGTGTAGCATCCAGGGTGATACGCGGCGGGGCCGGCGGCAGCGTGGTCCGCCGGCCGCCGGCAAGGTATATGAAGTCGTAGAAGCTGGTTTCCGCCGATTCGTCCACATAGCCGTAGCGCGTTGCCGGTGGCTGCCGGACGGCACTTGCACGGACGATTTCCTGGGTCAAACGCACAAAATCGTCCAGCGACCAGCCATCGGCCGGCGAGGGCAGCCCTGCTTGCTGGAGCAGCGTGCGGTTGAAGAGCACGACTTGCTCCGGCTGGATATCACGGGGCAGACCGATGACGTGTCCGTCGATGGTGGAACGCTCGATGGCCGCTGGATAGAAGGCGGCGGCCGTTACTGCACGGTCGCGCTTCAGGTACTGGTCGACCGGCGTGATGACGTTGGTGAGGGAGACGGGCACCTGGTCGATGGCCATTGAAGGCAGCGTGGCGAGGCTGAGGAAGAGGTCACCGTGGTCGGACGAAAAGGGGTTGAACAGTTGGGCCAGGCTGCCGCCATCCAGGCCATCCAGGGACGTGGCGGTGACGCTGATACTGGGGTTGTGCTGGTGAAACTGATCAAGGATAGTCGCCAGCAGCGTCGCCTCCGGCGGCGTGCTGGAACCCACCGTAGAAAAAGGGCCGTAATAGAGGTGTAAGGCGACCGGAGCGCGCGCCGGCCCGCTTCCGCGTCCGGGAATTGAAAGCGTGCAGCCACCGAGCGCCAGGACTGCCGTTGTGAGTGCTGCAACTCGCAGCAGTGCACGGCGCGAGCAGGCGCGGTGAGCAAGTCCGGTGGTCACCGGCATGCACCGGTCTCCGTTTGTCGCGATTGGCTGGCGATTCCTTCGTGCAGTGTACCGCGCGCCGCGCGTCACGACGAACGGCGCGTGCCCGTGCCCAACGTGGTGAACCACCCGGGGCCATCGCCTGCCAGACCGGCGCGAGAAGGTGTTCTGCCCCCGTAGCACAGACCGGCCTGGCAGTGTGGCATGATACGACAATAGGCAGGGAGGGGTTCGCCGTGCGAGTCACGCCAATAGTCGACTCGGAAGATGACGTGGTTCGGGATGACTCGTTCCTGACAGCTCCCAAGCGTCGCGGACGATCAGTTGATCCGCTCGTTCGTCGCCGGGGAAGCAAAGCCATTGCCTTTGGCTGGTACGGCGGGAAGTACTCGCACCTGGATTGGCTACTGCCATTGTTGCCGGAAGGCCACCACTACTGCGAACCATTTGCCGGCTCGGCGGCTGTGCTTATTAATCGCCCGCCCGCTCCGGTTGAAACGTACAACGACCTTGATGGCGAAGTCGCTAATTTCTTTCGCGTGCTACGGGACCAGAAGGACACGCTGATTGAGGCGATTGGTCTCACCCCGTTTTCACGTGAGGAATTCTCCCAGGCTTTGACGGTTGATCAGGATGGGCTGTCCGATCTGGAGCGGGCCCGACGGTTCTTTGTGCGCGCACGCCAAACACGGACCGGATTGGCCCAGACCGCCACTCTTGGACGTTGGGCAAACTGCAAGAACACATCTCGCAGTGGCATGTCCGGTGTCGTGTCGCGCTGGCTGGGGAGCGTAGAGGGATTGCCCGAGGTGGCTCTGCGGCTGCTGCGCGTCCAAATTGAAAATCGACCGGCCCTCGATGTGATCAAACTGTACGATAGCCCGCAGACCCTGTTCTATTGCGATCCCCCGTACCCACACGGGAGCCGGGGCGATAGCCGGGCGTATGAATATGAAATGGATGATGCAGCGCACGCTGATCTCGCGGAGGCACTTCGCCGTTGCCAGGGCAAAGTGGCATTATCAGGGTACCGCTGTGTTCTTCTGGACAACCTCTACGCCGGCTGGAGGCGAGAAGATGCCCCCGCTAAATTGTGTCACTCCGTCAAGACGGAACGGCAAGAAGCACTGTGGATGAATTTCGATGCCGATAACCATCGACTACCAGCAAGCCCGCGACTTGCTCAACAACGTCTTCTTGAGCGCGGAACAGCATATCGCCAACGGAACCGTGCCACCGATTGATCCGGCCATGGCCACAGCCTGCGATGAGGTCTTTCGCTCCAACACTCAGGCCTATCGAGAAGTGCTGCTTGGCTGTATTGTTGCGAAGACGCTCGCTCCATTGGTCAACGTCCGGAAGCCGTATGCAAACCAGGGCGATGATGCCTTTAATGGACGGACGCTCGATGAGCAGGTAGTAAACCGAATGTTGAAAGCCTCGCGCGTTCCGTCGTCCGGTGGGCCGTATCTCAGTGTGTTTCGCCGGTCGGTCCAGTTTGTTCCGAGCACACGCGAGGGACTGCGTGATAAATTGGGCTACGACGCGCTTCTTCGTGTGCTAGAATACGTCGAAAGTGCAAGTAAAGATGATTTACAGCAACTGCTTCGCTTCTATTTATATCGGTTTGGGAAGCTTCGGGAGGAAGCCTCAGTACCGCTTGCTCAGCCAGGCCGCATCAGTTTGGAGCAGTACGACACGCTCCTGTCGAGGCTTCTAGCGAGCCCAAGTGGGGGGAGATTCCCTCTGCTGTTTGTCGTAGCTGCATTTACCACCCTCAATGACGTTTTCCAGCTCGGTTGGACCATTGATCACCAGGGCATTAACGTCGCCGATGCGGCGTCCGGTGTAGGCGGTGACATAACAATCCGTGCCGGCGAAAAGGTCGTGTTGGCGGCGGAGGTCACGGAGCGGGTCGTCGATCAATCTCGTGTCGTGACGACGTTTCAGGCCAAAATCCTACCGGCGGGCACCGAAGATTATCTCTTCTTCATCAGGCCTGATGCCGTGCAAGCGGAAGCAAGGCATCAAGCGCAGCGGTACTTTGCACAAGGGCACGAAGTCAACTTTCTCGTTATTGAACAGTGGATACTCATGCTGTTGGGCACGATGGGAGGGGCTGGCCGAGATCGCTTCACGCGCGTCGTGATTGGCCTGTTCTCGACCTCGGACGTGCCAACGTACATGAAGGTGGCCTGGAACCAGCAGGTCGAGCGCCTTACTGGCTTGTAATTTACGACTCCTCGGCCAAGCCTTCTCCGTCGCCTGTTCCCTGCGACACCGCGACTTGCGCTGCGCGGACCACGCGATCACCCATGCGGTAGCCCTGGCGCATCACCATACTCACGTGCCCGGCCGGAATTGATGGGTGCGCCTGGTGAAGAAATGCCTCGTGGAGGTAGGGATCGAAAGGCTGACCGAGGGCGTCGATCTGTTCCAGACCGGCGGCGCGCATTGCAGAGTCTAGTTTCCCGGTGATCAGTAACACGCCCTTCACCCAGGGCTGGTCGCGTAGCTCTTCCGGTACCTCACCAGCGGCGCGCTCGAGGTCGTCCAGCAGAGGCAGGATCGGGATCAAAGCATCGGCGCGCGCTTGGCCGATCTGCGTCGCTCGCTCCGCTTCCACCCGCCGGCGGTAATTGATGAAGTCGGCGCGTTCCCGCTGTAGCAATGTCCGATAATCTTCAGCCTGGCCGTCAATCGTCTCAACTGTCGCTGCCGTTTCGGTGCCGTTTTGGGCGGTTGCTTCGTCTGCTGTTACCCGGTCCGCAGTTGCCTGGTCCGTCGTCTCGTTCTGTTGGGCCATCCGTGTCATTCCCCTTCGTCGTTACCGTCTCTTCTTCAGTATGACGCGAGAGGGGCGTAGCGGTCGAGAGGATGCCAGGAACGGTGCAGCAACTGCGGTCTAGGACCAAGGGCGACCGTGACGGCGCTCTCTCCTTGTCTCCTCAATACGGCGGTAGGTGCAGGAACCAGCGGGCGCCGAGGTAGTTGCTGAAGATGGAGATGGCGAGCAGAATGGCGAACAGCACTCGGGCCGATAGCGCGAGCGGACGCCGCAGACTCATGGCCAGGAGCAGCATGAGGAACGGCGCGAAGTCGAGCAGGAAGCGGTAGCCATACTGGCCCCAGCCGGTGTTGTAGTACAGCAGGTCGGGAATGGCGACGGCGACAGCGCTCAACCAGGCGGCCAGCCAGAGCAGTACATTCGGTTGGCGCGGCAGGCGGAGCGCAAAGAGCAAGACGGGAGATACCGCCCAGAGGCCCGTACCCCAGGGATCGAAGGTGATCGGGAAGGGCAGGCTGCGGCCGACCTGTGAACTGAACATGTGGAGCAGGCCGGGTGGTCCGCCGATTATGGTGAGCCAGACCGGAAGATTGAGGAGGCTGACGTGCGGGGGGTCCAGCAAGAGCGCCTTCAGGTTATCCGGTAGGAAGGCGCGGCTGAACTGGCCGTGGGCACTCAGCCGGGGCGCCAGTTGTCCGGCGATATGCATTTTGAAATAGCCGAAATCGAAGGGCGAACCGAAGCGCACCTGATTCTGCCAGAGGAGGAAGGCGGCCGCCACGGCCAAGGGAGCGGCGAAGCGCGGGAGCAATGCGACCAGACGGGCGCGCGTTGGGGCGTCGCGGAGGGCCAGTAGGCACCAGAAGATCAGCCCAAAAACGGCCGGCGTGCGCGCCAGGAAGGCTGCCGCCAGCGCCAGGCCGGCGACGAGTGGCCGGCCCCGTCCGGCACATTCGCACAGGTACAGTAGTAGGAAAGTCACGGCGACGACATGCGCCAGATACCAAACGGTTGCCGTGACAGCGGAATAGAACAAGACCGTGCCAAGGCCGAGTGTCAGGGCGACAACAATCGCCGCCGTCCGCCCTACCGTTATACCTGGACCGGCAAAGCCGGGAGCGCCGAGCCGACGAATGAGGAGATAACAAAGACCGACGTCCAGCGCTCCGAGAGCAACGCTAAACAATGTGTCGTTGAACGTTGGGCCGGCGATTGCCACGAAGGGCAGTAGTAAAAGGGCAGGCATGGGTGGGAAGGACACGTAGTAGCGGCCGGCGTACGGGGTAATGTCGCCCAGGTGGGCGGCACGGAGAGGATCAAGCCAGAGATGCCCGTGCAGTATGGCGGACGCCAGCAGGACGAAGTGGGGCTGCGCCGACTGGTGGGCGAGGCCCGGCCCGGCAGTCCAGCGGTAGACAGCAAAGGTCAACATGGAAAGGAGCAAGGCGAGAGCGCCATCGAATAGCCTGGCGCTGGTCGTAGCCGGCGCTGTTGATGCAGCCACGTCGCGGCGGCGAGTCGCAACGCTCATGCCGTCGGCCTACGTCTTCAGGCTTGCCTGATACTGTTGCATCCGTGCCTCGGCCTGCTGTTGGGCGTTGGCCAGCGCTGCTTGCGGCTCCGCCTTCAGCGCTTTCGCCGCATTCTGCGCGTCGTCGACATACTTCGAGAATTCCTGTTGAATGCCGATGACCGGCGTGATCCGCGTATTCGGACTCTGATAGATATCCGTCCACACCTTGAACGCTGGGAACTTCTTGAGGTAGTCCTGGAATGGTTGCTCGGGGATGACTTTGGGCGAGCACGGAATCCAACCGCCGAACGTGCAAATGGTGGCCATCTGGGCGGGGCTGCCGAAACCACTCCAGAACTTCAGGAAGTCCATCGCCGGCCGTTGTTGCTTGGCTTCCTTGAAGATGACCTGATAGTTGCCATTGATCCAGGAGGCGGAGGAGCGGCCGCCCGGCGGAAAGGGAAGCGGGACCACGCCATAGGAAAAGCCCTTCGCGACATCCCGTGCGGCGTCGATGACGCGCCACTGTCCATCCACGCTCATACCTATCGTGTTGGTCAGTTGCGACCAGATCTTGCCGGCGCTGGACGCCCCGTTGATCTTGTTCAAGTTGGCAAGTTGCGCCGCCGGGTAGCGCTTGTCATAGCCCACGATCCAGTTCAGCGCCGAGAGGTTCTTATCACCGTTGATCGTGATCTTCTGGGTCGTGTCATCGTAAAAGTCGCCGCCGAATACGTCACTAAACTGCCAGAGATCGCCGGGCATGAAGCCGATCTGGGTGTAGTTGTTGTCCGATCCCTGCTTGAACAGCTTCTCGGCGAAACTGTCCAGCGTCTGGAGATCCTTTGGTCCCTGTTCGGGATCGAGACCGGCCTGCTGGAACAACTGCATATTCCAGACCAGCGCCCAGCTATTCATTGTGCTGGGCGCGCCGTATTGGTGCCCCTGGTACTGCCCGATCTGGTAGGCGATCGGCCAGAACCACTCCTTGAACGGCGCCTGGTCGGCCGGCGTCAGCAACGTCTCCAGCGCGGTGATCACCCCCTTATCAGCCCACGTCGGGAGCACCTTGTTCCACTCCGTCATGATGTCCGGAGGGGTGCCACCGGCGATGCTGGTGATGACCTTCTCTTCCGGACTTCCCTTGGTGTCGCTCACGACCAGTGTCGGTTGGACCACGACTGAACTGGAACTCTGATTGAACATAGGGACGATCTGCCCCTCGATCACTTCCTTCCAGGGTGTATTCCACATATGCCAGTACTGCACAGTCGCTTTCCCGCCGGCGGCCGCCTTCGGAGCGGCACTCGATGCGGTAGCCGGTGCGGCGCTGCTGGTCGTCACCGCGGTACTTGGTACGGCGACGCTGGCGGTCGTCGTGGCGACGCCGGTTGACGCTGCAGCCGAGGTGTTACCTGAATTAGCGCCGCAGGCGGCGAGCAAGGACGAGGCGGATAAGCCGAGAGCAACGACGCCGGCACGCCGCAGCGCCTCGCGGCGCGAGACTGAACCGGGCCAACTCGACGTAGCGTGACAAATCATAACGTGGTTCCTTCCTTCGCTATCGTTGTGACGCCTCCAGGGCGCTACGCCTGCTTCGCCGAGCGCGGCAGTCCTCGGTCGACGAGCAAGAGACCGACAACGGCGAGCGCCGTGCCGACCCAGATCCAGAGCGTTTGCCGAGTCATGAAGCTGCCACCGATCAGACCTGCCCCTTGCAGCGCCCACACGACGCCCAAAAGCACGCAGACGAGGCCGGGGATCACACTGGACCACCGAATACCTGGCGTGTTCACCGTTGCCCTTTCCTGGGCCAGCCGCTAGGTCAAGGCTAACACCGAACAGTGCGGGGCGCTACATTGGTCGCAGGTGTCTGGCTCATCGCTACGCGCCGTCCATGGTTTGCTCGGCGACTTCGGTTTGCACAGCCTCGAGAATCTTCGCTGCGACCTTCTCGACGGGGTCGGGGGTTGGCATACCGGCGCGTAGGGAGCCGCTGGGTCCGCCGGGCCGTCGACCCTGGCTGGTGATGGCGTTCTTGCCGAAATCCGTCGCCGTGAGGCGCGGGTACATCACGCTCACGCGAATGTTGTCGTTCGCTAATTCAGCCCGCGCCGTCAGGGTGATGGCGTTCAAGGCGTATTTCGTGGAAGCATAGGCAGCAAGACCTGGGATGTTCATTTTGGAGACATTCGAGCTGATATTGACGATCATGCCGCCGCCCTGCGCCCGCATGATCGGGATCACGGCTTGCATCGCGAGGAGCGGACCGTAGACGTTCAACTCCATGATCTGGCGGTTTTGTTCCAGATCGACCTGTTCCGCCGGCGCGTACATCCCCTGGCCGGCATTGTTGACCAGCAGATCGATGCGACCGTAGTGCCCATGGACCGCCGCCACCATGTGCTGGATCGACGCCGCATCGCGCATGTCGGTGGGGATGGCGATCGAGTCGGGCAACTCGCCGGCCAGACGAGTCAGCACGTCTGTCGAGCGGCTGGCCAGGGCCACGCGGGCGCCATGCTTGGCGAAGAGCTGGGCAGTCGCCAGGCCGATGCCCGCCGATGCTCCCGTGATCATCGCGACTGTCCCTTGGAGTTCCATGCGTTCCCCCCTTGTGCGCAGAGACCGTTCGGCCTATCTTCCTGACGGCATGTCACGACTCGCCGCAGACGCGAGCATACCATTCGGAACGTCACTGCCCGGCGACGGTAACGTTTTACACCTTGCGGGTTGGAGCACTAACGAACGTCAATAAAGAGCAAGGTGACATCCAGCGTGATCCCCGGGAAGGGCGGGCACCTCAACACGTCGCCCGGACGTAACCGCGCCTGTTCGCGCAAGCGCCCTTTACGATGCTCAAACTGTTGGACAGCGCGGGCGATGAGGTCGACGTTCCAGTAGTAGGGCACCCCATATCAGGATGCATGACCTTCTCCGCGTGCATTCCCCTCGTCGGGAAATCAAACGCCACGGCGCGCGGCGCCGAGTAGCCCCGCCCGTAGCCTGCCCGACGGGCTCGCCAGAGCAAAACATTCAGCACAACAACAGTCTCGGCGTGATTATTGTCCGGTGCTGAATTGACCACCAGTTTTCCTTCCAAAGTCTCGAAGAGCTGCTCGCCGGCCTCCGGCAGCTCGAACCGGTCAGCGAGTGTGTACGCTCTAGTCATGGCCATAGAAGTTGCACCGCCTTTCTGGTTTTGACCGCGCGAGAACTCCTGCCAACCGCTACCATTTTAGCGTGGCAACACACCGTCAGCGCCGTCCTGGCGCGACCAGTCCCGTTTCGTAGGCAAGCACCACGAGTTGGGCGCGGTCGCGGGCGTCGAGTTTGACCATGGCGCGGCTGACGTGGGTCTTGGCGGTGGCAGGGCTGATGACGAGTTCGTCGGCAATCTCTTCGTTGCTGAGACCTGCAGCGACCAGGGCCATGACCTCGCGTTCGCGGTCGGTCAGCACAGCCAGTTTCGCCGGGGATCCTGCCGGGAGTAGGCGAAAGAGCCGCCCGCCGGCGGACGACGACGGAGGGTGCGGCGCCGGATGATTCCTGCGAGTCGAACAAGGTGTTCGGCCCCGATCACCCCCTGCTCCCGATCGCCACCGATGGCGGCCTCTTGCCCGCGCCGGTGCAGAGCCAGAGCATCCCGCTGTCGCCCGCCGAGCGGATCGAGGTGGTGATCGACTTCGCTGCCTATCCGTTGGGCAGCCAGGTAATCTTGCAGAACCAGAATAAGTCCGGCGACATGGCGGCAGCCATGCGCTTCGACGTGACGCGCAGCGCGGTGGACGACAGCACTGTTCCCGCTACCCTTACGACGATTGAGCCGTTGCGCCCGGAGCAGGCGGTGCGGGAGCGCACCTTCGTCTTCGGCCCGACACTGAGCTGGGCCCACCTGCCCTACGAGTGGACGATCAATGGCCAGACCTTTGATCCGAATCGCATCGACGCCGCCCCGAAGCTGGGCGACGTGGAGACCTGGCACTTCGTCAACCACAAGCTGGGCGGCATCCACGGCATGCCCCATCCGATCCACGTGCGCCTGGTCAACTTCCAGCTCCTCGACCGCAAAGGGGTGAAGCCGGCCGCCTACGAGACAGGCTGGAAGGACACAGTCAACGTGCCGGAAGGCGAGGAAATGCGCGTGATCATGCGCTTCGAAGGCTACAAAGGGAAGTACGTGATGCACTGCCACAACCTGCAGCACGAAGACTGCGCGATGATGACAAACTTCGAGGCGGTATAGATCGGCACGGCAGCCGTGCAGGATACGCGGGAGTTTGGCCTTCGTGGAGCGAAACAACTGCTCCGCCACGAGTTTACAAGTTCCTTGCGCTTGACCTAGCGGCAAACGAGCGTCCAGCCGTGTAGGCTAGAATCACCGCATGATGAAAGGAGGGGATGCCTTTGCCCGACCGCGTTACCTCGCCCGGCGTGGCGGAGAAGCTCGCCATGTTGTCCCAGCCGCCTGATGCGCGGCTGCTCATCCTCAACGGCGACGATCTGGGCATGTGCCACGCTGCCAATGCCGCTACCTTCGACGCCATGGAGCGGGGGCTGTTGACGGCCGCCTCCCTCATGCTGCCATGCCCCTGGGCCTATGACGCTTGTGCCTACGTCCGCGCCCATCCGCAGTTGGAAATCGGCGTGCACCTCACCCTCACCAGCGAGTGGCAGACTTACCGTTGGGACCGCTGCTCGGCGCGGCGCGTTGTCCCTCGCTGGTCAACGAGCAGGGCTTCTTCCATCGTCAGCCGTCGGAAGGGCTGTTTGAGCGGGGAGCGCCCGAGGAGATCAAGGCCGAGGCGGAGGCGCAAATCCGCCGGGCGCTGGACTGGGGCCTCGACCCGACCAATCTGGATGGGCACATGGGGACGTTCTACGCGCACCCACACTACCTACCGGTGTACGTTGATCTAGCGCGCGCCTATCGCCTACCGTTGCGCATGGCGCCGCGGCGTCTGGAAGCAGCCCGTCAGGCGGTCGAACAGCAGCGCGTGACACTGGACGGACTGCTGACGCTGGACGATATTCGCTCCATCTCCTTGCAGAATCCCCCGGCGCTCAAGGCGCAACTGCTGGAGACGTTGCGTACCCTCCAACCAGGTGTGACGGAACTCGTCCTGCACGCCGCACTCCCAACAGCAGAGGCAAAAGCGATCATGCGGGATTGGGAAGCGCGGGCGGAAGCCTACCGCCTCATGACCGACGATGCCGACGTGCGCCGGACGATCGAGGAACTGGGCATCGTGCGCGTCGGTTGGCGCATCCTGCGCGATGCGCAACGCGGGCCGGCGGCGTAGCACGTGGGATTCGGCGGGTATGGACTCGTTCCACTTCGGCGTGTATCTGCCTGATCTGTCAGGGGAATGCGGCCCTTCCAGTACCCTGTACGTCTACCGTGCGTAGTGACGGCAGACGTACGCGGTGCTGGAAGAATTAGCGTCGTGGTGGGGTCCCCAGGGTCGGGGCCCCCGCTCACAGCGCCGTGTCGACCTGTGCCGCGAGTTGCGCCCCCGCCGGAAGCGGCCCCAGCAGGCTGATACAGCGCACGGTCTTGGACAGGCCGGGGTTGAGTTGGTCGTAGGGCCCGAAGGCGATGCCCTCAATGGTCCCGCTCGCGCTGGTGATGGCGATGCTGACGAAGCCGCTGTGTGCAGTCGTATCGGTGTTGGTGATCGTCACCAGGACATACTTGGGATCAATGGGGTCTATTTCCGTGTTGCTTAGCTTGAGGAAGGCGGGCGTCGTGTGGCCCGCGACGACCGCCGTGAACTGAAAGCGCAAGCCGCTGACTGCGCTTGCCTCGGCGATGGAGGTGAGCGCAACGAGCTTTGTCTGGCCGGGTTGCAGGTCCGTCAACGTGTCCCTAGCGGTGCCGACGACGCCGTTCGTGCTGTCGGTGAGCGTGGCGACGAGCTGGGCGCTCAGCGGCGTCCCAGCATCGTTGCGCACCCAGGCCAGCACGGCGGCGGCGCCGTTCACGCGGGCCAACGCGGGATCAGCCAGCGCGGTCAGTCCGGCTGTCGAGACGGCAGCCGCTGGAATGGTGCGGATGGCCGTAGAATCAATCGGCACGGCTGCCGCCGCTGGCGGCACGGCTGCTGGTTGGTCAGCGATCGGCAGCCCGTCAGCATTGGCTTCCCAACTGAAGCGTTGGCTGTTCAGGCGCTCCTGGATACCAGCGGGGCCGTTGACCCAGGTGTGATAGCCGTCGGTGAACGCTGTCCAGTTGTCCGCTTTGCGCCAGGCAAGCAGCCCAAACTCGGTGTGCTGCACGGCGTCACCGGTGGCGTCATAGCGGGCGTCGTCCAGGCAGGTACCGATGCGATCCGGCAGCAATTGCTGCAGCGTGGCGAAGCCCAGTTGGAACTGGCAGGTAGGAGCCGCATGGGCCAGCGTGGACGGCAGCAGCAGGCCCAACAGTATGCCGCCAACTGCCAACCAGCGCATCGAATACTCCTCGCCGGGGACCGATCCCGCGCTCTCCCCATGGCGCATTAGCGGTGCCAGCGTTGTTTGGTTCGCTACGTGACTGCCGTCGGGCGTCTGGCGCTACACTGTCGGTACACGGGATGACGACCGATGGCAGCAGGCGGGAAGCCGGCATCGCTCCCTGCCTGTTGCTGGATCAATAGGTGTGGCAGCGACGGAGGGAGAAGGTAATGGCGACGACAACAACAGCGGCAGCGTTGACGCAGCGGCCGGCCTGGCAGGCGCTGGAGGCGCACCACGAGCAGATGCGCACCGTGCAGTTGCGCGCGCTCTTCGCCGGCGACCCCCGGCGCGGCGAACGCCTGGCAGCGGAAGGCGCCGGCCTCTATCTCGACTACTCCAAGCACCTCATCACCGATGAAACGCTCGGCCTGCTCGTGCAACTGGCGGAGGAGTGCGGGCTGCGTGGGCGAATCGACGCCATGTTCGGCGGCGAGAAGATCAACGTCACCGAGCAGCGGGCAGTGCTCCACGTCGCCTTGCGCGCGCCGCGGGGAAAGCAGGTCATGCTGGATGGCCACGATGTCGTACCCGACGTGCATGCCGTGCTGGACAAGATGACGGACTTCGCCAACCGGCTGCGCAGCGGCGCCTGGACCGGCCACACCGGCAAGCGCATTCGCAACGTCGTCAACATCGGCCTCGGCGGCTCCGACCTAGGCCCGGTCATGGCCTACGAAGCGCTGAAGGACTACAGCGAGCGCAGTATGACCTTCCGCTTTGTCTCTAACGTCGATGCCACTGACTTCGTAGAGGCGACGCGCGACCTGGACCCGGCGGACACGCTGTTCATCATCTCCTCCAAGACCTTCACAACCCTGGAAACGATGACCAATGCTCGTTCGGCGCGGGAGTGGTGCCTGCGCGCACTTGGCGACGAAAAAGCGGTGGCGAAGCATTTCGTCGCCGTGTCCACCAACGCCGACGCCGTGGCCAAGTTCGGCATCGACCCGGCCAATATGTTCGGCTTCTGGGACTGGGTCGGCGGGCGCTATTCCATGGATGCGGCGATCGGCCTTTCCACGATGCTCGCCATTGGGCCGGATCACTTCCGCGACATGCTGGCCGGCTTCCACGCCATGGACGAGCACTTCCGCACAACCGATTGGAAACGCAACTTGCCGGCGCTTATGGGATTGCTCAGCGTCTGGTACAACAATTTCTTTGATGCCCAGACGGTGGCGGTACTGCCGTACGAACAATACCTGAAGCGTTTCCCTGCCTACCTCCAACAGCTCACCATGGAGAGTAACGGCAAGCACGTGACCGTGGACGGCGCGCCTGTGACCTACCAGACCGGCCCCATCTTCTGGGGCGAGCCGGGCACCAACGGCCAGCACTCCTTCTATCAACTCATCCACCAGGGGACCAAGCTCATTCCCTGCGACTTCATCGGCTTCTGCCGGACACTCAATCCCCTAGGCAACCACCACGACCTCCTGATGGCCAATATCTTTGCCCAAACCGAGGCCCTGGCCTTTGGCAAGACTGTGGAAGAGGTGACGGCAGAAGGGACGCCGGACTGGCTGGCGCCGCATCGCGTCTTTGCAGGCAACTGTCCGACCAGCACGATTCTGGCGGAGCGCCTGACGCCGCACACCCTCGGCGCGCTGATTGCCCTCTACGAACATAGCGTTTTCACGCAAGGCGTGATCTGGGACATCGACTCCTTCGACCAGTGGGGCGTCGAACTCGGCAAGGTGCTAGCTCAGCGCATCGTTCCCGAACTGGAAAGCGCCGGCGACCGGCGGTTGGGACACGACAGTTCCACGAACACGCTCATCCGCCGCTACCGCCAACAGCGGGGGAACGGCGGATAGTCATGGCGTGCGGCTCGCCGAAAAGGTAGGCATCGGCGCTGCCCATCGTTGGGCGTTAGCTGCACACAAGGTTCAGCCAGAACGCGTTGAAGCGCGGGCCTTCTACTGCCGTGACGACGGACAGCAGCCTCCAATCGGGCGCGGCTCGCGTCTGGAGCCAGCCGTCGCGCAGTTCTGCCACGAGCGGGAGCTGATCAACAGTGACACCGTCCCAGCCCAGGGCGACGGCGCAGGCCAGCGGGTCATGAAGGAAGTTGATGATATCGTCCGGCAAACCGGCACACGTTCGCCCGTAGGTTTCCTCATTCTGATATTCGGCAGCGCAGGCGCGGGCCTGGCGCGCCAGAAGTCGACCGAGCGGTCCGGCGTCCTCCAACGCCGGCAGGAAAGCACGCCGGAGCGCCGTCTGGGCTGTTACTTCCAACGGGACGAGCGTTGGGCCGCAGTCGTTCCAGGACGTAGCGCGCCGCGTCCACGTCGTACTGGCTATTCCAGTCTGTGCGATGATCCCAGGCGGGGAAGCCCGGCGGGACCGGGCGGATATGGCCGCCCATAAGTATAGAGTGGCGCACCGGCCAGCAATCCAGGGAACGCACTGTCAGCGAGAGCCAGGTTTGTGTAGGGACCAACCGCGATCACGGTTGCCCCAGCCTCGACACTGCGGCACAGGAGCGCCAATGCTGCATCCTCTGGGCCGGGGCAGGGCGTGATCGGCTCCGGCCAGTAGGCCGCTTCATCGGGAAAGGCAACCGGGGAACGGAAGGTGTGCCGCGCGCCATCGGCGCCGGCGGCTACGGGAATGTCTCCGCGGCGGGCCAGCTTCAAGGCATAGCTCACGTAGCCGGCTCGATGACCCCGTTCCTCGGCCACCGTCGTGATGCCGACAATCTCCGCATCCGGCCAGTGCAAGGGCATGGTGAGGGCGCAGAGATCGTCCATATCTCCGCCGAAATCGGTGTCGAGGTAAACTTTCACGCCGCTACCGCCCGTTAGATGCCGATAGACTGGTCTCGACGTTCACGCGCCAAGTATACGCGCAGGCCGTTATTTCGGACATGTTGAAGGGGCGGGAGCCGAAGCTCCCCGCCCCTTCAACGAAGGCGGTCCGGCTCAGCAAGCCGGCGTTACAACAGCGCGGTGCTGGTTGGCCCTTGCGGTTGGGCCGGACCAGGAGCCGATGCGGTGATCGGCTCCTGGATCGTGGTGCTGCAGTAGGGGCAGGCATTCCAGTCCTTCTGCAGTTCGGTGCCGCAGGTGCTGCAGCGGCGGCGAATCAGTTCCGGCGCGAGGTACTTGCGGTAGCCGCAGTGCGGGCAGGTCGCCCAATTGCGGGAGACCGCCGTGTTGCAGGAAGGGCAGAAGATGCCCGCCTCGGCGGCATCGGCAACGCGACCGGGGCCGCGCGTGCCCAGGTTGATCACCGGCATGCTGCCCTTATTGTGGCTGAGGACGCGATAGGCGAAATAGCCACCGGCGCCGATGATCAGCAAAGGCAACATGTGCATCATCAGCAGCAACAGGATGCCGAAGCCGACAATAATCAGGAGAGGCGGCGGCCCCTCATGCCAGTGGTTGTTATTCATCAGACCTCCTCGCCAATCCATGTTCCGGTTGTTGGCGAAATACAGGAATCCCGCCACGATGACAATCCCGAAGATCAGTCCCATCAGACGCTCTCCTTCTTCGAAAGTCCAGCTCCGGCCCAACAGTGGACCGAATGCCTTCTACTGGCCCAGGCTATTCAGGCGGGCCTGGAGGGCCGCCATTCGGGCGCTCAGTTGCGCCTGTTGCTTCTGCAGCTCGGCCTCTTGCCGCTGCAGTTGGTCCCGCTCGCGCTGCAGCGTCGCCGCCACCTTGAGGTCCGGGCTGACAGTCACAGCGCTGCCGGTGACGGCGACACTGCCGTCACCGGCGACATTGACCGTGGCGCCGGGAACGTTGACGCAGACGTGCTGCGCCGCTTTGCCATCGCTACCAGTTACCCCAACCGCCGCCCCTTTGCCGTTGGAACAGTCGTTGCTGATTCCGACCGTCCCTGGCCCCTTTTGTATCCATCGACTGTCATGGCTTGCGGGAAACGCGGTTTCCCGTCCGCCCGAATGCGATTGCGCCACCCAGGCGATGGTCATCGCCGCCAGCACGCCGACCACCAGCCAGCGCCAGAAGGGTGACCATGGCTGCATACACTACCTCCTTTTCCAGATTGAGGCGAAACATTCATGCCCCAACGATCCTCGCCCCGGCGGTCCGCGCTCGCTGCCGTCCGCTGCCACTCGCTCGTCCATTTCCGCGTCCTCTCGTACTCCACCTAGCTTGCACGGTCGCGGTGAAGGGAATGGCGGAAAAGCTGAAGCTTGCCTGAAGACCACAGAGTTTGGTATCTGGCCTGTGTATACTCGACTACCGTCAACGCCGAGGCGAGGGGGACTAGCAGGTGCTGGAAGCGCGATGGTGAGAACTCGAATCGGCACGCTGCGCAGGACGGCCTGCCTAGCGCTCGCGCTGGCACTGCTGATCCTGGGAACGATGGTGGGTACCACCACAGCGCAGAGCGCGACGTGGTTGGATTCGACGCCGAGGGCCTGGAACGTGCCGGCGGCAGGCCCTCCCAAGGCGCCGCCGCTGCAAAATGGTGATCCTCGCTGCCGGACGCGTGAGGTTTCCCCGAGCAGCGCCGAGGAAAGCCTCCTTACCGGAATGGGCTGGAAGCTCGAAGCCTACTGGCCGGCGCTGGTGATTGGTGAGCGCACTCTGGTGACGGCGTTGGCAGACTACGACGGCATGTGCCGGCCTCTGGCATTCAATGTGTTCGTGTTCACCTCCGGTAAATATGCCGGTACGCTCTCGCCGGTGAACATGAATTCGCGTTCCGATGGAGTGTTGGACACACCCAACGGCAAATTCGGTGTCAGCGACTGGCCCGATGGGAGAATCCAGGCAGTATTCACCCGGTACGCGGCGGCTGATCCCCTCTGCTGTCCGTCGCGTGGGACTACGACCGTTACCTACCAGGTACACATGTTGAACGGCAGTCCGGTTCTCGTTCCCGTTACCC
Source organism: Chloroflexota bacterium (assembly GCA_051003235.1). Taxonomy (GTDB): domain Bacteria; phylum Chloroflexota; class UBA4733; order UBA4733; family UBA4733; genus UBA4733. The sequence goes on along the minus strand of JBPCLN010000166.1, from coordinate 58,493 downwards.
TGAGTAGCTCTGCGGCTGCCATAGCCCGCGTTCCGGCACAGATGCCGGCGACGGGTGGTGGTGGTGGGGCAGGCGGCCGCCGAAACCTCGAGACCACGAAGTAGGCCGCGCCTCCGACGTCCGCTCCTCCGGCAATGCGGTACATTGCCGGAGGACGTTGACAAAGGGAGAACATATGCGCGTGCTTGTCACCGGCGGAGCCGGCTTTATTGGCTCGAACTTCATTCGGTACTGGTTAGAACGTTATCCCGACGACGCGGTCGTGAATCTGGATGCGCTCACCTATGCCGGGAACCTCGCCAGTGTGGCGGATGTCGCCAAAGCGCACGGTCAACGCTACCGATTCGTGCGTGGTGATATCGGTAACGTCGATCTGGTGGAGCATGTGCTCACGGACCAGCGCATTGACGCCGTGATAAATTTCGCCGCCGAGAGCCATAACAGCCGGGCGCTGCTCGACCCAGGCGCCTTTCTACGCACCAACGTTCTGGGCACGCAAGGGCTGATGGAAGCATGCCGCCGGGCGAAAACGCCCCGTGTGCATCACGTTAGCACCTGCGAGGTATTCGGCGATCTGCCGCTGGATAGTCCGGACAGCTTCAGCGAGGAGCACCCATATCGGCCGCGCACTCCGTATAATGCCGCCAAAGCCGGCGGTGACCTGGTGGTGCGCAGCTATCAGGAAACGTTCGGGCTGCCCGTCACGATCTCCACCTGTGCTAACAACCTCGGGCCATATCAGTTTCCCGAGAAGGTGATCCCCCTCTTCATCACCAACGCCATCGACGACCGGCCGCTGCCCCTGTACCGCAGCAGCGCCAACCGGCGAGAGTGGCTCTATGTCAGCGATCACTGCACGGCGATTGATCTGATTCTGAAGGAGGGGCGGATCGGTGAGCTCTATAACATTGGCAGCGGCGTCGAGCAGAGCGTCGAACAAATCACCGACAGCGTACTCGCGCTATTGCACAAGCCGGCGTCGCTCAAGACCTATGTACCGGATCGGCCGGGCCTAGACCGGCGCTATCTGCTCAACAGTGGCAAGATCAGGCGCGAACTGGGCTGGCGGCCGGCAGTGGATTTCGCCGAAGGCATGCGCCGCACCGTCGAATGGTATGTCGCCAACGAAGCCTGGTGGCGACCCTTGCAGCGGCGGCTCGCTGTCGAAGAAAGCGGTTGGGGTAGCACCGCGTCTTGAATGCCCCGTCAGCGATTTTTCAACGTCTCTTAATGGCCTGTAAGAAGCCTATATGACCCTCCTCCACCCGCCCGACGCTCGCCCATCCATCCACTGTCGGCCACCCCCGGTCGTTACAAGACTATGGCAGTTGGTGAAATTCGTGTGCGAATTCGGCGTCTGTGTCCTATGATATGAACATCACGGTAGACATCGCGCGGTCTACGCGGCTTGTCTGGAGGGAAACACCGATTATGGCGATATCGCTACCGATTTTGCGGGCGCCGCGCTTGAGCGTTGGTCCAGTGCTGCTTGTCCAGCCCAAGAACGAATATCTGGTTGGCTTCAACGAAACGGTCATGGTGGAACCACTGAGCCTCGAGTTCATCGCCGGGGCGGTGGATGATCTCGTTGACGTCAGCATCATCGACATGCGGATTGATCGAGACCTGGAAGGGCGCCTGGCGGAGACGCAGGCCGGCATCGTCGGCATCGGCTGCGGCTATACTGCCGACGTGCCGATAGTGCGGGCGGTGGTCCGCCGGATCAAGGCCTATAGCCGGGATATCGTCGTGGTCGTCGGCGGCCATCATGCCAGCCTTTCGCCTCAGGACTTCTTCCTGCCGGAAGTGGACTACCTGATTTGCGGGGAAGGGGAGCAGCCCTTCCGCGCCTTGATCCAGGCGGTCGCCGAGCATGACCGGGAGAAGATCAAGCAGATCCCCCGCCTCTACTATCAGGAGGACGGTGAGCACCTGCTGACCTGGGAAGAGGATCATCATCGCTTCCGCGTCAACAAGGCGCCGACGGCGGAAATGACCGAACGCCCGCGCCCGCGCCGCGACCTGGTGGCGCAGTACCGCAAGCACTACTACTTCCTCTATCACAATAACCCCTGGACCATGGAGTCGGCGCGCGGTTGTGCCTTTCGCTGCAACTTCTGCTCGGTCTGGAAGTTCCACCGCGGCGACTATAAGACGGAGACGGCCGCCCGTACCATGGAAGAAATCCGCCAGGTCGACGGCAAGTACGTGCCGTTCATTGATGATCTGGCCTTTCGCCAGCCCGACGTGGCCCAGGATTTGGCTCGCGCGCTGATTGCCGAGGGCATCAACAAGCGCTACTGGGCCCAGTGCCGTGCGTCCGACATCGTGGAGCATCCTGAATCCTTCCATGCCCTCGCTGAGGCCGGCCTGGATATGGTGCTCATGGGTATCGAGGCGATCGACCAGGCAACGCTGAAGAAGCTCAACAAGGGCAGTAAGCCGGGCGTGAATCTGGAGGCCATCCAGATCTTGCATCAGGCCGGTGTGAAGATCTGGGGCGCCTTGATCGTCGACCCCAGTTGGGGCGAGGACGATTTCGATCGCCTGGCCGAATTTGTCAATCAGTACAATATCGAGTGCCCGCAGTTCACCATCTTGACGCCACTACCGGGAACCGACTTGTATAAGACAATGGAAAGTAAGCTCGTGAGCAAGGATCCCCGTCACTTCGATTTCTTGCACACCGTCTTGCCAACCCGGCTACCGATCGAGAAGTTCTACGAGCGCTACGCTCGCCTCTACCAACAAACCGGCATGAAGATGAACGGCATGCTCCAACTGGTGCGCGACAAGATTATCACGGTGGACGATCTCCGGGTCTTCAAGGCGAAGTTCGAAGAGCTGATTAACCCGGAGATTTACATGAAGAGCCTGACGGCGGAGCCGATAGGCTACTAGGGCAGCTCACTCTTCTCCCGCCTCGCTCTGCTCGTCGGCCAGACCGCTATCCGGCAGGAGGTCGGCGAGCGCACTGTAGCTGACGTTGCGCACGCCGGGCACGGCCTGCAAGCGCTCGGCGAGTTGGCCGACGTCGGCGTTCGATGCGCCTCGAAACTCCAGACGGATACGACTCTCCTCGCCGTCCTCGCCCGGCTCCAGCGAGAGCCGGCGTAGCTCAATGCCGGCTGCCCGGACCTGCGCTTCGATGGCGCTGACTTGACCGAGGCGGCGTCGCACGACAACGGTGACCTGCCGGGGACGCTTGTGTTCGAACATCCTCCGCTCCACCGGCTTGAGGACGACCAGGACGACCAGGAGGATCGCGGTACAGGTGATCGCGGCAGCGAACATGCCGGCGCCGCAGGCCAGACCGATGCCGGCAACGGCCCAGACGCTGGCCGCGGTGGTCAAGCCGCGCACGGCGTTGCGGCGCAAGATGATCGTGCCGGCGCCGAGGAAGCCGATGCCGCTCACCACCTGGGCGGCGATGCGGGAGGGGTCAAGGGAGATGGCGGAGTCGATTTTCGCCACCCCGATGAGGCCATACGACGACACGAGCATCACCAGCGCCGAGGCCGTCGCCACCAGCGTGTGCGTGCGCAACCCGGCCCCCCGGTCCAGGCGCTCCCGTTCCAGACCGATCAACGCGCCAAGGAACGCTGCCGCCAGTAGGCGAGCGATCTCTTGCGAGAGGGGGATCGCATCCATCCTTACACCGTTGTGCGCGGATGCAGAGACGCGAGCGTGGCGCGGAAGCCGCGCAGGTGGGCGGCCAGGAGTGTCTCCACCTCGTCACCCGGCAGGTGGAGCCCGCCTTCGAGCAGCAACGGGCCCGTGTAGCCGGCCCGATCGAGGGCCTCCAGCAACGGCGGCCAGAGGACCACGCCTTCTCCTGCCGGGCGGTGGCTATCGCGCCGGCCGTCGTTGCTGTGGAGGTGAACCAGTCGCAGGCGTGGGCCCATAGCGGCAATCAAGGCGACAGGATCAATGCCTGCCACGGCGGCATGGCCCGAATCGCAGCAGAAGCCGACCTGCGGTGCGTCCAAAGCAGTCGCGACGAGAGCCAGGTGAGCATAGTGATCTCCCCAGCCATGGCAGTGATTCTCCAGGGCGATGCCGATGCCCAACTCCCCGGCCAGACGGACCGCGGGGGCCAGGGCCTCGGCGTTCGCTGCCGCAAGTTGGGCATCGACGGCCGCCTGGAGGTCATTACCAAGGTGGAAGGCGATGGCCGGCGCTCCCAGTTCCGCCGTCAGGCGCACATCGTCCAGGGACATCGCCTGAAAACGCTGGAGCGCTGCGTCGCTGCCAAGGAAGTCGAAGCCGAAGCTCCGGTAGTGGAGCGCCGCCGGCAGGAGCCCGAGCTGCGCGGAGCATTCCCGCAGCGCCGCCGCCAGGGAACTGCCCGGCGCTGCCAGCCGGCCAATGGCGCTGTAGTCGATAGCGTCATAGCCTGCCGCAGCGATGCAGCGTACCCCGTCCAGTGGGTCCAGGCGACCGAAGAGGTTGATGCCGATTTTCCGTTGGAGGGGCACGCTAGCTTTTACCAGCCAGGATCGGATTGGCGATGGCGACCGCCTGCTTCATCGCGTCCGCTACCGGCATCGTGTTCTTGGCGACAGCGGTCAGCAAAGGCGTCACCTTTTCGGAAGCGAGTGTCCAGTTCGGGTTGGTGAAGGCCGGCTTCCCGACTTCGATTCCTTGCAGCACGATCTGCTTATGCTCCGGTGGCGTTGCCTGGAGGTAGGCGGGAGAGGTGAGGACGGAGCGGGCGACGGGCACCCGGCCGTTCTCGCTGAAAATCTGCATACCCGACGTGCCGTTGTACCAGCGCTCAAAGATCCAGCTTTGCTCAGAGTGCTTGGCCTGCTTGTTGATCGTCATCGGGTTGAGCGGCGCCCAACTGACGAAGGTCTTGCCGTCTTTGGCGGGCGGCAAGGCGAGGTCCCAGGATAGATCTTTCACCGGCGCGAACTGGGCAATGCCGGTGCCACCCCAGTTCAGGTGCATGGCCAGCTTGCCGGCGATGAACGACTTGATCGCGCCTGGTCCGACACTGGGCTGGGGCGAGACGCGCTCTTTCCAGATCAGATCGTGGAGAAACTGGATCGCGTCCACGGCCGGTGGCTGATCGAGTTGGAGCTGTTGCTGGTCGCTGCTCAGATAGGCGCCGCCGCCGCTCCAGACCCACGGCGCGATCGCGGAGAGGCTGAGGCCGGCATCGGCGCCGTACTGGGCATTGGGACCGCCATCACCTTGCGTCAGTTTCTGGGCAGCGTCCAGGAAGGCTTGCCAGGTCCACCGGCCATTTGCCATCAGGTCGTTCGGCGTGGCTAAGCCGGCCTGATGAAAGAGGCGGGGACTCCAGAAGAGGTAATAGGCTGAGCCGCCCGTAGGCAAGCCATACAGGGCCCCCTGGTAGCTCATGCTCTGGAGCGCCGAGGGGAAGTAATCGTCGAGCACCGTCTTATCGCGGGCGACGAGCGGACCAAGCCGGGTGAAGACGTCTTTCTGGACCATAAAGGGAAACATATCGTGATCGATCGCCATGTTGTCCGGGGCATCACCGCCGGCCAGGGAGGCGAGCAATTTGTCCCGATAGGTGCTAAATGGGATCTCCAGCACCAGCGCCTGAATATCCGGATGGGCCTGGTTGAAGCCGTCCACTACCCGGTGCTCGGCACTGAAGGAGTCACCGCCGGCGCCCCAGGTGGAGAAGACCAGGGCGACAGCGCCGGATACTTTAGCGGCCGCCGTTGACGCTAACGAAGTTGCACTGCCGGTGGGGGCGGCCGCCGCATTGCTGGTGGAAGTCGCCGCTGCGCTCGTGCTGGTGGCGGTACGCAAGCCTGGCGCGGCTGGGGCGTCGGTGGCGCTGGACGCCGTGCCCGTAGACTGGGCAGAGGCGGTAGCGACGACACTGCTTCCGCCGCAGGCAGCCAATAGCCCGGTGACCACCAGGGCCATGCCGCCTGCACCGAGCAAATGGACAAGATGCCGGCGGGTCATACCCGGAACGAGTGAAGAAACGGAATGCATGATCCCTCAAGCCAGGTGCGCGCTTTCGAACAAGCGGAATGGTAGCACGCGCTGTACCCCCTTCGCCTGGACGTGACGCGCCACCAACTCACCGAACGATGACCCGGTTGGTGACGGCGACATAGGCTGCTAAAGGAGGCCGGAGGGGACGCGGCTGAGCCGCCAACCCGTTAGCTCGCTGGTGGCGCCACGACCACGCGCACCAAGGACTGTAGCCCGCTGCGTAGATGCTCATTGACCTCTCCTAGCAGCAGCCCGAGCCTGTCGGCGATCTGGACGCAATTCATACCTTCGAAGTACGCCATCTCCAGGATCCGGTGTTGCTCCTCTGGAAGGCTTCTGGCGCCGGCGTGAACGAGGGCGCTATTCATATGCGCCACAGTCCGGCTCACGGGATTCGTCGCCTCGACGCTATCCGATGCCAGCAATGCAACGGGGTCGTGCGGCCGAGAGATGTGGTTGCCCTTCCCGGCGGTAACCTTCCGCCAGTGGGTGCAGCGGCGGTGGGTCGCCGCCAGAAGCCAGGCCCGCGGATTTGGGTGCTGTCCCCCCGGCGCAATCTGCCGGAGGTCGTTGAAAACGGCCTCCACCATCTCCATGGCGACCGTGCGGTCCTTGAGCATGCGGACGGCCAGGGCAAAGGTGAGCGCTGCATACTGATCATAGAGATCAGCGAAAGCGCGGTAGCTCTGCGCCTCTACGGGAACGGAACGAGGTGCGGCGCCAACCTCTTCCCGGACAGCCCGGCCTAGCATCATTCGCGCTCTCCTTGTCGGGTCGGACAGGCCGGCGCTACCCGTACCACATTCCCCTCGCCAGGGAGTAACGCATAATCGGTGCCAACGTCTGCTTGGCGGTTGAGATCATCTCGGTAGCTCAGGCCGCCACCTCGCTATACTTGACGGCAGGCGGACGGACGAGAGGAGTGTAGGAGCGGCATGGTAACGACGATGCGATGGACCATCGCCGACTTGGACCTCATGCCGGATGACGGTAAGCGCTACGAAATCATTGACGGGGAGCTGCACGTGTCTAAGCAACCGAACTGGGGGCATCAACTCGTCGCCGTGCGGATTGCCGGTATCCTGGATGAGTGCAGCCTCCGTACGGGCGCCGGCCAGGCAAACGCCGCACCGGGTGTGATTCTGTCCAATGAAAATGCCGTCGCCCCGGATGTGGTGTGGGTGAGCGCGGCGCGTCTCCCCCTGGTCCTCGCTGCCGACGGCCATCTGCACGGCCCACCGGACCTGGCAGTGGAGGTGCTCTCGCCGGGCGCGAAGAACGTGGGGCGCGACCGCGAGGCGAAACTCAAGACCTACTCAATATTCGGCGTACGGGAGTACTGGATCGTTGACTGGCCAAGGCAGGCGATGCAGGTCTACCGCCGTCACCAGGCGGCGTTGACGCTTGTCCAGACGTTACAGGGCGACGATGAGATCACGTCGCCGCTCTTGCCCGGCTTCACTGTACCGCTCAGTCAGTTCTTTGCCGGATTGGCGAATATCGCGGATGCGTAAGTAGCCGGCGAGAGCCAACAGCGCGGCACCGGCTAGCCGGAGGTCGCTCGCCACAGGCCGTCTTCGTAGAGTTGGTAGCGGGTGAACGTGAGATCGACGGCGGCGCCGGGCGCGAGCGCCTCCTCGCGAGCCACCGACACGTTGATTTGGCCGCTGCCGCCGGTGTCGACGGCGAGCACCTTGTGGTCGCCCAGGTTGATCGTTTGCTGTACCACCCCGCGGCAGCCGGCGCCCTTGGCCTGAGCGCCCAGGGTGACATCTTCGGGGCGAATGGCGAGGGTCACGCTGTTGCTTTGGAGCCGGGCGCCGGCGGGGATCGGCAGCATGAGATCGCCCAGGCGAACCTTGCCGCCCTCAACGGTGGCGGGGAGCAGGTTCATGCTGCCGATGAATCCGGCCACGAACAGTGTCGCCGGGGTCGCATACAGGTCGTCCGGTGTGGCCAATTGTTCGAGGTGGCCGCTCTGCATCACGCCGATGCGGTCGGCGATAGCCAGCGCCTCTTCTTGATCGTGGGTGACGAAGACGGTCGTGATGCCGACGCGCTGCTGAATGCTGCGCACTTCCTCCCGCATCCGCAGGCGTAGTTGGGCGTCGAGGTTGGAGAGCGGCTCGTCCAGCAGCAGGATGCGGGGCTGCAAGACCAGCGCCCGCGCCAGGGCGACGCGTTGGGCTTCACCGCCGGAAAGCTGGTGGGGATAACGCTTCGCTTTACCCGGCAAGCCGACCATATCAAGCGCTTCATCCACCGTCTTGGCGATCTGAGCGCGGCGAGTGCGCCGGAGTTGCAGGCCGAAGGCAATGTTGTCGTAGACGGTCATGTGCGGCCAGAGCGCATGGCGCTGAAAGACCATCGCGGTCGGCCGCCGTTCGGGCGGCAAACGCACGACGCTCTGGTCGTCAATCAGGATATCCCCTTCATCGGGCGTGATGAAGCCGGCGAGCATGCGCAAAGTAGTCGTCTTGCCGCAGCCGGATGGCCCGAGCAAACAGAGCAGTTCGTTGTCGCCGAGCTCGATGGAGACATCATTGACTGCGGTGGTCTGGCCGTAGCGTTTGGTGAGGTGCGCGAGCGTGAGGCGAGCCATGGCGTCCCTGTCTCCTATTTCACCCGGAATCCGGCGGCCAGGTAGCCGGCGGTGAGAAAGCGGCGGGCGGAAAGGAGCAGGACCAGCGACGGCAGAGAGAGCAGGATCGAGAAGACTGCGCCCACCGGCTGCGGATAGTTGGCGACTAACACGTACATGATCACGGGCATGGTGATATGCGACGGCGTGCCGACGATCAACGTCCCCTGCGCTTCATCGAGCGAGGCGAGGAAGGCGAGAATGCCGGCGACGATGATCCCCGGCAGCGCCAGCGGGAGGGTCACTTTGCGGAAGACCATGAAGCCCCGCGCCCCGACATCGCGGGCCGCCTCCTCTAGTTCGCTCGGCACAGCGTTGAAGGCGGCGGTCGGAATCCAGGTCATGAAGACGAGTGTGTTGACCAGTTGGATGATGACCACGCCCAGAAAGGTGTCCATCAAATTGAGCCGGTAGTAGAGCGTGGCGATGCTGATGTAGAGGCCAATCTTGGGGAAGGCATTGACGGCCAGGAGGGAGACGAAGAGCGGCCGCCGGAACGGGAAGGTGAAGCGGGAAAAAGCGTAGGCGGCGGGCAGGCAAATGACGGCGGAGGCCACGGTGACGATCGGGGCGAGTTCAAAGCTGAGCTTAATGGCGCTGCCGAGGTTGCCATTCTGGAAGACCTCGCGCCACCAGTGGAAGCCCCATTCCTGGGGCAACAGCGAGGGATATTGCCACTGGTTGGCAAACGCCCAGACGATCAGGGTGAACAGGGGCAACAACAGGAAGCAACTGAGGGCGGCGACCAGGGTCAGGGCGATCAGCTGCCGCAACGCACCGACTCGCAGGAACCAGGTATAGCTCATACGGCGGTCCGATCAGTACGCGACGTGCCCCAGACATAGATTGCCCCGGCGACGGCAGCGAGGACGAAGGTCATGACGGCCATTGCCACGGCCGGCTGGGGCCGCTGGTAGGAGCCGTTATAGGCCTGCATGGCGACGCCGAGCATCTGCGGGGCGTTGGGCCCGAGCAGGTAGGGAATGGTGTAGCTGCCGAGGACTCCGATAAAGGTGAAGGTCGCCACGATCAACAACGGCACCGCCACCAGCGGCGTCACAATCCGCCAGAGGATGCTCGGGAAGGAGGCGCCGACGTCTTGCGCCGCCTCAATCAACTCCGGCGGCACGCCATCCAAGCCTGACCCGATTAAGAGGACGGCGAATGGAATGCTGACCCAGATCTGGCCGACGATGATACCGGCGGGAGCGTAGATCGGCGAGGCGTAGCGGTGTATGCCAAGGTGTTCTAGGATCACCTGCAGGAACCCGTTGCTGACATAAAATTCGATCAGCGCATAGGACGCGATCACGACCGGAATGAACAGGGGAATCAGGTAGAGCATCCGCACAATCGCCGGTAAACGCCCCTTGGCGAAGCGGACATAGAGGCTGAGCACGTAGCCGATCAGCAGCACGAGGAAGACGGAGACGAAGGTGACGAATAGGGTTAACTGCAGATCGGCCTGAATGAACACGGAGGCGAGCAGGCGGGAGTAGACGAGGAAGGTGAGCGTAGCGCTGGAGACGAGATCAATGTCAGCTTTGAAGACAATGTTGTCCGTCGGTACCTGCCCGACGGAATACAGGAAGGCCTGGACCGTGGGCACAACGATTAGCAGCAGCATCAGCAGAAACGGCGGAGACGCCAGCAACAGACCGACCAGATTGTGACGCCAGTGGGACGGCGCCTTACGGGCGGCCCCGACCCAGGCGGTGGACTGCGGCGGCGCCGTCACCGCCAAGCCTACGCCGCTGGGGCCGGCGGCGGGGTCCCCGCCACCTTCTCGTACCATGACTTGTTCACGTCGCTACTGAACTTCGAGCTGAAGCCGAACGTGTCGTAGGCTTTGGCGAGGTCAACGAACTTCGCGCGCACGTCGGCCGGCATGTACTGCCACTCCAGGCCCGGATAGCCGTTGACCTTGTTGATGATCGCCGTCTGCTGGACCGGCTCCAGCACCCAGTTGATGAACTGGTAGGCTTGATCCTTGTGCTGGGAACCGGTCGGCACGCCGAGATAGGCGGCGCCGCCGCTGAACGGCGGATCGATCGTGGAAAGTTTGACCGTCGCCGGCAGGAGCTTCTGTGCCAGATAAGTTAGCCCCTGGTCGGACCAGACTGGCGCGACATAAATCGTCTGCTTCCCCAGTTCCTGGAGGACCGGCACGTTCCCCTTGGGATAGAAGCCGTTATTCTCTACATCGGAACCGAGGCTCTTCAGCAGGGCAAAGCCCTGATCCCACGACGTTTCGAGCTTGGCATCGTAGCCGGTCTGGAAGGTCGCCAGCTGGTCGGCTGGGATGAACTTCTTCAGCGTCGCCATGACAAAGTGGCCACCGGAGCCGCCGGTATCCGGTGGGTTGTAGGTGAACTTGCCCTTGTTGGCTTTGATCCAGGTATAGATGTCGTCGAGCGTTTTTGGCGGATCCTTGACATAGGCGCTGTTATACGCCAGAACGACGGAGGACGCTCGGTACGGCACGCCGAAACTGCCGTACTGGCTGACGACCTTGGGATCGGTCTTGGCAATGTTCGGCACCTTGGCGGCGTCCATCTTCTCGAACAAACCGGCCTCGCCGCCTTGCTGGAGCCGGGTGTCGCCTTCGAACAGGTCGATGTCGGTCGGCTTCTTCGCTTGCTGCGCGGCAGCCAGCTTATCGTAGCTCGCCTGGTCGCCGGCGCCGTGCTCGGAGAATATCAATTGGACCTGGCTATTCGGGTTGGCCTTATTCCAGCCCGCCAGCAGCGTATTATTCCAAAGATCCTGGATGTTGGTGTCACCGCCGACATACAAATGCAGCGTGACGTTGCCGGCCGCCTGGGACGGGGCGCTCGTCGCTGCCGCTACTGTCGCCGACGTGGTTGTGGCGGAGCCGGCGCTCGTTGCCGCCGCGCTCGTCACCGCTGTCGTCGTCGAGCTGCTCACCGCTGATAGTGAAGAAGTCGTAGCGACGCTGGCGCTGGTGGTTACCGCCGCCAGGGCACTGGCCGTGCCGGCCGACGATCCGCTGGTAGCGGTCGAACCGGCGCCGCAGGCGGCAAGGAGGGCGATCGAGCCGGCGCCGGCGCTGCCGAAGACCGCCCGGATGAGGAGTGCCCGTCTGGTGTACTCGGCCACGGTCGAAACCTTTCCTTAATTCTCCCCGGCGCGCAACAATTCAAGGGTGCCGGACATAGAGGAAGCATGATGCATCCAGCTTAAAGCAAGGTGACACTGCTGTCAAGCGGTCACGATCGCTCCCTCTTCGCGCCATTTACCGACGTCTGGTGTTGACAATGTGGATAGCCATTCGGTAGGATGCTGATAGAACTTGCGTTCTACGCAGAGAGTCGGCTCGTGGCCGCTTTCAGAAAGGAATTCCTATGCGGCAAGACCCGAGCGAGATGCAGCAACGCATCCTGCACTGCATCGCCGCCTTTGTTCGTGATAACGAGATGCCGCCGACAAACCGGGAGATCGGCCAGGAAGTCGACGTGCACTCTACGGGGCACGTCGACTATCACCTGGCCCAGTTGGAGAAAAAGGGCTTTCTCGAACGCAACGCCCGCAAGAGTCGCGGTCTCCGGCTGTTGCCGAAGGCGCTTGACCTGCCGCCCATCGCGGCGATCCTCCACGGCGAGAGTGAAGTGGAAGCGGTACAGCCGCTCGGGATCGTCCACCACCTGCAGTTGCCGGTACTCGGGCAGATTGCCGCCGGTATCCCTCTGGAGATCAGCCCGCAGTACGACGAGTTGCTCGATCTTTCCGCCGCCTTCGCCCGCGACGACCTCTTTGCCCTGCGCGTGCGCGGTAAGTCAATGATCGGCGACCTCATCGACGATGGCGACTACGTCATTGTGCAACGGAGCGACACCGCCGCGAATGGCGAGTGCGTCGTCGCCACCGTCAGTGGTCCCGGTCAGGAGGCGGAAGCGACCCTGAAGCGCCTCTACCGCGAAGGCTCGCGCGTCCGCCTGCAGCCCTCCAATCCGGAGATGCAGCCGATCTATGTCGATGCTAACGATTTGCGCATCCAGGGGCGGGTGGTCAGCGTTATCCGAACTATTTAAGGCGGCGCGGGCGTTCTCCGTCGAGGCTGGGAGCCGATTGACGACCCGGCCCATACGACCTACCATTCATCACAAGAAGGCGGTAGGCGCCGGGCGGCCTGCGCAGGCAGATGAGGACGACGGTAGAAAGGGCAACGATGCAGCGGCTCGGCGTGGTGGTCATCGGCGTGGGTAGTATGGGCCGTCGCCACGCGGAGAATGTCTGCAAGTTTCCGGAAATGCATCTGGTCGCCGTCGTCGACTCCCGGATCGACGTGGCGCAGGCAGTGGCGCAGGACCTTGGCTGTGAGCGTTGGTTCGCTAATGCGGAGGAGGCGCTCGCCCTGCCCGAGTGCCAGGCGGCAATCATTGCCACCGCCGCTGGCACGCATGCGGCGCTCATCGCCGCGGCAGCGCGGCAGGGACGCGACGCGCTCTGTGAGAAGCCGTTGGCGTTGACCCTCATCGACGCGCAGCGGGGCGACGAGGCAATGTCGCGCGCCGGGCGACGCTTGCAGGTGGGCTTTATGCGCCGCTACGATCCCGGCTACGCCGCCGCCCATGAAGCCGTTGCGAGTGGGCGCATCGGTCGGCCCTTGATCTTCAAGGCCCTGGCGCGGGACCGGGAACCGGGGCCCTCACAAGGTAGCGGTGGCATCTTCGTTGACTCCGCGATTCATGACTATGATCTGGCCCGCTGGCTCATGGGCGATGAAGTGCGCGAGGTAACGGCCCTCACGGCCACCAGCGACGCGGCGGTTGGGGAAGCGGATACTGGATTGGTCCACTTGCGCTTCACCGGCGGCGCCGTCGGCGCGGCGGAGGTATTTACCCACGCCGGTTACGGCTACGATATCCGCACGGAAGTGGTAGGGAGCGCCGGCACCGTCCGTGTGGGCCGCGATGCGCTGCGACCACTGGAGATTCTTACCGCGAGCGGGAGCCAGACAGACTTTGTCGGCCACTATTTGGACCGCTTTGCGGTGGCTTATGAGCTGGAACTGCGGGACTGGGCGCGCCGTATGCTCACCGGCATGCCGCCGGCGGTGAGCGCGGAGGACGGCATCCAGGCGCTGCGGATCGCTCTGGCTGCCCGCACCGCCGCGGATTCCGGGCGGCCGGAGCAGGTCGCATCACCAGGCAGCGTCTAAGCGAAGCGGTCGCCCACTCCGCTGCAGGGTATGCCAGACCTGGGTACTCCGGCCTGTTTCGGCGCTCGCTCCCTAGCTCCCTACGGAATGGTCAATGAAGAGGATGCGAATAAGCCGCGTAAGCAGCAGGCTGATCAGGAAGTAGATCAGGATCGCCAGTAGCGCCGGCAGTTCGATGACGGCCGGTCCGATGGCCGGAGTTGCCAGCACGCCAATAAAGGGGCCGACCAGTGGATCGGTGATGCCGTAGATCAGTGCAGCAAACGGCGAGCCGGCGTTCGCCGCCACCGCTTTCAAAATGAAGCGGATCGCGATCAACGCCTCGATCAGGCCGAAGAGCCACATGAGGACCGCGTTGCAGCGCGCCGCCGCCACTGCCCGTTCATTCGCGGGGCGGGCGCCGGCAGGCATCACGTTGACGTTCGTATAGGTCGGCGGGACCGGTTCTACCTCTGTCGGCTCCGCGGCGGGAATTTGTTGCACCGGCTGATACAGCCGCGTCTCCGCCTCGCGCCGTGCGGTCTCGTCGTCATTCGGTTCTGGTGAATAGCGCGCCATCGGGCTTGCCCTCCTATACTCTTCCATGATACGGGCTAGGGCAGGCCGGCCTCGTAGGCAAAGGCCACCTGCGACAGTTGCTGCTCCGCGGTGATCGCCTGATCAGGGTCCGCACCATCAGTCATGACGGCAAGGACGTAGGAACGAGTCGGCAAGACCACCAGGCCGGCATCGTTCATGACGCCATTGGCTTCCGTGCCGATCTTGTGGGAAACCACAACATAGGGGGGTAACAGTGCCGGTAGGCGGTCTTCAAAGTCGGTGTTCGTGAGGATGCCCAGCAGGTCTAGGGCGCTGTGCGCAGGAAGCAGCCGGCGCTGAGCGACGGCGGCGAAGAGGGTGCCGATGTCACGGGGGCTGGTGCGGTCCTGCGTGATCGACGTGTCGGCCAGCCCCCAGGCGTTGGTACGGCTCTGCACATAGGCCGAGCCGAGCCGTTGCAGTATCAGATAGGCGGCCGTGTTGTCGCTCTGTTTGGCGGCGCGTTGGGCGAGATCGGCCAGGGTGTAGCTTGTGCCGACCGGATCGTAGCGGATGCTGCCGGTCCCATAGTTTTGGATGTCGGCGGCCGTCGTCGTGATTTTCTCGTTCAGCGAGAGTTGTCCTTTCGCCTGCTCTTCGTAGAGAGCGACCAGGATACAGAACTTGATGACGCTGGCAGCCACAAACGGTCGTTGGGCGTGCTGCCCGGTACTGGCTCCCGTTGGGAGGTCCATCACCCAGACGCCGTACGTTCCCTGCAGCGGAGCGGTGAGGGCGACAATCTTGCCGGCCAATGGTTGAAGGATGTCGTTGGTGGTGGACGAGACAGCGGATGTCGTGGACTGGGCCGTACCGATGCTGGCGATGGTCGCGGCGCCGGCAGTCGGGGCCGCCGGCAGGCGAACGGGCTGCTGCTGGAGGTGGCGGATGGCCAGCAGAGCCAGGGCGATGGCGATCAAGGCGAGTAGGAGCACCGGCAACACCGGACGGCGTGGTTGCCGGCGGGAGGTTGCCCGGCGTGGCGGGTGAGAGGTGGGGCGTTGGGACGCCGGCCGACTTCCCGCCCGCGGAAGGCGAGTGGTGCTCACCGACCTACCAAATTCGTTACCTTGCTGCTCGGTCAACCTTCGGTGCACCTAGACTGGTCGGGCGCAAACGATATAGGCGCCGCACCAGTGTCGCCGCCGGCAAGCAGGAGCCACCTCCACTTCGCCTGATAGTCCCGGCCGGATTGCCGTAGGGAGGCCAAGAAACGGGATGCCGTTAGTCGGCCCCTGGCATCACCGTCGGCGCCCCAAGGATGTCAGCATCAGGGTAGGGGAACAGTTTACCGATCGAGCAGCAAAAAGGGGCTGGTGAATGCATCCCATTCACCAGCCCCATGGGGAGGCCTACGGATGCGCCTTAGAGTTCCGTCCGGTCCGACTTCGGCGGCGTTGGGACGGCACTCGCGCCGGCGGGAACGTTCGTCGTCGGAGGTGCCACGACCGGGGCCTTAGCTTGAGCAGCGGCGGGTGCCGGGGCAGTGGTCGTGACGGTGGGGGGCGTGACGATCGTGGCGACCGGTGTCGTCACCTTGGCGGCCTGGTCGTCCGCCGCGGCCGGCTCCTCGCCCTCGCCCTCGGTCGACGCTTTGCGGAATTCACGGATTGTCTTGCCAACCGCGCCGCCGACCTGGGGCAGCTTGCCCGGTCCCAGGATAAGAAGCCCAAGGATGAGGATAATTACGAGTTCCGGTAAATGACCCTGTAAGCCCATGACTGGTACCCCTGTCTGTTTGCCGGCGTTGTGATCGGCGCTACTATGGCCGCATCACAGAGGAGAGCCGATCTCCAGCCGCCACCATGAATAGTTCAGGATACCCGATGGCGCATCGGTGTCAACCTTTAGGCATATGGGCGCTCGGCCCATCGCTCACGACAGGCCGAGCGCCCATACGGCCAACAGCCGGTTCAACGTGCGGCACCGACCGCGTTCAGCGCGCCGTTGCCGGCACTCCGCCCGCTGCGGCCGGCGGTCAGGCCGGCGCTGTTGGCGGCGAGGACAGCGTAGTTGCACTGCCAGCGAATGGCGATCGTCTCGACGACGGCCCGGAAGTCGGCCCGTGCTTCCGGGGAGAGCCGGTCGTTGGTCAGGAGCCGGGTGACGGCAGCAACGGTGGAATCAGCCGGGCCGAGCTTTTGCAAGCTGGGCGGTACATGCCCCGCCGAAAACAATAGCCGGTCCACCTCTTCCGTCACCAGATTGAGGGCCCGCGCCAGAGCGTGGGCGACCTCTCGGGTCGGCGCTTCGCGCTCCCCACTCTCCAGCCGGTTGATGTAGCTGGCGTTGATTCCCACCACCTTGGCGAGCGCGTTCTGCGACAACCCGGCGCGGAGGCGATACCGTCGGAGGGTGCCACCAAAATCCTCGGTCACTGGGAACTCCTTTCGTCTACTACTCCTATGCCACGCAGTCTACGGCACCAATGCCCAACTGGCAACCCCTTGCAAGAAAGATTAGCCTAATTGTGAGAATGGTCCTATCCGCAGCGCCCCCATTGCGAAGCCGCACAGAATATTGTGCTGTTTGGCATAATGGTGCCAGTAACGGATAGGGACCTGTTATAGATACGAGAGTGGGGCCATGAATGGATGGATGATTCATCCAAACACGCCGAGACACGAGGCGGGAGGCGCATTTTGCCACCCCTTACGTCGCATCGCCGGGCCTGGCGACCCTTCTCGGGGCATCCTCGTGCGATTTTGGGGTTCACCTACGGACGGTGCCAAGCGGCGCCTTCACCGTGCGGGCGTTGAGATGCGCCGTCAAGACGGCAAGCGATGGGCCCCGGCGTACGGGCACGGGCCGGCAGCCGGCTCGCCAAACCGCCGTGGCTATCGCCGCGTTAAACGATGCTGTCCCCGCTACCGTTTCCCGGTAGCGGGGACAGGAGGGACGAGTGCGGCGTTAGACCTCGGTGGCGGCCTGCTGCGCGTTGAATTTGCGCATGAGCCGGGACTTGCGCCGAGCGGCGTTGTTGGGGTGAATCACGCCCTTGCTGGCTGCCCGGTCGAGCTGACTGAGCGCCCGCTGCACTGCTTCCGCACTATTCTCGGCCTGATCGGCCACCGCTGCCTCCGCCCGGACGACCAGCGTGCGCGTGGTTGTCCGAATGGGACGATTGCGGGCCGCCTTTTTGGCGGAGACACGCACGCGCTTCAAGGATGAACGCAGGTTCGGCACGAATCAATTCTCCCGTAGAGGCCCCCTGCCGAGCAGGGAACAGCACCATTACCCATACATAACGACTACCGCAGTATACCACCGGGCCGCCAGCCGCAGGGGGACGGAACATAGCGAGAAGCACCTTGGTATGCCGAACGCTCGGCATGCTACCATCGCCGGCCGAACTAGGGCACGACTTGGCCCAGGGGATAGGGGGAGTAGGACGCGTGGAGACGCCAGGGGAAATCCGGGTCCGTGTTCCGGCCCGAATCGATTTCGCGGGCGGCTGGACCGATGTCTCCTACTTTGCAGAGCGAGAAGGCGGCCTCGTCTTGAACGCAGCCATCGACCACTATGTCGAGGGCCGCGCGCAGTGGAACGCCGACCGCTTCCACCTGGAGTACACCCTCGATCTGCCCCCAGGAACCCATCTTGGCACTTCCTCCGCCGTCGACGTCACCTGGCTAGCGCTTACCAACGGCATCATCGGTAAGCAACAGTCCGCCGAGGAGTTAGCGGAAGCGGCGTACCATCTGGAGAAACTCCTGGGTATCGAAGGCGGCAAGCAAGACAGTTACGCTGCCGCCCTCGGTGGCGTCAACGTGCTGCGCTTCAGCCTGGAGGCGGCGCCGGCCATGGTGGAACGGCTGGCCGTGCCGGAGCGCACCCTGCGCGCCCTGGAAGAGCGCTGCGTACTCTGCTATCTCGGCCTGGAAGAGGCTTCGGACCACGTTCATACTCTCGTCTGGGAACGCTACCGGCAGGGCGACAGCGTCATCGCCACCGCCTTGCGCGCCCTACGCGATAGCGTCATCCCAGCGCGTGATGCCCTCTTGTCCGGCGACCTCCCGGAACTGGCTCGCCACATGACCTTCAACCGCGACACCGTCCGCACGATGCACGAAGCCGCAGTGACACCCCGCATGGAGGCGCTTTTCCGCACCGGTGAGGAAGCGGGCGCCATCGGCTCCAAAGCGTGTGGCGGTGGCGGCGGCGGTTGCCTGCTCTTCGTCGCCGCCGAAGGAGGCACTGAGGCGTTGGCGCAGGCTTTGCTCCGCCAGGGGGCGAGGATCATCCCCTTCCGGTTCGACCGTCCGGGCGCCGAAGCGGCGCGTCACTCGTAACGCAGCGCCTCCGCCGGGCGCACCCTGGCGGCACGCCGGGCCGGAAGCCAGGTCGCCAGGAGACTGGCGCCGCAGGCAACGATGGTCACCATGGCCAGTTGTCGCCCCGGGACGTGGAAGATAATCTCCGGGTGGTCCAGGCCGATGTAGCGCGTCAGGCTGCGGGCCAGGATCAGACCCAGGGCGACGCCGATGAGCGCGCCGCCCAGCGCGACAAACGACGACTCCAGGAGGAAGCCGGCCAGCACGGTGCGCTGCTGAAAGCCCAGCGCCCGCAGGGTGCCGATCTGCTGCCGGCGCTCCACCACAGCGCGCGTGCTGATCACGCCAAGCGCGGCGATGCCCACCACCAGACCGAGGCCCAGGTAACTCTGTACGAGTTGGTTCAACAGGAGCCGGATACCGTCGCTCCGCTGCAGTTCGTCATTGAGCACCTGGGCCTGCATGCCCTCCGAAAAAAACGAGAGGCCCAGACCCTGGGCGACCGTATGCACGTCGTGACCGGGCGCGACGCGGAAGTAAAAGGTCGTCGCCGGAGGGAGCGTCACCGCGCCGCCGAACGTGCTGGCGGCAGCGGTGATCCCACTGCCGAACGAAGCCCGCGGATCGAGTACGCCGATCACCTGGAGCTTGATCGGGCGTCCGCCGTGTTCGGCGCGCACCCATACCACCGCCGGCGGCAGCGTTGTGACCCCTGGTCCGACGCCGGGGAGCGCCAGATTGCCACTGCCGGCGGGCGCCAAAACGGCGGCGTCAATCACCGCCAGGCCGGGCGTGGTGGCGAGGGCACGCCAGACGTCGCCGTCACTGCGATAGCGCGCGGCACGCGCCGCCAAGGAAAAGTGGACACCGCCGAGGAAGCCGGTGTCGGCGGCGTTCAACGACACGGAGTGCCAGGTGGCGTCGGCGCCGCCGATGGCGATGGCCTGCCCCGGAAAGCTGGTCAAGACGCCCACGGCGGTAAAGTCGGCGGTACGCACAGCGGGCGCCTGCTGCACCGCCTGCTGGATACTGGTAATAGGCTTGTCATATCGGGTAGTACCGCGTATATCGTAGCCGCCGCTCGCGGCGCCGAAATTCCCGTAGGCGCCGCTGGAGGCCGACGTGAGGACGGCGGCAACGACCATCGTGAAGACCACCAGGGCGAACATGGCCAGCGCCATGCCGGTGCGGAACCGTTGGCGGAGGGCATAGGCGGAGGCGAGGCGCAGCACCGCGGCCAGCGGAAAGAACCGACCCAACAACGCGCAGAGCGGAAGAATCAGGGCGTCGGCGTTGTAAATGACCAGCCAGACGGCGCCGGCCACCATCGCCAGACCAGCCAGAAAATACAGTTCCACGCCCGCCTGCAAGTCGGCGGCGTGCATCCCGTGCAACAGGTTAAAGGGCGCCGCCCAGTACACCAGCAGGGCGAGGCCGGCGGCGCTGAAGCTGAGCCGATCGCGCAGCGCTTCTCGCACGCCGACCAGCGCCAGCAGCACCCGCAAGCTGAGGACGCCGCCGATCAGCGTCAGGGAGACCGCCAGCGCCTGCACAGGGAGCAGGGCGGCATTCCCCTGGACGAGACGGGAGACCGCCAGCGCCGCCACCGTCAGCGCGAGTGGACGGAGGTCCAGCGCGGCCAGTCTGGTGCGTGCGCGTTGACCCATTGCCGGTCGGCGCGTCAGACGCAGACGAAGGCTGCCGAACCTGGCCCGCGGCCGACGTACACCGAAGGTCGTATCCGGCAGCCCGCGAATGGCGGCCACAATATTGAGGCGACTGACTCGCCAGGCGGACAGCGCCACGGTCAGGAAGGTGAGCAGCAGCCCGAAGCAAAAGGCAACGACGACGCTGCGCGGTTCGACGTGAAACTGGAGGCGCACATCGACACCCGAGAGCAGCGCGCTGAGCACGAACACAGTTCCCACACCCACCAGCAGGCCGACCAGCACGCCCAGGATCCCGGCCGCCAGGTCGTAGACGCCGCCTTCGAACATGAACATTTCGATCAAATGACGACGTTGCATGCCGATCGCCCGGGCGATGCCCATCTCGGTGCGACGTTCGGCGGCCAGCATGACGAAGATTAGAAAGATCAGCAGCGTCCCCGAGGCGATGGAAAATAGGCCCAGACCCACAAAAATGCTCGTGATTGCCGCCCCGATAATGTCTGCCGCTTGCAGGCCCTCGTGCTTAGCGTCGGAGACGCTCACCGACGAGACCGTGGCGAGGTCCTGAATCAGCCGCTGACGAAGCGGCGCGTCGCCAAGGCGCAGGGCGACCCGGGCCAGGGCGTAGACGACGTGCTGGTCGCCGAGCAGCGCTTTCAGCGTTGTGCTGGGTCGGCTGTTCGGCGTCGCCATCTGCGCCTGGCGCACTAACTGATCGAGCTTGGTACGCGTGGCCGTGCGTATGTTCGGCGCGGAGGCGATACTGGCGGCCAGGGCCGGCGCGCGCAGTGCGTCGCTCAGGTCGGCCGCACTGGTGTCGTCCACCAGAACAGCGCGGATGGCGGCGGTTACGGCCACACTCCATTGATCGCTGCTCAAGGCATCCCCGCGATTCGCCACGTAGACCTGATTAATGCGGCCCTCCTGGCCGAGGACGTGCTGGATGGCCGGTAGCGCGGCAAGCACCGCCGGCGCGGAACCGCCCGGGCCGCCATTGCGCACCACCGCCCGCAGCTGTCGTTGCACCATCTGGCCGGAGAAGAAGAGCTGGATGTCGTCACCAGCGTGGGCGTTCAGGGCGTCCGCTCCTTCCCTGTTGACGTAAATCTGATCATCGGCGAGGGCGGATAGAGGAGCCGGCCGGCCGTCCAAGCCGGCCAGCACACCGAAGGCCGCGCTAACGTCCACCGGCAAGGCGAGGAGCGTCACCTTGGTCCTACTCTGCTTGCTGGTCGCATCGACGAGCGACACGGCCTCGCTGATTGCCGGCGTCACCCCTGCCACGTTCGGTATGGCCTGCAGTTGCTGGCGCACCTGATCGTACTTCGCGGCTGCAAAGTAGCCGTTGGTGATGCCGGGGAGGCCGTCAGGGCCGAGATGGGTCTCGTCGTAACTGCTGCGCGTGACGATGACTTCGTCCACCCGACCCAGCGAGGCCGCGATGAGGGAGCGCGTGGAAAAGGCCATCGTGTCGCCGGTGGTGAAGGAGCTGGCGATGATGGCCGTGCTCAACATGAGGCCGCCGATGATCAGCAGCGTCTGCGCCCGCCGGCGTGGCACATTGCGGAGCGCCAACGCCAGCAGGATGCGATGGCGCAGCGCCAGCGCGGTGATGAGGGCGACGACGGCCAGGGTGAGGCCAAGTAGGACCGCCATGATGCGGTCCAGGGAAAGGCCGAACAGCGTCGTCACCGCGCCACTCGTTCCGCCTGACGGGCCGTCGTTTCCAAGGCCACAATCACGCCGTCGCGCATCCGCACAATGCGGTCGGTACGCGCGCCGACTTCCGCGGCGTGGGTGACGATGACAAACGTCTGGCGACGTTCCCGATTGAGCCGTTCCAGGAGGCCCAGGATGTCTTCCGCCGCCTCGCTGTCGAGGTTGCCGGTCGGTTCGTCGGCCCAGATAATGGCGGGCTGCCCGACGAGGGCGCGGGCAATGGCCACCCGCTGCTGTTGACCGCCGGAAAGTTGGTTGGGCCGGTTCCGGCCCTGGGCCTCTAAGCCCACCTCTTCCAGGACGCGCAGGGCGCGCTGCCGCGCGGCGCGCGCCGGAGTCCCGGCGACCAGCAAGGGCAGTTCGACGTTCTCCAACGCGGAGAGTACCGGCAAGAGGTTATAGGATTGAAACGCGAAGCCCATCCGCCGCGCGCGGTAGGCGGTGCGGGCGTAGTCGGACATGCCGGCCAGCGACGTGCCGTCGATCAGTACCTCCCCGGCGTCGACATCGTCCAGGCCGGAAAGGCAGTTCAGCAGCGTCGTCTTACCACAGCCGCTAGGCCCCATGATCGCCACCATTTCGCCCCGCCCGACCCGCAAATCGACCCCGCGCAACGCCTCGTGCCGCACCAGTCCGCTCTGGTAGGCCTTGCGGATCTGGCGCGCCTCCACGATTGGCGGGTCGCCCCGGTCGATGCTACCGGTCATACCAGGCCCTGGGCCCGCAGGCTGCGGTAGAAGAGGTCGGCTAGACGCTGGTAGCCGTCGGCGCTTGGATGAAAGCCGTCGAGGCCGACATACTCCGGATGAGCCGCCAGATCCCGCCAGCTGCCATGCAGGTCGATAAGGGTCGCACCGTTCCGAGCAGCCTGCCGAGCGATAATGGTGTTCCAACGATCAACGCCCTGGGCGACGAGGGCAGGGTCGATGCCGCTATAGGCCGGCACCAGAGAGAGGTCGGGGACGTTGGCGACGGCCACCCGAGCGTGGGTCTGTTGGTGTAACGTACCAAGCATTGTATCCAGGTCCTGTTCATAGCGCTCCGGCGTGACGCGGGCATTGAGATCGTTGACGGCGAGCCAGATGGTGACGAGATCGGGGTTGGCGTCCACGGCAATGGGCAATTCATCGGTCAGCGCTCCGTGCAATGTTTCGCCGCTGATGCCAAGGTTAACGAGACGCGAGCCATCGGGCAGCTTCTTGGCCAGATCGGCCACCCAGCTTTCGGCGGGGCCGGCGGCGCCAACGCCGACGGCATCGGAGGCACCGATGGCCACGTACACCAGCGGTTTGGGAGGCGGAGGGACGGCGGCCTGCGGCGCGACGATCAGGGTGCAGGCGGACAGGACGAGCAGGCAGGCGGTCGCCAGGAGGAAGGGACGGAGCAAGAAATCGTGGCCTTTCCGGGTATGCCCGCCAGGTCGGAGCGTCAGCAGGTCAAATCCAGGCCCCGACCGGAGCGCCCTCACGTGAATTGTACGATGCCAACAATTCAGATTGGGAGCGGCGCGCGCGGCCCCGGGGCGGCGGAAGATCAGCGCTCTCCGATCCGCTACGGAAGCCACCGATCCAGCAACGCCTCCACGTCGGCAATGTCGAATGGCTTGGCCAGGAAGGCATCGGCGCCGGTGCCCTCTGCCAGGGCATTGCCGGCGGCGCTCATCAAGATGACGGGGATGCTGGCGGTATCGGCGGCCAGCTTCAGCCCGCGGCAAAGCGCCGCCCCGTTGAGCAAAGGCATCATAATGTCCGAGAGCACGAGGTCCGGCCGCTGCCGTCCGATCACCTCCAGGGCCTGGCTTCCATCGATCGCCAGGATGACGGCATGACCGGCGTCGCGAATGACCATGGCGAGCAAGGAGCGCAAGGGCAGCTCATCATCCACGACAAGGACGGTAGCCATCATTGATCCTCACAAGGCCATGTGCGGTGAGGCGCCCATCGAGGACAACTTCTGACCGACAAGTTAGACCCGGCTGTCCTTACGGGGGGCGATAGCAGCAAGTTTTCGGCCAGCATGGTGAAATTGATTCTGCCTTGCGCAGTCGCGAGTAGGTTGCCGGAAGGTCGCACGCCGGTGCGGTCGCACGCCACTGCCGGAATCGACTACAATCATCAGCGGCCGAGCCAATGTCCGCCCTGTTGATGAGGCGTTGCCAAGGTCATCCGATGCTGCATCGTCCGGTGAAGCAGCACGCCGGAAGGGCTCCGCTCGTAGGATCAGAGGATGCCATTGATTGGTAAGCCGCCAAGCGGGCCAGACGAGCGCCTGAGCCTGCTCTGGCCTCCCGGCCTGCCCGCCCGCCCTGGTCCCGGCCTGGGCTTACCCAGCGCCGCCCGCGACGACCTTGATCTGGCCGAAATCGCCCAGGCGCTGACGGGCGGGGAGGGAAAGCGAGAGCGCTTCGTCAACGCCCTCCTGGCGGACCTGGTGACCGACGATGCCGTCATTCGCTACCGGCAAGACGTCGTCGCCGACCTCCAGCAGGACGCGGCCCGCCGTGAACGACTGCAGGCGGTTCTGCCCGCTCTGGCCTCGCTGACCCTGAGACGCGGCCATCATCCCCGCGAACAGTGGTCGGTGCTCCAGATCGCCGACCGGCTGGCCTATCTGGAATTGTATGTAGATGTCGCACTGGCGCTGTTCGCGGCGCTGGATGCGACTGCGCTGTGCTCGGCGGGCCTGAAAAGCCTCCTGGCGCACCTCCAGCGCCTGACGGAGACGGCGGAATTTCAGTCCTTGCGTCAAGAGCTCCCCGGCATGCGCGCTCACCTTGAAGAGGCGGGCAGCGTCACTATCGGCGTCAACCTATCGCGCGACCTCACGCCGGAAGCGGCGACGATCATGTCGATTTCCGCCCAGAAGCTGGAGGGCCGCGGCACCTTCCTGGAGCGCCTGCTCGGCGGCGACCCGGACGGCCGTGGCCTGACGCCCTTGCGCGTGGCGGATGTGAACATCTATTCACCGGAGAATCGCGTCTTCCGTGATCTGCGAAAGCTGATCGAGGTAGTGGCGCGGCCGGTGGGGCAGGCGCTGGATCGGTATGCCGCGCTCCACGCCGGCGTCCTGGAAGCATTGGAGCCGGAACTGTCGTTTCTGCTGAACGGCGTGGCGCTGGCGGAGCGCCTGTCCGCCGCCGGCTTGCCGGTCTGCCGGCCGGCCGTCGCGCCGCTGGGCGAGCGGGTGAGCGTGCTGAGCCATGCCTATAACCCGAGTCTGGCCCTCCGGACGTTGGACGCCGCCAAGCAACCGCGCGCGGCTGGCTCCGGCATCGTCACCAACGAGATGACCTTCGATGAGGAGAGCGCGCGAGTCTGGATTTTGACCGGACCGAATCGGGGCGGCAAAACGACCTTCACCCGCGCCATCGGCTTGATTCATCTCCTCTTCCAGGCCGGCCTGCCGGTACCGGCGAGCGACGCACGACTCAGCCCCGTCGACGCCATTCACACCCACTTTCCCAGCCCGGAAGGGTCGCAACTCGGCATGGGCCGGCTGGACGAAGAGGCCGACCGGTTAGCGGCCATCTTCCAGGCCGCCACACCGCAGAGTCTTATCTTGCTCAACGAGGTGCTGGCCGGCACCAGCGCCGTCGAGGCCCTGGGGCTCGCCATCGACGCCGTACGCGGCCTCCGCCTGCTCGGCGCCCGAGCGATTTACGCCACCCATCTTCACGAGCTAGCGGCCAGGACGGCGGCCATCAACGCCGAAACGGTCGGCTTCAGCGCCGCGGGAAGCCTGGTCGCCGGCGTGGAAGGTGAGGAAACAGTGGTCGCGGCCGGCCATCGCCGGACCTACCGCATCCGGCCCGGTCCGCCGCGCGGCGTGAGCTACGCCTCGGAGATTGCCGAGCAACACGGCATCAGCTTCGCCCAGTTGCAGGAGCTGCTGGGCCAGCGCTTCGGGACGGGGCAAGGAGAAGGTTCCGGTCCGGCCAGGGAGAAACGGTCGGAAGGTTAACAGCGTCCCTATGACGCCAAGCCACACGAACTGATTCGCACGGGGATCAGCTCGCCGCCTGGTCCCGAACGCCGCGCACCGCCGCGGCAACGTCTTCTGGGGCGCGCCGCCCGGCTTTCAACAGCGCGGTTAGGACATCGGCCCGCGCCGTGATCGCGGCCTCGGCATCGGCGCCCGGCACGCCGGCCCAGGCGGCGAGGGCGGCGACACCGGCGGGAACCGGCTCTAACGTTCCGGACCCGTCGTTCCAGCCTGCCAGCGGGCTGATGCGAACCTGACCGTTGTTCGCGCTGAGCAAACTAATCTCGATCACGCGCCGCGTCAGGTCCGTCCGCCGGCGCTCGACGCGGCCGTGTATGTCGCGCGGTCCGTCGACCCGGATGATGGCGAGGAAGGTAATGCGGGCGATGGCCGCCGCCGGTATCGCCATTTCCGCGCTCAGCACACTCGTCACCGCCTCCGTCACGCTTTCCGCGTGCAGCGTGCCGATCATCCGCACGCCGTCACCCAACAGGCGGAAGGCGTGCAGGGCGGCCGGCCCCGACAAATAAAAGGGACGGCCGTGGGAGCTGAGTTCGCTGATCAAGAGGTAGGTCGGCTCCGCTCCTGTGGGAAGGGTAAAGAGATCATCACGTCCGACGACGACGTAGATGCGCGCCGCATCGGGCAAGAAACTCAGGATGGCGTTCGCCAGGGTCGACTTCCCCGCGCCGGACGGTCCCCCCGCCGTAAAGAAGGAAGCGCCGCGTTCCACCGCCCACCAGAGCGCCGCCGCGGTCGTGGCGGGAATCGTACCGGCCGCCATGAGATCAACGATGGAGAGGGGATGGTCGTCCAGCCCACTCCACCAGGGTGTGGGATCGTTGAGGATCTGCATGCGTCACTCCTTACCGAATGGTCGCCATCGTAACGCCGCCGGGTTCGGGTCGTTTCCGGTTCTCAAACGCCTTCGCCCGGCGGTAGAGGGCGGTGAGGCCGATCAGGTAGCTGAAGCCGAGGAAGTAGGAGGCGAGAACATCCGTCGACCAGTGGTGACCGGCGTACACCCGGCTGGGACCGACCAGGGCCAGCAAGGCGGAGAGCAAGGCGACCACCGAACGACGGAGGGCCGCCGGGCGCAACAGGGTGTACGCGAGATACGCCAGGTAGCCGTACACGCCGACGTAGGCGAGCGTGTGACCGCTGGGAAAGCTGGTCCCGGCCAGTTCGGCGACGGCAACCTGGACGGAGGGATGATCGGGACGTGGCCGGCGCATCATGGCCTTGACCATTGTGGAGAGGAAGGCGCTGCCCCAGGCCAACAGGGCAAACACCGCTTCCATCCGCAGGCGCGCCAACCAGAGCGCTACGGCGATGGCGGGCGGAATGATTCGGCTCTGGGGTGCGAAGCCGAGCCAGGCGGTTACCTCCATCAGGCGGGCCAGGCGGCGCGAGCGGAACCGCTGGACACGGATGGTGACTGCGACGTCCACGGCCAGGCTGCGGTTTGCCCGTACCAGGGCAAACAGCCCACCAAAGCCGGCCAGCAAGCCCGCCGCCAGGAGCGTTCCCCGACGGCCTCTGGCCAGGGCGATGGAGCGTGGCAGGGTCAAGGGCGCCTCGCCGTTGGTCATCACGACTCCGACAACAGGCGGAGCAGGTGGTCGTCATCCATGTCGGCGGCCTGCGCCAGAAAGCGGTCGGAAGCGCCCAGGGCACGGTAGAGACTGGCCGCCGGCTCGGTTGCCGTTGGGGAAGGGAACGCAAATAGCCGGGCCCGCCCCGGCGCTGCAAGGAGGAGCGCGGTCGCCAACCCGCCGCACCGGCGTAGTCCGGGAATGTACAGGCGCTCAATGTACTCGTCGTCGCCCTCGGCATCGAATTGCCCCCCTGAGGCCAGCAATTTGCCAACCCCGTCCGCTAGGGCCCGCGCCAGGATGCACCACAGGCCGGCTTCCGCCAACCCCACCAGGTCGACCGTGTCGGCCGACGCGAGCCGGCGCGCGGCGGCGACCGCCGTGACAACATCCTGCACCCGTAGCGCGCTGTCGCTCTGATTGAAGGTGAGGAAGTGCGGCGACGATTGGTCGCGGCCGGAGAGGGCCGCCGGCGTCTGGTAGTCGCCCGTGAGGAAGGCGTCGACCAGCAGCACCGGCCTACCGGCGTTGAGCAACCCGGCCAGCATTCCACCCGGCTGCACTGTGCCGTCCGGCGCCGCGAAGAAGGCGCTCTTACCGGCGGGGTGAACGAGCACGACAGGACGCTGCGCCGGCGCTCCGGCGACGAAGAGGGTCGGAAGCCGCCCGCCGTCCGCCCGTCCCACCAGCAGGCGGGTTGCCGCATGCCCGCCGAAGTCCACCCCACCGAGGCGCTGAGTGTCAATGTCGGCAGGGCGACATGGTTGGGGATCAAGAGCGAAGCGGTACGGCACGCCAAAGGCCGTCCGAAAGCGCTCCAGGCTCGCGGCGTCGTCGGGCACGGCGGCACGCCACTGGGCCATGACCTGTTGGCGCGTTGCCTCCCGCAGGCCGGCGCTATCCAGCGCGTTCGCGGGGAGCGCCGTAGGGAAGACTCGCAGGGCGTCATCCGGCGGCGGGACGAGCGGTTGTTCCGCCACCGCTTGATCGGCGGGCGCGCCCTGAAAATAGTGGGCAAAGAAGCGGTACACCGCTTCGCGGCTATCTCGATTGAAATTGTGCGGCGCAGTGATCTGCGTCTCCGACAAGTGCTCCGCCGCGTCGTACAAGTCATAGATGCGGCGAATGGCCGGATACTCGACCGTCGGCGTATTGCAGGTCCAATCGCCGGTGGCGGATACCAGCGTCATCGGCCGGGGCGCCGCCATGGCGGCAATTTCCAGGTTGGAGGCGCCGAGGCGCAGGCCGGGCGCATTCTCGCAGACGCAGCCCCCCTGATAGTGGGCCGACACCATCACGACCGGCGCGACATAACGCAGACGCTCGTCGATCGCCGCGAGGAGAAAGGTTTGCGTGGCGCCGCCCGATTCGCCGACGCAGCCCACGCGGGCGGGATCGACCTCCGGTAGGGACAGCAGGAAATCCAGGGCCCGGACGCTGTTCCAAAGTTGGAGGCCGAGCGCGCCCAGGCCCCAGAGCCAGTCGCGCGGCGTGCCAAAGTGGTGAGGAATCTGGCGGGCGTCGTTATAGCCGATCATGTCGTAGGCAAAGGCGAGGTACCCCTGGCGGGCAAAGCTGATGCAGCGCGCCGGCGTACTGCTAATGGGGGTGTGCTCCAACCGCCCACCTTTGGAATGGCCGTGCGGATTGAGCAGCCCCGGCGCCCTACCGCTAAGGTGGAGCGGTCGATACAGGTTGCCGGTGAGATAAAAGCCGGGGAGACTTTCGATCGCGACCGTCTCCACGCAGTAACCGTCGAAGGTCTGGCGGGGTCCGTGCTGGGGTTCCAACGCGGTGCGCGGCGGTGCGGGCCAGAGCCCGGCGGCACAGAGGATCTGCTGCCGGAGTTCCTCCTTGCGCGCTTCCCACGCCGATCGCGTCTCGAATGTAGGTAGCGTGTACGTCTGATCGATGCGCCGCACGGCGGTCATGCGGCGGTCGGCGGGCGGGCGGGGTGGGGCATAGACGGCCGTGGCCGTTTGCAGTTCCAGTGTTGGCGACCCCATCGCTTACAGTCCCAGTTCCGCCACCATGCCGCGCACGGCGGCGGCGGAGCGTTCCAGGGCGGCCCGTTCACTGTCCGTCAGGTGCACTTCGATGATCTGTTCCAGTCCCTTGGCACCGAGCTTGCAGGGGACACCGAAGTAGAGGTCCTTGATGCCGTATTCGCCCTGCAAGTAGGCCGAGCAAGGAAGCACCCGTTTCTTGTCCAGCAGGATCGAATCGGCCATCTCGGCCAGCGCCGCGGCCGGCGCATAGAAGGCGCTGCCGGTCTTCAGTAGATTGACGATCTCCCCACCGCCGCCAGCGGTGCGCTTGACGATGGCGGCGATGCGTTCCGCCGACAGGAGCTCCGTGATCGGGATGCCGGCGACGGTGGAGTAGCGCGGCACCGGCACCATCTCGTCGCCGTGCCCGCCCAACACGAAAGCCGTGACATCCTCCACGGAGACCTGTAACTCCTGAGCGATGAAGGTGCGGAAGCGCGCCGAGTCG
The DNA here is from genome assembly GCA_051003235.1 of Chloroflexota bacterium. Taxonomy (GTDB): domain Bacteria; phylum Chloroflexota; class UBA4733; order UBA4733; family UBA4733; genus UBA4733. The sequence continues at coordinate 28,371 of JBPCLN010000166.1, read as the reverse complement.
AGCACCCCCGCCTGGCCGATCATTCGCTCGCGCGGGAAGCCGGTCGCCTGGTAGCAGAGTTGCGTCATCGGATCAAGCGGGTTATTTAACATAATAACGGTGGCCTCTGGCGCATATTTCACCAGATTCGCGGCGTTCTGACGGACAATATCGGCGTTGGCGTTCAGCAGGTCGGTGCGGCTCATGCCGGGTTTGCGGGGCATGCCGGAGGTGACGATCACCAGATCGGCGCCGGCAATGGCCGCCGGATCGCTCGTCCCTTCCACCGCCGTATCGAAGCCCAGGACCGGGCCGGCTTCGAGCATGTCGAGTCCTTTACCGGCGCCGACCCCTTCCATGATCTCGACAAAGGTGACGTCATAGACGTCTCGCTGAGCGAGGAGCAGGCCGGTGGTCGCGCCAACCTGCCCCGCGCCGATGATCGCCACTTTTTTTCGCATGTGTTGCTTCCTCTTCCGGTCCGGCGCCTGGAGCCGGCCCACCGCGTTTCGGAGAGCAGTGTAGGCCCAATTAGGGCCGGCGTCCACCCCGCCGGACATAGGTACGTTAATTTACCTTAAAGTACCTATGAATTCCGCTACGCTGGTTCGCTGCCTGACTACCTCGGGTTCCGCATTCCGCCGCCCATCGGCTAGGGTTCGACCCGCAAGGTTGCCCACCCGGCCTTGCCGACACGCAGAACGAGCCCGTCGGCCGGCGTCACCTCGGCGTTGGGCTCGCGGATACGCCGGCCGCCAAACTCCACGCCGCCCTGCTCCACCAGCCGCCGCGCGGCGCCTTTGCTCGGCGCCAGCTTCACCTCCACCAGCAGATCAGCCAGGCGGCGCGGCGCGGCGGACAGGGCAACTTCCGGTAGCGCCGCCGGGCGCTCGTGCTGACGGACCTCGCGGTCGAACTCCTGTTCCGCTGCCTGCGCCGCCTCCTCGCTATGGAACTGGGTCACCATCGTGCGCGCCAGCCTCGCCTTGGCCTCGCGCGGGTTGAGCTGCTCGCTTTCCAGGGCCTCCGCCAGGTCGCGGATTTCCGCCATCGGCACGCGCGTACACGTCTCAAAGTAGGTGACGATCTGCTCGTCGTGCATGCGCATCAAGGCAAAGTACTGGTCGCGCGGTGGATCCAGCACATTGATGACGTTGCCGACGCTCGTCGACATCTTCTCACCGTTCGTGCCGGGGATCAACGGCCCCGTCAGCACCGCCTGGGGCCGCTGGCCGGCGCGCTCCTGCAACAGCCGGCCCGCCAGCAGGTTGAACAACTGGTCCGTGCCGCCGACTTCCACATCGCAGCGCAACACAACGGAATCGTAGCCCTGCATCAACGGATACAAGAACTCATGCACGTAGATCGGCTTGCCGGCGACCTGGCGCAGGTGGAAGTTCTCGCGTTCCAGCATCTGCTGCACCGTGAAGTTCGACGCCAGTTCGATGACGTCGGCAAAGGTGAGCTTGCCCAACCAGTCGGCGTTGTAGACGACTTCCGTCCTGCTGATGTCAATGATCCGCCCTGCTTGCTCAACATAGCGCTGCATATTGGCGTGGACTTCGGCGGCGGTTAGTTGGCGCCGGTAGGCGGTTTTGTCGGACGGGTCACCTAACATGCCGGTGAAGCTGCCGACCAGGAATTGGATCTGGTGCCCCAAGTCCTGGAACTGGCGCAGCTTCAGCAGTTGGGTGACGCGACCGACGTGGAGCAACGGCCCCGTCGGGTCAATACCGAGCTTCACCTTCAGCTTTTCGCCGTTGCGCAGGCGCGGTTCCAGTTCTTCCCGCTTGATGAGATCAACGACACCGCGACCGAGCAGTTCGTCGACAGCATCGCCGCCCGCCGGCACGGAACTGATCATAGGGAAGCGCAGCAGTGGGCAGCAGGGCTGGGCGGCGCTCACGTAGGCGGTGGTGGTGACCGCGCAGAGCTGTTCGCGCAGGAGCATCGCCAGTTCGTCTACCGCCGCATGAACCTGCCCTTCGGTCTGGCCGGCAAAGCCGTCAATCGGAAAGAAGAGTGTGCGCGACCGTTCCTCGGCGCGGCCACGCCGACTCTGGCGCGAAATCCACCAGCGCGTGCGGACGTCGCGCTCGTCGGCATAGACCGGCTCGCCTGCCGGAATCGTTTCTGATTCAACGCTCCCGTAAGGCAGGAAGGTATCGCCCGCTTGGGACAGCCGTACCGTTATGTCACCTTTAGTTGCCTCGAGGTCGTGCACGCCGAGGGAGACGCCATGCTTGAGCGACACGGCGTTCGCAAGGTCGACGGCTGGATTGACCGCTGGGGTGGCCTGTCTGGCACGGACGCGCTCCGCCAGCCGCCCCACCGCCGGGGGGTGCTGGGTCACATCAACGCCAAATCGCGCCAGGGCGGCGTTCCACACCGCCGCCCCACCGCTTTCCGGCTCCCTGCTGCGTACCTCTGCCTCGGCTTGGCGCAGCAGGGCCATCGCCGGATCATCGCTCCGCCGGCCGTTATCGACCTGACGAGCGACCACCACGCCCACCAGGTAATCGGGCCGGCTCGCCAGTATCTCCGGCGCGATGCAGAATTTCAACGTAAATTGAATCCTTATCCGATCGTCCAGCCGCTCGATTGCACCCTACATGGTACCCTACGATCATGAAGAAAACCAGCATCTACCTGGCGGAGACTGACCTCGAACGCGTACGCCTTATGGCCGCTCAGCAAGGGAAGAGTCAGGCCGAAGTTATCCGTGCCGCTATCGGTGTGTACGAGCGGCAGACTGCACCAAAACGGGAGTTCTCCTTTCTCGGCTGTTTTCGGGGCGACGGACGGTCAATCACGGATCGATCGGAGGATGAGCTATTTGAAGGCTTCGGCCAGTGACGCTGATTGTTGATGCTGCACCACTAATCGCTGGCGGTGACGCGAGCGATCCATTGCACGGTCCGGTACGGCGCGTCCTCACTGATGAATCGGGTCCCCTCGTCCTTCCCGCTCCCGTCACCACTGAGGTCGATTTCATGCTTCGGAAGCTGGGCGGCGCAATGGCGGTGCGCCGATTTCTCAGCGATATTGCGAATGGCTTGTTCGTGGTTGAGGGACTGTCACAGGAGGAGCATGGAATGGCCCTTTTCCTTCATGACCGCTATAAAGACCTCGACCTGGGGCTTGCGGATCTTTCGGTGATGGTACTGGCACGGCGCTACGGCACCCGACGCATACTGACGTTTGACGAGCGACACTTCCGCGCGGTGCAACCACTCCAAGGGGGATGGTTCATTTTGCTCCCGGCCGACGCACCTTAGACCCTAGATATTGGGCTGCACAATCTCCACCGACTTGCCGACCTCCGCTGACCGGTACACCGCGTCGAGGATCAGCGCGACGTTGATGATCTCGCTGGGCGTGGTAATCGGCGGACGGCCTTCCTCGATGCACTGAACGAAGTGGGCGATCTTCTCGTCCTGGGTGCTGTCGGCGCCGCGCTGGCCGGCGTCGGGCGGCGTCATGTCGAATAGCATGCCGTGACGTTCGGTATAGATTTTCAGCGGGTTGAGTTCTGCGCCCCCCTCCGTGCCGCACAACAGCACGTTATGGGCGCTCGCCGGAATGTTGAGCGCCCAGGAGGCCTCCAACAACATGGTGGAGCCGCCGGCAAATTTGATGCTCGCCGTCGCGAAGTCCTCCACCTCGAACTTGGCAGGGTCCCACGGTCCGAAAGAATTGAATCCGGACCGGGTGCCCAGCTTGCGAAAGGTCGACGCGAAGACGCTGACCGGCATCGGGTTGCCCAGGAGATAGATCGTTTGATCGAGCACGTGGACGCCGATATCCATCATCGGCCCGCCGCCGGAAATCTCCTTGTTGGTAAAGAGGCCCCAGCCGGGGATGCCGCGCCGACGTAGCGATAGAGCACGGGAATAGTAAATCTCTCCCAGTTCGCCGCCGTCAATGATGCGCTTCAGCGCCTTCTCCGGGCGGGAAAAGCGGTGCTGGAAGCCAATCATCAGCAGGCGGTCGGCCTCTTTGGCGGCCCGCACCATAGTCGCGGCGCCGTCGGCGGTTATGGCGGCGGGTTTTTCACAGAGCACGTGCAGCCCGTGCTGGAAGGCCTGCACGGTGAGCGGTACATGGGCATTTGGCGGTGTGCAGATCGCGACAGCGTCGAGCGGCGGCCCGTCCAGCATCTGCTCGTAGTCGGTGAAGACGTTGGGGATGCCAAACTCATTGCCCGCCGCTGCCACGCGGTCGGCCGCGATATCGAAAGCGGACACGACCTCGACCCGGTCGGCAAGTTTCTGGAAACCCGGAATATGGACCGAGCGGGCGATGCCGCCGGTCCCCGCGATGCCGACGCGCAGCTTACGTGACGCCATCCGCCTTGTTACCTTTCTACTCTTCAATCTCAGCGATCCCGCGACTGCGACCCTGCTCCTCGCCGTCCTCCAGCCCTTGCAAGGTCGCCAGCATTCCGGCATAGGCGAACTCACGTAACCAGGCCACGGGCAAGGTCCGTAACGCTTCGCCCAAGGCCTGCACCAACTGCGTCGGAAATATCTCCGGCGGGTACTTAGCCTGCGTCGTCGCAATGATGTCCAGGAGGTAGGCCCGCGTGACGTCACGATTGGCCATGGCGCGTTCGAGCGGTGGAACCGTCTCCGGCGCGAGCCGGAATTCCTTTCCCGAAGGCCCGATCAGCGCCACCTCCGGCGTATCTCGTCCGGCCACTACTGCCCCCATTGCCAAGCGCCCCTGCCGACCGTTTTCACCCCGGTATTGCAGGGCCAGTGCTGCGACGTGCATCGTCGCAGCACGAGCGCTACTTCGCCGGATTCTTCGGGATAAGTTGAAAACGCAGGTGCCCTTGTGCGGCTGTGCGCCACTTCAGCGCATGCCCTGCTTGCGACGCGGCCATGGAAAAGCGTCGCTTGACAACGCGTTGCTTCTCGTTTGGTTCAAGGACCACGTCGGCCCCGTCGCCAATTGACAAACCTTGCAAAATCTCCGTATACGGCGCCAGATCAAGTTGTGGCGTACCCGCACCTCGCCTTCGGAAATCGGCAGCGTTCAAACGCCGGTGAAGCTGTGGCATTGTTCTCCCAATCCTTCTCAAAGAGTCGCTTCTTAAGCATAATCGGTACTCGTCAAATTTGCAAGTACGCGACCGATACTAACGAAAAAGGTAACAGCGGATGCTGCTCGGGAGGCACAATGACTACTGAAGGTGACGATCAGGCCATTCCCCATTCTCGCAAGTGCTGCAGGCTGAGTTGAACACTTTCCAAGGGCGGGCGCTTACAGCGATCTTGCTCCACCACGTACCAGGTGACGCCGCCGGTAGCAGCGGCCTGAAAGACCTGTTGAAAGTTCAGTACCCCTTCACCGACTTCTGCAAATGTTTGCTCGTCATCACCCGTCATATCCTTGAGGTGCACAATGGGGCAACGTCCTGGATAGCGCTGCAAAATGCCCGCCGGATTATCGCCGCCCTTCTGGGCCCAGAACATGTCCAGTTCCATCTTGACGTAGCGCGGATCGGAGTTGGCGTACAGGAGGGTAAAGCCATTACTGTCGCCGGCCGGAGCAAATTCAAAGTTATGGTTGTGATAACAGAACGACAAGCCCTGGTCGACGCATTTGCGGCCGATCTCATTCAACGTGCCGGCCAGTTGTTGCCAACCGGCGGCGTCCTGGCGCCGACCGGCCGGCACTGATGGGCATACCACGTTGGGTATGCCGACTTCCTTGCTGAAGGTGATTACCTCATCAAGCTGGTGCTCCAAGCGATCGAGGCTCACGTGATCACCAGCGACTTTCAAGCTGAGACTTTCCAAAAAGCTGTGCAGGTCCGACGCGTTCATGCCGCCATAGCCGGCGAGTTCGACGCCGGCGTAGCCCATACGCGCCACCGCCCGTACTGTCCCTTTAAAATCCTCCCTCAATTGATCCCGAACGCTATACAGTTGGAGTCCCACCGGTATCTCTGCCACCGACCATCCTTTCACACGGCTATCCTGGCAACCGATCCGTGGCCGCCGTGACTTGCCGCCTCGCAGCCTAACGCTTATACTGCTGCGATTCAACAGTGGGCGGCGCACACACATCAAACGCGCACGACGAGCGCACGAAAAGGGATGACAATGACGGTACGCGCAGGCGGCAACGGAGCGCCCTTCTCCGATCACAACCAGGGTCAGGGACTGCAGGCGGAACCGGAGCCCGAAGAGCGGTTGGACAACCTCTGGCTGGCGCGCGAACTCTTCCGCCTCGGCGCGATCCGTTTTGGCGAGTTTACCGTCGGCCGAACCGTCAATTCGCCGGTATATGTCGATCTCCGCGTCCTCACCGGTAGCCCGAGTACGCTGCGCTACGCGGGGCGCCTGATCCAGCAGGAGACGAGCGCAGAGCAACTGCGGCGCAAACCCTCCTTTGACCCGTTCGACATCGTCGCCGGCGTGCCATACGGCGGCCTGCACCTGGCAACCGCCTACTCCCTGGCCACGAACGTCCCAATGGTGTACGCCCGCCAACGTACCGCCGAACAAGCTGTGACGACCGGCGCAGCGACCGGGGAGGACGACGTACCCGGCTCGGCCGTCGGTGCAACGATCCAGGGCAGCTTTGCCCCCGGCGTCCGGGTCATGGTGATTGATGACCTGATCACCACTGGGAGCAGTCTGGTGGAGACGGTAGAACTGCTGGACGCTGCCGGTTTGCAGGTACGAGACGCCGTCGTATTGGTTGATCGCGAGCAGGGCGGCACCGAGCGCCTGAAGGAACACGGCGTGCGCCTCCACTCCATCCTCAAGCTGCCGATCATGCTTAACCTGTACATGAGTTCCGGGATGATCGATGAGGCAACCTACCGCCGTTCGATCGACTACCTGGACGCCAACCGCCGCCGCCGTGGCTGAGCCGGCCGTCCTCGTCATCGACCAGGGAACCACCGCCACCGCTGTCTGCCTGGTCGATCGCCGGGGCGATATTGTGGCCCAGGCCGATCAGGAATTTCGCCAGTACTATCCACAGCCCGGTTGGGTCGAACACATCCCGGCGGACATCTGGGCGAGCGTCCAGAGCGGCCTGCAGGCGGTGCTCCAGCAAACGGCGGGTCGCTATCACCCGATCGCCCTTGGCATTACCAACCAGCGGGAGACGACGGTACTCTGGGAGCGCGCCACCGGGAAGCCGCTCGCCCCAGCCATCGTCTGGCAGGATCGGCGGACCGCCGGCGCCTGTGACGAGCTGCGCCGCTCCGGCGCCGAAACGATGGTGCGTGAACGCACCGGCCTGTTGCTCGACCCCTACTTCTCCGCCACGAAGATCGCCTGGTTGTTAGAGGCGATCCCCAACGCTCGGCGACGGGCGGAATCGGGCGAACTGGCGGTGGGCACGATCGACACCTGGCTCATCTGGCAACTCACCGGCGGCGCGCGCCACCTGACGGATCGCACGAACGCTTGCCGAACGCTCCTCTACTCCCTCCAGTCGGAGGGCTGGGATGATGAGTTATGTCGACTCTTCAAGATTCCGCCGGCCCTCCTGCCCACGGTCGTGCCCTCCTACAGTGAGGCGGCGACGACGGCCGCGAGCGCCACCGCCGGATTGACAGTGCCTATCTGCGGCATCGCCGGCGACCAACAGGCGGCCTTATTCGGGCAGACTTGTCTTGCCGACGGCCAGGCAAAGAACACCTACGGCACGGGCTGCTTTTTGCTCGTGCAGACGGGGGAGCGCCGCGTCGTTTCCCAGGCGCACTTGCTGACGACTGCGGCGATCGGCGCGGACGCCGCCGGGGCGCCTATGCCGACGTACGCCCTCGAAGGCAGCGTCTTCGTCGCCGGGGCGGCGGTACAGTGGCTGCGCGACGAACTGGGGCTGATTGCCACGGCAGCCGACAGTGAGACCGTGGCGTCCGCCGTACCGGATAGTGGCGGTGTCTACGTCGTGCCGGCCTTTACCGGTCTGGGGGCGCCCTACTGGGATCCCTACGCCCGCGGTGCCATCGTCGGTCTGACGCGCGGCAGCGGTCGCTCCGCCATCGTGCGTGCGACGCTGGAGTCCATTGCCTATCAAACCTGCGATCTCGTCCGAGCAATCGGCCAGGACGGCGTATCCCTGCACGCCCTCCGCGTCGACGGCGGAGCATCCGCCAACAATCTGCTCATGCAAACCCAGGCCGATCTGCTGGGAATCCCTATTGAGCGCGGCGTGATCGGCGAAACCACCTCCCTCGGCGCGGCTTTCCTGGCGGGAATCGGCGGCGGCCTCTGGTCCTCCACGCGCGAACTGGCCAATACCTGGCGCCTCGACCGGCGCTTCCTCCCTCAGATCACCACCGCCGAGCGCGCCGCCCGCTATGCTGGCTGGCAACGCGCCGTGGAGCGGGCGCGGGGCCGTCGCTAGGGCGTCGCTGTCGCTCTCGGCCCTGGCGTCAATACGGCGATGGGGGTCGTGACCGCTGTGGGCGTCGCCACCGGCGGTTGGGTCACTAACTGGGCCATGCTGTCAATATCGATCAGGGCAACGAGGAAGAGTCCCGCTTGGCCCTGGACCTGGGCGTAATAGCTATCGCCACCGGGGTTCTTGTTGCCGGCGATCAGGACGTGCTTGGAGCCATCCTTGAGCGTTGCCGTTGCCGTCAGGTAGGGCTTGTCCAGACCGAAAGTGCTGAGGTTGTTGGCGCCCAACGGCACGTCAACGGTCTTTTGCATATTGGCGAGCGTGGCGACGACGCCGGCAATGTGCGTCGAATCGGAATACTGCGCCTTTGGATCGATCAGTTGCCAGTTACCGGAACTATCTTGTTGAACGGTGATCGATTTGCCGATGTACTCGATGGTGAGCGTCTGGACATCCGTCGGTTTAAAACTGAAGACACCCCGGTTCGGCGTTGGCGTGCCCTGGGCGCCGGTCCCGCCGGTTCGATTGGTGACGAACGCGACAGCGCCCAGGGAAACAAAGATGACGAGGAGGCCAAGCGTGAGGCGCGCGTTCATGAATCTTCCATCTAACGCCGTCGCAGCCAGACGGCCAGTCCGGCCAGGAGCACCAGCGCGGGAACAAAGAGCACGTTGGTGAAGACCAGCAAGTTTTGCTGCCAACCGAGGAGCACCATGGAACGGTCGCTGGGAGCCTTGGTGGGAATAATGACGCCGCCGGGCTGCGTCGTCAGCCACTTCACGGCCGCAATTGCCGCTTCGCTGTTGTCTTCGCCAATCTGGGCGTTGGAACTCAACAATTGGTCGGTGACGAAGGCGGTGTCGCCGACGACGACCAGGCGCGTGGGTTGACTGGCGCCGGCCGCCGGTGTTGGCGCCGGCGTCGGCGTAGCAGCGCCCGGTGTGGCGGACGCCCCCGCTGCAACGATCGCTTTCTCGACGCTCGCCATGATCGTGAAGGGACCATGTTTGTCCTTACTCGGATCGATCGTCGTGGCCTTCTGGTCCGTCACGAGGTAGCTATCAGTAGAGGTCTTGGCGACGGGCGTCACCGTCACGCCGCTCGGCGCCGGCGACGCTACGTTCAGCGCCGTGGTGTCCAGATATACGCCCGGAGGCAGGGGCGTGGTCAACATGCCGCCAGTTTGATAATTCTGGATCACGACCGCCTGGGGCTGACCGGAGATCGAACTGCCGACATCGGCCACCAGACCGCCGTCGATGCTCACCCCGTATGGCTTCAGCAGCCAGTCCAGGTTGTCCTTCGGGAATGGACTGGACAGCACAAGCATTCGGCCGCCGCCCGTCAGGTAGGTGAGAAGGGCCTGCTGTTCGCTGCTGCTGTAGGGGGTCGTCGGCGACGCCTCCACCACGACGGTCGCATCGGCCGGCACCTTTCCCGCTGTCAGCAAATTCAAGGGTTGCCCGTCGAGATTATTCTTGCCGAGGTCGCCGATCAGGATCGAAAAGCTCGGGCCGCTGGCGGCCTGCAACGACGGTTCGCCGTGCCCCTGGAGGAAGTATACCTTCGGCGTTGTACCGCTCGTGACCTTTTGAATCGCGCTGGTGAGAGACTGTTCATCCGCTAGTTGCACCAACTCCTGCTTGCCACCGGACGTGACGACCAGCGTCGGCACGGCGCTGACGTGATACTGGCTCGCCTCCGCTGGATTGACGTTCGGATCGACAAACGTCACGGCGATCTTCGGTGACAAGGCAGTGTAGCGGGCGAGCAACTTTTGGGCGTCCATCTTGCCGGCGCCGCCGGTGTTCGGGTCACTGGTGTAAAAGCCAATAATTTGGACCGGTTGCGTCAGCCCCTTGACGAGGGCGGTCGTGGCGGAAGTCAGCGTGAACTTCCCGTTCGGGGTGAAGTCCCATTGTTGGTTGTACTTCACCCCGAAGATATTGATGAACATGAAAATGCCCAGGAAAAGGACCGATGTGACGCCGGCAAGAGAGCCGTAGCGAGCCTGTCGCCCGCCGAGCAATTGGAGCACGCGGTCGGTATCGGCGGCGACAAAGAAAATCAAGAGCAGTCCGGCGGCCACCAGTAGCCAGATCAGGGCGGCGTTGACGTGCCCCGCGACCAGGGCGACGCCGGCGGTGGCGAACAGAAACAGACCGCCTGCCATGCCAGCATAGGGCGCCATGCGGCGGAAAATGTCGTCGTTGCGCACCTAACGATACCTCCGAGTCTCCAGGAGACGGGTTGCTAGAAAGAGCGCGCAAATCGTCAGGGTGAGCAAATAGATCACATCCTGGCTCTGGACCGAGCCACTCTCGAAGTCGCTCAGGTGTTGCTGGAGCGCGAGATAGGTAAGGACCGTTCCACCGGTCCCGGCAAAGTTTGCCGACAGACCATCAAGGAGCCAGAGGATGAGGCTGGCGACAAAGGCCACGAGGAAGGCTACCAGTTGGTTCTGGGTCAAGGCCGACGTTAAGAGGCCGATGGCGACGAAGACGGCGCCGATTAAGATGATCCCAATGTAGCCGGTCAGAATCGTCGAGTTGTCGGGGTGGCCCCAGAGGGTGAGAAACAGCACGTAGAGGCCCGTCGGTACGAGCATTAGGAGGAAGAGCGCCATAGCGGCGGCGAACTTGCCGACGATCACTTCCCAATCGCGCACCGGCGCCGTCAGGAGCAGTTCGATGGTGCCCATCCGCTGCTCCTCCGCCAGCAATCGCATCGTGATGCCGGGAATGACAAACAGCAGGATGATGCCCATGTCGCTGAAGACAAAACTCATGTCGGCTTGTTTCGACCCGGAGATAATCACGCCGTAGAGGAAGCCATTGATCGCCAGGAAAGCGGCGGCCACGACATAGGCGACGGGCGAACCGAAGTAGGAGATCAGCTCCCGGCCGGCAATGGTGAGTGTATTTCTCATGCCGCCTCGACCACTTCTTCGGTCGTCAGCTTCAGGTAGACTTCTTCCAGGCTCATGCCCAGGGCGCCGAGTTCCCGCAAGCCCCAACCCTGACCAACGACGGCCGCTGCTAACTCCTCGCGGAGGTCGGTCGTCGCCTCGCTCTGGATCAGCCATTCCGCCGTGCCGTCTTCACGGTCGCGCGCCTCCACGCTGCTGATACCGGGCTGGGCGGCCAGCATCTCCCGTACCGCCTCGATCGGCCCTCTCACGACGAGACGGTAGCTCTGACCAGCTTGCAGTCGCGCCATCAGGTTTTGCGGTGTGTCCTGAGCGATGACGCGCCCTTCATGGATGATGACGACTTCACTCGCCACCACACTCACTTCGGGCAAAATGTGCGTGCTCAGGACGACCGTGTGACGGCCGGCCAGGCTCTTGATCAGAGCGCGCGTTTCGATAATCTGACGGGGGTCGAGGCCTACCGTCGGCTCGTCCAGCACCACGACGTCCGGATCGTGTACCAGGGCCTGAGCGATGCCGACGCGCTGGCGCTGACCGCGCGACAGTTTGCCGATCAAACGATCGCGGAACTCGAAGACGTGGCAGAGGGGAAGTAATTCGTCCAAGCGGCCGGCAATACTGGGGCGGGACATGCCGTGGATGCGTCCCGCATAGCGGAGGTACGAGGTAACGGTCATATCCTCATAGAGGGGTACGCGTTCCGGTAGGTAGCCGATGTGCTGGCGGAGCTTCAGCGAATCCTTAAAGGCATCGTAGCCGGCGACGACGGCGCTGCCGGCGCTGGGCGGCATGTAACCGGTCAGGATGCGCATTGTGGTGGTCTTGCCGGCACCGTTGGGGCCGAGCAAACCGAGTATTTCTCCTTGCTTGACCGTGAAGGATAGATCGTTGATGGCGGCGCGCTGCCCATAGTACTTCGTGAGATTCGTGACTTCAATCAATAACTCGACTCCAACTCGGCTTCTGACTGCGGCGCGCAAAAGCACATGGTAACACCCGTCCGCCCGGCTGCCCCGTCAATGGGGACGCTGCGGGGCGGTCGGCGTAACGCCGCTGGTTCACCTGCTTTCGACGGCACCGCTGCCGTTAGGGGCTATACTCATCCCATGTCGTGCGGGTTGCGGGAGGACGTTGTGTCTGGTCGCTGCCTGCCGCTGGTCCGCCCAGCCTTCGCTATCGGCATGGTCGCCCTTCTGCTGGCTGCATGCGCCGGTCCGAGCGTGGGGATGCCGGCCACCGCCGGCCCGACGCTCAATCTGCTGGCGACCTTTCCGACGAGCCTGGACCCGACGCAGGATAGCGGCGGCGGGGTGTTCCTCGACAGCGTATTCAGTGGACTGGAGCGCTACAGCGCCACTGGCGTCCTCGTTCCCGATTTGGCGCAAAGCGTTGTCGTATCGGCGGACCGAACGGTCTACACTTACACCCTGCGCTCCCATGCCACGTTCCACAACGGCGATCCGGTCACCGCCGCGAGCATCGTCTACGCCATCAATCGGGCCTGTGATCCGGCGCACGGTTCGGCCGTAGCCGAGGACTATCTCGGCGACATTCAGGGCGTGAAGGAACGGCTCGCCGGCAGGGCCACCGCCGTGAGTGGCGTGACGGCGCTCAGCGCCTTCACGGTACGCTTTTCCCTGACGCACCCGGACAATGCCTTTCCGGCCAAGCTCACCTTCCCTCTCACGTTCGCGCTCGATCAACGCACGGTGGAGGCCGGCGGCGCGAACTGGTGGCAACATCCAAACGGTTCCGGTCCCTTCCGGTTGACGGAATGGCAACCGCAGACGGAGGCCACCCTCGATCGCTTTGCCGGCTATTACGGCCCGGCGCCGCGCGTCGCCAAGATCGTGCTGCACAATCCTTCGGCACTTGGCGACGTCACGGCGGCCTACAGCCAGGGCAAACTGGCGCTGCTCCCATTGCCGCCAACAGCGCAGGACATGGCGTCCTTTCTCAGCCCGCAAGCCAGCGTCCCGCCGGCCATCCGGCAGGCATTCCACGTGTTCGACCTCCCTACTCTGGAATATCTGGTGCTGAACCGCGCCGCACCGCCCTTTGACGACGTCAACGTCCGGCGGGCGTTGAATATGGCGATCGATAAGCCGACGCTGATCACGACGGCGCTCGGCGGCGATGGCTGGCCGGCCGGGGCGATTCTGCCGCCGGCGTTTCCCGGCTACGAGCGCCATCTGACCGTCTACCCGTTCAGCGTCCCGGCGGCGAAGACCGCCTTCGCCGCGTCCCGCTACACCGGGACTGTGCCGACAATTACTCTGGCCAGTGGCGAGCGCTCGCTGAACGGGCAGCCCGGACCGCTCACGAGCACCCTCGCCGCCATGATCCAACAAAATCTCGGCTGGCACGTGACCTTGACCTACGTGGCCGAGAGCGCCATCGCCGCCGCGCTAGCCAGGGGGCAACCGCCTGCTGATATCGTGCTGACCGGCTGGCAAGCCGACTACACCGACCCGTCAGACTTTTTGGATTTGTTGTTCCACAGCGGACGCTCGACAAACCTGACCCATTACGCCAACCCCCGGGTCGACCAACTGCTCGATCAGGCCAATCAGGAGGCCGATCCCTGGCGCAGTATCTACCTGTACCAGCAGGCACAGGCGATGGTTATGCAGGATGCGCCGATCGTACCGCTCTTTTTTGAGCGAGACTTTGTCCTGCTCGATCCGCACGTCACGCGCCTGCCCCTGCTGCCGGACGGCAGTTTCGACCTGCGTGACGCGACGATGGGCTGACCGCTCGGCGCGTCGCGCTGCTATCATTGGCTCCGGATCCACCGGAAAGGAAAACACCACGATGCCTGAGGATACTGGATCGCCGATCGACGACTACATTCAGCAGCTCTTCATCCACGAAGACGAGGGCTTGCGCGGCGCCCTTGAGGGCGCGAAAGCGGGCGGGTTGCCAAGCATTCAGGTGCCGGCGGCGCTGGGCAAATTGCTGGCCGTGCTGACCATGGCCACGGGCGCCAGGAAGATCCTGGAAATCGGCACGCTGGGCGGCTACAGCGGCATCTGGTTGGCGCGCGCCATGCCGGCCGGTGGCCGGCTGATCTCGCTGGATGTCAATGCCCACCATGCCGAGGTGGCCCGGCACAGCTTCGCGCGCGCCGGCGTGGGCGATCGCGTCGAAGTGCGGGTCGGGCCAGCCCTCGATACGCTGCCGACCCTCGAGAGCGAAGCGCCCTTCGATCTCGTCTATATCGATGCCGACAAAGAGAACTACCCCGGCTACCTGGAATGGGCGATCCGGCTGGCGCGACCAGGCACGTTGATCGTGGGAGACAATGTCCTCCGTGGCGGCGCGATCATCAACCCCGCCGCCGATGACGCCGGAGCGGCCGGTATTAACACGTTCAACCGGCGTGCCGCCGAACACCCGCGCCTCGAGGCAATCATCCTACCGAACCGCAACGGGCGCGATGGTGTCTTGCTCGCCACCGTAAAGGCCTAGTCGCGCGAGTGACCGCCGTCAGGGGCGACGGTGCGCCACGCCGCCGGTACGAATGATCCGTTTGTATCGGCGGACGTATACTTAACGATGGCGTAATCAGCACGCGCCCAAGGATGGGCAGCATGCCGACCCTAAGGAGGATATTGATGGCCCGACGTCTGGGTGGACCTGTGGCCTGGTTACTGGCCGTGGTCGTCCTGCTGACCGCGTGCGGCGGCCAACCAGCCGTCGCCACCGTCACGACGAGCACCACATCGGCGGTCGCGAGTACGCCGGTTGCCAGCGTGCCGGTCGCCTCCGCCACCACCGCCAGGGCGACGCCGACGGTGGCGCCGGTTCCCAATGCCTTGGCTGAAACTGCTACATCGACGAGCGCCGTAACGTCGACCGCGGCGGCGACCACGCAGTCGACGGTTGCTGTCTCGGCCGCCCCGGCTGCTAGCGCCACACCGCTGCCGGTGATCCCGGTCAAGCTGCAGATCCCGGCGATCAGCGTCATTGCGCCGGTGGAACTGGTCGGTCTCACCTCCGACGGTGCGATGGACGTTCCGAAGGAGTGGAACGACGTCGGTTGGTACGAGTACGGTCCGACGCCAGGTCAGGTCGGCAATTCGGCGATGGCCGGCCATCTGGACTCGACGACGGCGCCGGCGGTCTTCTGGCGCCTTGGCTCGTTGAAGGCGGGTGACAAGATCATGATCACTATGTCCAACGGCGACACTGTGACGTTCGTCGTGACCCAGAAGGTCAGCTATCCGTACAACGAAGCGCCAATTGCGCAGGTCTTCGGTCCCGCGACCGCAGCCAACCTCAACCTGATCACCTGCGGCGGATCATGGGACGCCTTCACCAAGAACTACAGTAACCGGATTGTGGTATACACGACGAAGGCCTAAACGCTTGCCACCTCGACCACGCGCGCCAACGCCGCCGTGCCGGCCGTCCCGGCGGCGACGCACGCGACAGCCAGACTGACCAAGCCATCGCCGAGTGTCACCTGTTGACAATGGTCGGCGCTACGGATCGTCGCGATCAGGTCTGCCAGCGCCGCTCCCACTGCCTGGCGATACAGTTCCTGGCTATCCTCGGCCCGAGCGAGGATGCCGCGAACAGCGTGGCGAACTGGGAAGCGCTTGCCGCGTCCCCGCATCGTGCGGTCCGCATCGTACTGTTCGACCGTTTCCAGTGCCAAGCCGGTGATGGCCGCGAGTTGGTCCCGTTCATCGTCGGTGACGAGACCCAGCAGCTCCAGGTGGTTTGGCGTCCATCCGGCGATGCGGATCGAGCCGCGGTCGAACACCAGGAGCCCTTCCTGCGTTTCCAGCCGGCTGGGCTTGTCGAAGGCGTGGGTAAAGGTACCCAGGATGCCGTTGGCATACTGCACGTCGGCGTGAACGACATCTTGCTGGTCGGTGTCGTCCCGCATCAGGGCCAGACCATGGACGGCGCGCGGGGCGGCGCCGGCGAGCCAGCCGTAGACGTCGAAGAAGTGGACACCATGCTCGATGAAGATGCCACCGCTCTTCGTGCGGTCCCAGAACCAGTGATCGACAGCCAGGCCCTCATCGCCGGCATCATTGCGAAAGTCCATCCGGCGTAGGCTGCCGAGCGCTGCAGTGCCGACAATCGCCCTGGCCGCCTGATAGATTGGGCTATAGCGCATTACATAGTCAATCGTCGCCGGAACCCGGCGGCGGCGCGCCTCCTCCACCAGCGCCAGCCCCTCGGAGAGGGACGTCGCCAATGGCTTCTCGACGAATACTGCCTTGTTCGCCTGCACCGCCGCCATGGCCATGGCGGCGTGGAGATGCGGAGGCGAGGCCACAACCACAACATCCACATCCGTCCGGGCAATCAAGGAATGATAGTCGAGTGTCCAGAAGGGAACATGCAACGCTTCGGCGGCCAGCCGGGTGCGTTGCTCGTTGGTACCGGCGATGGCGCGCAGGTCCACTCCCGCAACAAGAGGTAAGGCAGTGGAAATGAAGCGCCCAAAAGCGCCGCCCCCGCCGATGACACCCAGGCCAAGGCGGTCGTGCGTTGCCATCGGGGGAGTTGCCTAGTCTTGACCGGTGGTGCGCCGCCGCGCTGCTTCTTCCGGGGGCAAGGAAGTCATTGGTGGTGTCGCGGTGCCGTCGGTCGCCAGGGCGTCGTCGCCTTCCAGGGGCATCTGTTGTTTGTCGCCTTGAAAGCCGGAAACGTGCTCTACCTTCCGTCGTTCCGCCGCCGTGCGGTCCACCGGGTCCGGCTTAGCGGCGTCGCTGTCCTCGTTGTTCGTTCGTTCGTTGTCAGCCATATGGTCTCCAATCTCCGCGAACGACGCACATCAAGCGCCGCTGCTTACCAGTCCCTTGCTTCGCACGCCACGTGCCAGCGCTTGCTCTATAACGCAGCCGGAGCGACGATAGGAGAGGGCAGACCCTCCCTGCTAATTATGCGACACCGAGGAGGGCGTGGTTGAGCCACTGGCTGGGCAAATACACCAGGTAGTTCAAGGGATTAAAGAAGAGAATGCCCATTTGGCTGCCCAGCACCACCAGCAACAAGATGATCGGGCCGTAGCGCTCGATCTGGCGCAACTGCCATGACCAGCGCAGCGGCAAGACGTTGACCAGAAAATTGAAGCCATCAAGCGGCGGCAGCGGCACAAGGAAGTTGAACACGGCCAGTAAAATGTTAATCTGGAGCAGCGCGAGGAGCAGTGATTCGAGCGGCACTGCCGGCGCCCCCAGATGGCTCACCACGCCGGCGCGGAGGATGCCTGCCACCACTACTGCCGTCAGCAGGTTGGCAATCACGCCGGCTACCGCCACGAGCGCCATCCCCTGGCGACCGTTGGCGATGCGCGACGGATTCACCTGCACCGGCTTACCCCAGCCGATCCCGATGCCGCCGACAAAGGTCATGAGGATCATCAGGGTGCCGAACGGGTCGAGATGGACGATGGGGTTGAGTGTCACCCGCCCCTGTCCACGGGGAGTGCCGTCACCCAGGCGATCGGCAACATAGGCATGGCCGAACTCGTGCACATCAATAGCGATCAGGAAGGCGATGGCGATATAGACCAGCCCAACGATGTTGATGCCGCTGCCGATGCTCCCGCCTGAGACCAGCCGGGAAAGAAGGTACACCGCGACGCCGATCAGGACAAACGTCAAGACCGTCCGCGAATCTAGGCGCACATTTCCTACTCCCTACACAGAAAAGCTCCGCCTCCGGCAACGCACGCAGGACTGACGACTTCACCGCGGGCATGGGATGGACGCCCGCGGCCCTGTCCCGTCGTGTGCAGCTTGCCGAAAGCAGAGCCCGGAAACCGAGGCGCAGCGCCGAACTGGGCCGTCGCTACTTCTTTGCCGGCGCCGCGGCCGGCGCTGCGGGTGCCACCGCTGCCGGCTTCTTTGCCGCCTGACTCTTGGCCTTTTTCTTCTCTTTATTGCGCGGGCTCTTGTCACCCATAGCAGATGATCTCCTTCGCTATCCACAACGCAGGGTAAGTATAGCAGCAGGGCCGATATTGCGGTCTACGCCCTTGCTCATGCTCAGATGCATCGATTTCCCTGGGTGTCAGTCTGGGCCGGAGGCGCGCGCCGTCGCCGGCTGGGCCGCTCGTACCTGGCAAGCATTGACTCATCGTTACGCGCCGGGGTGATCCGCATACCACTTGTCGAGGAGCGCCTGCGCTTGCTTCTGGGTATTGTCCAGCACCGCCTTCGGCTCGCCTTTCTTGGCAGAGACCTCGGCCATCATGACACCAAGGAGTTTCTGGACCGCCGTGTCCACCGGCGTCGGCCCAACCGAAATCGTTGCCGGTAGCAGCTTGGCGATATCCGGCCATTGGTCCGTCTGTTGCTGATAATAAGGGTCGGCATTGACCGCCTTCACCGGCGAGGGGCGAAGTTGCTGTTCCATAAACCAGCCCGCTTCATCTTTAGTCGCGGTAAACCATTGCGTCAGCAGCCAGGAGTCGTCGACCGATTTGACGCCGGTCGGAATGCCGTAGGCCCACTGGCCAAAGTTTGGTGACTGATACTTGGCGCCGGCCTGGGGTCCGTGCGGCGCCGGCGCAATGCCATAGTTCAGGTTCGGGTTGTCGTTCTTAATCTGAAAGACGTACCAGACGCCGGACAAATCCATCGCTTGCGTCCCCTTGAAGAGCGGGGTGTTTTTCTCCCCTGTCCCCTGGCTCTTCCTGAACGCTGCAATCGCCTCGGCGCTGCCGATGCCGTCGTAAAAGCCGCCGAAGAAGGTCAAGGCGTCGAGCCCCGGGGCGTCGTCAAAGGTGAACGTGCGACCATCGTCGCTGAGGAATTTGCCGTTATTGGCCACGAGTAACTGCATGAAGTTGACCGTATTGTCGCCGTAGGCCGGCAGGCCGCCCAGTTGGGTCATCGTGCCGCCCTGGCTTATGGTGAGTTTCTGCGCGACATCGTGCAGTTCGGACCAGGTGACGGGCGGCGCGGCGATGCCCTGTTGCTTGAACAGGTCCTTGTTGTAGAGGAGCACCGGATAGGCGCCGGCCCCGAGGCTTGGCAAAACGAAGAGCTTGCTTTTCCACTTGCCGGGGGCAAGCGCCGAGTCGTAGAACATGGTGATGTCGAGCTTGTCTCGCGCGATCAGCGGGTCGAGCGGGACAATGGCGCTTTGCGTCGCCATGGCCGGCACCCAGCCCTGATTGATCATCGCCATGTCGCACGGCGTGCCAGCGGCGATGCCGGCGGTGATCTTCGTCAGCAGATCGGTCGTAATCACCTGCTCGTCCACTGCCAGCTTGGGCTGCTGCTTGGTGAAATCAGCAGCGATCCGCTTCACCAGAGGCTCTCGCGTACCGTTCCAGATGTGCCAGATCGTCAGGGTGCGCCCGCCGGCCGGCGGCGCCACGGCCGCCGATGCGGCACTCGACGCGCTGCTCAACGCTGTGCTGGTCCCCGCGGCAGAGCCGACTGTTGTCGAGGTCGAGATGGCTGTTACAGCAGTGGTCGTCGCGGTGGAATTCGTCGTGGCGAGAGCGCCCCCCGCGGCCGTGATAGTCGCCGTCGTGGCAGCGCTGGTGGCCGCCACGCCTGCAGTCCCGCCGCAGGCGGCCAGCAAGGCGGCCCCGCCCACGAAGGCGCCGCCCGCGCCAAGCCGGCATAGGAAGCGACGCCGCGTGTGACGCCGCGTGTATGGATTCTCCGGTGAAAATGCTTCCATGTACTCTCCCTTTATCGCGTACTGCGAATCTTGCCGCTATGAATCAACGCGCCATAGTCGATTCAGCCGGCGCCGTTGGCACCGCCAGATTCGACTGAAGCCAGGCGCGTACCGGCACGTCTTCGTCTTTGGGAAGAGAAAATGCCATGTCGCTGCGCCAGAAACCGAGCAACTGCCAGCGAATCGAATCGTCCAGCACTCTCGCCTCCAAGGCCGCCGGCTGCACCACGTAGTCCAGCGGCCGCAGCCAGCGATAGGTGTAGCCCATGAAGATCGTCTTCCGAACGATGGTGGACAGGTTCGGCCCGACGGCATGATAAAGACGGTTCTCAAAGAGTATCGCGTCGCCGGGGGCGGCCAGGATTTCACGGGCTCCGACCGGATCAATGTCGTTTTCCAGGCGCGCAGGCGCGCCGAGGAGACGGTGGCTGCCGGGAACGAAGCGTGTGTTGCCGCGACCGGGCGCGCTGAGATCGCTCAGGACGTAGCAGACCTTGAGGCGCGTTCGGGCCAGCGGCTCGGGCGTCTCGAGCGTGGCGATGCCGCCGTCGCGATGCCAACCGGAGGCCTTGAAGCTGAGGCTGGTCTCAGCCGGCTGCGGCGGCCGGACGATGATATGCGATGTATCGAGCTGGACGTTCCAGCCCAGGAGTTGCACCGCCAGCGGCACCGTCGTAGGGCAATCCAGTAGGTCCAACAGGGCGTCGTCATGGACGACGGCGTTGCGCAACTCGAAGGCCCCAGCCTTATTCAAGCCATGCGCGGCAACGCCTTCCGTGTAGAGCCGGTCGACGGCAGCCGTGAGGCGGGCGAGAGCCGCCGGATGAAGCGCCTTGGGGATGATCAAGTAACCGTTTTGCTCGAACTCGTGCCGCTGCTCGTCGGTTAGCTGTCGAAATTCCATAACGTCGGTCCTTTCAATTCGGTGGCCCCCTGATAATAGGCGGGCAGAATACTGCATGTTTGTCGGAATCGCTCATAGTTTTGTCTGTGCCGTCCGCTTGCGATACGCCGTCGGCGGCACACCGTAGGCGCGGCTAAACAGCCGCGTGAAGTGGGGCAAACTTTGAAAGCCAAGCTGGCGAGCGATCTCGCTGACCGTCATATCGCTTTCCAGCAGTTCACGGGCGGTATCCAGACGACGGGTTTGTACGTAGGCACGAGGAGACTGTCCGACCCACTCGTGGAAGCGTCGCCGAAACCGGGCGGAACTCAGCCCGCTGGCGCCGACTAGCCGTCCGACCTCGGTGCCGGGCCGTTCCTGGATCTGACGCAGCGCCGCCACTAGCCAGGTGGGTACGCCCAGGCGACCGGCGTCGGGGAACGCCCCGGCCGGCATGCTGCGCAAGCACACGCCCACCACCGCCCTGGCCAGGCCGTCACAGATCAAACTGGCTGTGGCATCTGCGTGACGGCGCTCCAGGGCAAGTTGCCGCAGCCAGCCTTCGATACGCTGACGATCCCGCTCGTCCGGCACCCAGACGACGGAGGCGGTGAGGCCCTGCCACATGTCCACTCGCCCCATGAGCACGGTCTCTAAACCAACGGAGAGCCACTCTGCGCCCTGCGGCGCCACGATGTCGCGCACGATATGCTGTGGTGAGAGTTGCAGGTTGCCGGGCTGGACACGCCAGTGCCGCCCCCCCGCCGACAGTTCCACCGTTCCGCGCAGCACGAGCCACAGCGCGTGAGCTACTGCCGGATGCTGATACAGGGCCTCGCCCGGTCGCCAGACATGGTGGTCGGCCCAGCGCGCGTGTACCTCCAGCGCTGGCAGCATGAGCGCGCTTGGCTGGAGCGCGCCGACCAAAGGCGCCGAGTGCGCTGTCATCACTGCTGGAGAACCCTATCGCCTCACAGCGGTCGCCAATGCGCTTCAAGATAGGTATCGATGTCGTCGCTGCGCACTACCGCGTTATCGCCTGCGCCCTTAGAGCGGAAGCGCAACGACCTGGATCGTTCGGGCATCGGCAATCCTCCGATCGTCACAGGTGCCGGGATATGTGCGAGATGATTGGGATACATATGAATACTTTAGCACGACACAGCGTCAATACTTCTTCTTTGTGGCTGGCGAAGACGAGGCGGACGAGCATTGGTGAGGCACCACGCTCGACGAATGTTATCATTGCTCGGACAAAATGCGGAGCCTGCGCAGTGACGCCACCAAGGAGACGCTGATGCCGGATGTGCGCGGTAGCCGGGACGAAGTGCGCTGGGAGCGCATGTTCCCGGACGAGCTGGAACGGGCCTTCGCCGCCTGCCCTCTCGTCTACTTCACCTATGGCCTCTGCGAGTCGCACGGGCCCCAGAACGCGCTCGGCCTCGATGCGCTGAAGGCGCACGCCATAGCCTGCGCCGCGGCTCGCGCCCACGGAGGGGTCGTGGCGCCGCCCGATTACTGGCACGTCCATGAGTTGGGCGGCTATGCTGCCTGGGCCGAGCAGGCAGTAGGCAACGTCGAGCGCACCTGGCTGACGAGCGTCCCCCCCTGGGTCCATTTCAAGAACATTTGCTACCACCTGCGGGCGGCGGACGCACTCGGCTTCCATGCTGCCCTTCTTCTGACCGGCCATTACGGCCCCAACTGGCAAGACCTCAAGACGCTGCTGGAACTACTGCAGCCGTACGTCGGCACCCGCGTGTACGGACTGCCGGACTTCGAGGCCAACCAACCGGGCTTCGACAACGATCACAAGAGTGGTGGCGACCATGCCGGCCGCGTGGAGACCTCCCTACTCTGGGCACTGCACCCAGAGTGTGTGGACCTGTCTCGGGTGCCGCCGACTGCTGCGCCCGGACCGCGTTTCGCGATGGGCGCCAACGTCCGGGACTCGAACCGCTTGATTGGCGAGCGCATGGTGGCCGACGAGGTACGCTGGCTCGGGGCAAAGGGGAAGGAGCTTCTCGCTGCGTACGACGCTGACCGGCCGTTACAGCGACTGCGCACTTTTGAGGACGTGGAAGTCTTGTGGGAGACGGTGGTGAGGCCGCACGTCAAGGAGTTTCGTTCGATGCAAGAGCTCTTCCCCCACCAGAAGCTAGTCGCCCCAGACTCAAACTGGCATGCCAACTGGCGCGTGCCGGATCGAGCCTAAGTGATACATCCGACAAGTCCGGTGCTCGTCCCGCGAATGCGCCCGGCGAATAAATTCGCGGGCTGTAGGAGGCGAAGTCTGCCTGCGCGGACTGGGCTTGAGTCCGCGCAGGTGCCGGCAGCCGAAGGCTGATCATTCGCTTGTTTGAGCCGCGACTTCAGTTGCCAGGCGCCCGTTGGAAATGCACCAGACTTGCCGGATGCACCACTAATGCCGGGACAAGAAATCACGCACGGCTTCATTGTAGGCGGGCGGATTGCCGAGATGGATGGCGCGCGACGCCCCCAGGATCGTGACCCGCTCTGCCCGCAGCAGGCACTGTGCGAGCGCGTCACTGATGCGACCGAACACGGGCGGGCTCAGTTCACCCGACACGAGCAGGGTTGGCTGCGTCACTCTGCCCGCATCGTCCGGTGTGAAGGCCGGGAAATAGACGGCGGCGGGCGTCACCGTCTCCAGCCGCATCTCGTCGGCGTTGTCCAGCATTCCGGCACGGACGGGCGGCGGGATGCGGCCGAACATCCCCGCGCCGAGGACCCCATCGATGAACGCCTGCACGCCGCGCTCCGCCTCGCCGTGGGCGAACGCTTCCCTCGCCGGCCCGAAAGCGGTGGCCATGAAGTCGGCCAGGAGTGCCTCGCCTCCCGGCAGCCCCGGCAACCAGGGCAGCAGCGGTGGCTCACCTAGCACGAGCGTCGGTTCACCGGCGCTTTTGATGAAAGTCAACTAGAACTGCTGGGCATCTTGCCTCACGAGAAAAGGTTACTTGTCGCCGGCCGTTGCCTCAGCAACGATCTTACCCGAAGGAGCCGCATCGTGGGTAGGTGAATGCCTCGGCGCGAGCCCAGCAGCACGGGCCTGATCGATCAGGCGCCGCAACCCAAGACTGAGATTACCGTCGCCGAGGCGGCTCAGGACGCCGGTGTCTTCCAGGCGGATGCGGAAGGAATAGGTAGAGAGCGGCACGCCGGGACAGTCTGTGGCCTTGCGTCCCGCGCCGGATCGGGCGCCACCGCGGGGCATTGTTCGCGTCCCCTTATGTTTTGATTCGCACGCTCAATCATAGCGCATCGCGCGGAACACGGTCTGCCGGCCAGCGAAATGGTTGCGAATCATCGGTGGGCTGCCGTTGGGAGCAGGGCGCCAGTGTCATCATTGCGCTCATCTTCTCCCACGGCTCCGACGGGCAGTGGACCCGGCGGTGTCTGGGTGACCGGGGCACGTCTTCTTGGAGAAACGGGCGATCGACACGCCCGGGGGGCGCCCTCGGTCAAGCCTTCCTCCGTGCCGATCGGTTGGTGGGTGTCGAAAGGATGGAACGAGGCATTTCGCCGGCACCGCGCCCCAGGAGAGAATATTCCGTGTCGCCGGTCGTTGCCGCATCCCAACACGAGTGCGAGAAGACGGACCGCCACGGCCACCGCCGCGTCGGCCCGTCTCCTCCTTGGGCACGTTCAAGGTAGCACCGTCCTTGGCTTTCCGCACCGGCTGCGGCGCCGGCACGACCGCCCGGTAGGCCCAATCAGTGGCTCGCCGCCATCGGTGCAGCGGGCTTCTCGGGCTGGCTTACCGTCAGCACACGCAACGGACAGGGCAAGGTTTGCTTCACGAGCACCTCGTCCTGAAGCCACTGCTGGTCGAAGACCACGATGCTCCGCGCCCGCCATTCCTGCACGCGCCGTTGCAGGGTCCGGAGTTGACCGTCGCTGTACCGATTGGGGAAGCGCTGCTCCAGTTCCAGGAACACCGACATGGCGGTGCGTACCGGATCAGCGGCCAGCCAGGCGACGATGTCCTCCCAGTCTTCCGCGAACGGGTCGGCGCGGGTGCGCCACCAGCGGGGTGCTTGCACCTTGGCGGTCCGGCGGTACTTGCGCGGCTGCTCGATCGCTGTCGCTCGGTCGCTTGCCAGGTCCGGCGCTGTGTCCGCACTCAGCCCGCATTGCTCGATGGCAAAGCACGGCGGCGTGGTGGTGGTCCCGGTGTCGGAGAGGGTTGCTGGAGCGGGCGTACGGAAAATGGCATGGCGCCAGAGCGCATCTTGTAACACCTCCAATTGACGCAGCAATCGCACCGGATCCAGCGCCTGGGCAATCGCCTCCAAGCGCTCCCGCTGCTCCACTGCCAGCACGGCAGTAGCGATCAGGCGACGAAGCGGCGTCTTCGCCGGCTCGTAGGTCCGGTGGACGGCGCTGCCCTCGCGCTGCTTGGTCGCCAACTTCATTGAGGGCTGGAAGACGTTCACGTAGAGCCGCACCGCCCGGTAGAGTTCGCTGAGCTGGCGGTAGGCCGCCTCACCTTCGAAGCGGTCGTACCCCACTAACTGCCGGACAATCGAGCCATTCTTTTGTTCCACGAAGCATCGGGTACCCACAGCGTGGGTGCTTCTTCTTGCCGGTACGTCCACGCGTAAAGGTGATCTGTTCGCGTGCGCAGTAGCTCAAGAGCTCCTTGTTCAAGAACTCACCGCCATTATCGGTGTCCACGGCGACCAAAGGAAAAGGCAACAGCTGTCGGGCGTGATCCAGGGCAGCAATCACCCCCTGCTGGCTGCGGTACAACAGCGGCAGACACTCCGTCCAGCCGGTGGCGACGTCGGTGAGCACCAGGGTCTGCAGGAAGGCGCCCTCGGTGTTCCAGCCACAATGCGCTACCAGATCGATTTCCAGGCAGCCCGGCCGGGCGTCATCCCAGTCCTGGAAGGTGCGCACCGGAATCTGGCGCTTGAGCAACGCCCCCGGCTTGGTCGTCGTCAGCCCATGCGGTTGGTCGCGTTCGCGGTGCGGACGCAACAGCCGATCGACTGTTGCGGCGCTCATGGTCAGCAGCTGCGTCCGTTCTTCCGGACCGAGCGCCAGGTGCCCGTGACGCTCCAAGGCTGGGACCAACTCCGGCAGAAACGGCGTCAAGCGCTTGGCGCAGATCCCATTCGCCGCCGACCAGCACACGGCGAGCGCCGCTTGGACGACTGCTCCATACCGCCGGGCCCGTCGGCGCCGGATCGCCTCCCGAGGCAGCACGGGATGGGCAAGCAACCGGATCGCGTACTTACGGGCGTAGCCCGTCGCCGCCACAAACTCATCCAGGATGATCGTCTTCTGTGCTGGCCCTGCTTCCCGGTAGCGACATCGGGTGCCCTCAGGGCGCTGCACCAGCAGTTCTCGCTTGCTCTGGACGCTCATCGCTGACCTCACTTCTACTCTCCCTCCGCTCGCTACGACCGCTTGCTTTGGGTGAAATTATTCGTGAGGCAACGGCTAGCCTTGGGTTACATTTTCGGTGAGGCAATTCGCCGGCAAATCTAATTGTCGTTCATCACTTTTGCTGATACAGCTCCAGGAAGGCCCCGTAGACACCGGCCTCCTCCAGTTCCAGCTCCCGTTCGGCAAAGGGCACGACGTTGGAGAGTTGCAGTGAGCTGTAGAGGGCGCGCAGGAAGGTCAAGCCAACATTCTGCTCGGCGCCAGGCGTGTGCAGGGCAGTGATATCGAATGGGACCAGATGGCAGGTCAGCCCGTACGTGACCAGGTCATGGAGCAGCGCGGCGACACGCTCATCGCCGGCATTGCCAGGATGCAACAATTGGCGGAAGAGATCGCGTGCTGTGACGTCGCCGACCGGCGTATTGGCCAGCACGTGGCCGGCCAGCTTGGCGAAGTGCGATTTACCGGAGCCGAAGAAGCCGGACACCCAGATGTCATTGCCTGTCGAGTCGGCGGCTCCTGGCCGGGCCGACTGGACCAGCGGCTCAAGAACGGCGGCAAACTGGCGGGCCAACTGGTCGGTCAGGACGTATTCCAGCAACTCCCCCCGCAAACTGGCAGTTTCAGCGACTTTAATCACGCTTCGCGGCTCATCCGTCAGGTCGCGTTCGATGGTGCTGCCAACCGTGACCATGCTGTGCTCTCTCCTCTGCGCGCCAGTAACGCTTGGCGTTGCCGTCAGACCCGCGGCACGCGGTAGTTCGTATCCGTCCGCAATGCCAACAGATTCAGCGACCGGTCGTCCGCTTCGCCGGGAAAGGCCAGCACGACGGCCGGCCCTTCTTCTAATGCTATTCCGTTCATCACCGCGGAGTACGACAGGAGGACCCCAAGCGCGCCGCTGTTGATCAGCAACCGGCAGACCTGCGGCGGCTGTAGCGGTTGCCTGAATAGCCGCTCTACATACCTGCCGGCAAGCGCGCCGAGGTCGTTGAGCACCCGCTCGGTCCCCCGTTGCTCCGCCTCGCGCAGGCGGCCTTCCAGGTTCGGACGCCGTTCCACTTCGCGCAATAGTCCCTGACCCATATCCACCAGGTCAATTGGGCAACCTCGCGCGGCGCAGGCCTCAGCGAACGCAGGAAACCGTTCGAGCATCACGGCTTCAACTTCGGGCGGGTAGACGAACACGTGCAGGCGCGGCTCAACGCCGCCGGCCGCCCACCCGTCCACCAGGACCTGGAGATCTTGAAACGCTTGCTCGATTGATCGTTTCAATCCGGCACACTGTTACTCGGTCGCATGAGGAGGAAGTGTACTCCCTGCATGCGTTCCCCGCCCGATCAGGTCAGCCTGAGACGGCGACGGCCGGCTCTGGGAGGTCGATTTCGACGACATCCGCTTGCATTCGGAGTGCCACCGCACCGTTCCTGGCCGCCGCATACAGGAGGTGGACGGCCTGCTCGGCAGGCAGTCCCAGGAGCCGGAACCAGCGGCCCGTGAGGATCTGGCGGTCGGTAAGCCCCTCCTCCTTGCCCAGGGCGGCGGCGAAGGTGATGACCGATGCGCCGGGCCGGGGCGTCGCCGTGCGTTTCGCGACGGAGCCACGCAGCAGGCCGAAATCTTTCAACGCCGAAAGCAGATGGGCCCGGGCGGTATGCCGCGTTTGCTTCCCCCAAACGACGCCGGCCTCCAACAGCCGTCGATCGATGCTCGCCTGCAGCGCTTGCGGATCGACAAGCGTTCCCGACCGGTGCAGGTGGTCGCTGACGCATTCTAGCGTCACTTCCCGGAAGAGACGATCACTGCGCGCCAGCATGAGCAGGCAAAGTAGACCACGATCGTCGGGCACGCTGCTGGACCGCATGGCGCCGGCGAAGCTCTGGAACGCCTCCACCGCCGGGTCCAGCAGATAGCGCAGCTTCAGATGCGTCCAGACGTGCTTCCGCGCTGAGTACGACGCTTTGCCGGCGACATTGGCGTCCAACACGAGTTCACGATAGGCGGAATAGGTGGCGTCAACGGGTGCAGCGGTGAGCAGCGCCTCCAATTCTTGCCGCAATGACCCCGCGCCGGCCAACCTGGCAGTTAGCGGCTGCCCGTCCGGCGGGAGCAGGCTCCG